>NZ_NCKN01000398.1 GCF_002257455.1 Microbacterium sp. 13-71-7
GCTCGCGTGCCTCGGCGAGGTGCGCGTCGACCTTGCTCGCGGTCGCGTGGTTGTTCATCGGGCCGAGCGTGGTCGCCGCGTGGAACGGATCGCCCAGCACCGCCTCCTGCGCCGCGGCGCGCGCGGCCTCGACGAAGCGCTCGCGGACGGCGCTGGCCACCAGCACGCGCCCGGTCGCGCAGCAGACCTGACCGGCGTTGTAATAGGCCCCGCGCACCGCGGCGCGCGCCGCCGCCTCGACGTCGGCGTCGTCGAGCACGACCACGGGTCCGTTGCCGGACGCCTCGATGATCGAGCGCTTGAGTCCGGCCGTCGCGACGATCTTCTCTGCGGTCGCGGAGGATCCGATGAAGCCGATCGCGTCGATGCCGGGGTGGGAGACGAGATCCGCCCCGAACGCGCCCTCGCCGGGGAGGATGCTGACCAGGCCCGCGGGCACACCCGCCTCCTCCAGCACCTCGACGGTGGCGAGGAGCGTGAGCGGCGTGTGCGTCGGCGGCTTCACGACCAGCGCGTTGCCCGTCGCCAGGCCGGGGGCCGCGAACTCGGAGAACATCAGGACGGGGAAGTTCCACGGGATCACGATCGCCCAGGTGCCGACGCCCTGGTAGAAGGTCCACATCCGCTTGTGGGTGTCGTTGGCCGGAAGGGTCTCGCCGTGCAGGCGCACCGCGTCCTCGGAGTGCAGGTGGAACAGCTGCGCGGTCTCGTCGATGTCGGCGTAGGACTCGGTCAGCGGCTTGCCCTGCTCGAGCGTGAGCAGATGGGCCAGCTGATCGCGCTTGGCCGCGATGAGGTCGCCGACCTTGTGCAGGATCGCGGCGCGCTGCCAGACCCCGACGCGGCTCCAGGCGCGCTGCGCCTCGCGGGCGGCGGCGACGGCGCGGTCGAGGTCCTCGCGCCCGGGGACGGCGACCGAGGCGATCACCTCTCCGGTGACGGGGCTGACGACGTCGGTGGTCTCGCCCGAGGCGGCGTCCACGTAGTCGCCGGCGATGTAGAGCTGCGAGTGCGGGACGAGGATGTCGGATGCGACGACGGATGACAGGGTCATGATGGTGGGTTTCCTCTCGAGGGGATCGGGTGAAGGGAGGGTCAGACGGCGTCGTCGACGGTCTGCGGCAGGAGCCCGTTGCGGCGGTCGCGAGCCCGGACGAACGCCCAGATCACGACGCCGAGGGCGAGGATGCCGATCGCGATGCTGAGCTCGAGGATCCCGCCGTAGCCGGTGATCGAGAAGCCGGTCGCGCCGACGACGACGATGACCGCGAGCAGCACGGCGAGCGCGATCGAGACCGGCACGAGGAAGTTCGGCAGCCGGATCGGGCGTGCCGCGTTCGGGCGGTCCTTGCGGAGCAGGGCGAAGCCGGAGACCGCGAGCACGTGCGTGAGGACGTAGCCGAGGTTGCCGGTGACGATGATGGCGAGGGGCTGCTGCAGCACGACGAGCAGCACGATGTTCAGCACGAGCATGACGTTGAGCGCCCGCATCGGGATGCCGCGGCGGTCGAGCTTTCCGACGGCCCGGACGGTGACGCCCTCCTTGCCCATGTTGAACAGCACGCGCGAGGAGTCGGCCACGGAGGTCAGCATGACCAGCACGAGCGACGCGATGAGACACAGCACCATGATGTTCGCCGCCGCGTCGGAGTGGACGAGCTTCGCGAAGGCCGCGACGAAGAACGTGGCCGGATCCTTGCCGA
>NZ_NCKN01000399.1 GCF_002257455.1 Microbacterium sp. 13-71-7
GACGGTCACAGCGCCGCCTCCTTCGCGATGACCACGCGTCGTCTGGATCGATCGACGGAGCGTTCGAGGAAGTACTGGCCGATGCTGGCCAGGGTCACCAGCAGCAGGTACCACAGCGATGCCACGACCAGGAGGGGGATCACCTGGTAGTTCTGACCGTAGATCTGCTGGGCCTGGGTCATCAGGTCGCCGCCGCCGATCACCGAGACGATCGATGTCGCCTTGAGGATGTCGATGAACTGATTGCCCAGCGGAGGCAGGATCACGCGGATGGCCTGCGGGATCACGATCCGGCACTGGGCGCCGAGGCTCGTCATGCCGAGAGCCTTCGCGGCATCCGTCTGCCCCGGCGGGATCGCGAGGAATCCACCGCGGACGACCTCCGCCATGTAGGCCGCCGTGTGCAGGACGAGCCCGATCAGGGCAGCCAGGAAGGGGGTGACGATGGCGTTCGTCTCGCCGCCGAGGACGATTCCCCAGGCAGGGATGCGGATGCCGATGAACGGCAGCAGCAGCGCCAGGTTGAACCAGAAGACGAGTTGCACGAGCAGGGGAGTCCCACGGAACACCCAGACGTAGCTCGTGACGATGACGGTGAGCACCGGGTTGCCGGCCTGCCGCATGACGGCGAGGATCACTCCCAGCAGAAGCCCGATCGTGAACGTCAGCACCGTGAAGACCACGGTGAGGAGCACGCCGCTCAGGATGCGCGGGTTGACGAGGAACTCGCCGACGACGGCCCAGCGCAGCGCCGGCGCGCTCACGACCGTCGCGCCGATGCCGAGGCAGATCGCCCCGAGGAGGATCGCGGGAACCCATCGGCTCAGGATGCGGGGCTTGCGGCGCAGCGGCAGGCGGATGAGCCGCTCGAGGTCGGTGCGGGGGCGCTGTGCGTCATCGGACAGCACGTTCAGAGTGGTCATGCCGATCATTGTCACGCCGGCGAGAACGCCGTGGGGCACCTTCCCCGCGGACGTGCCAGAACAGGCGATGGAAGTCCCTGGCTCGGCCGTCCGAGCCTTCCCTAGCGTCGAGGCAGCGGCCTCCGCAGCCGTCCCCGGAGAGAGGCGGAGGCCGCCTCATCTGAAAGGAATCAGTCGTGACCGCGAAGTACGAGCACCTGTTCGTCCGGCATATGCAGGACTCCACCGACGACCTCGTGAACGAGGGCGCCATCGGGACGGGCGAACCCCGTCCCTCCCACATCGGCGACGCGTTCGCCCTGATGCGGGCGGCCGACGTGCCCGGGTCGAAGATCCACATGACCTATTCGTGGATCAACCCGACGGACGAGCCGAGCCACTGGGTCAACGAGCATGAGCACGACTACGACGAGGTGCTCATCTGGACCGGATCGGATCCGGAGAACCCGCACGATCTCGGCGGCGAACTGCTGATCGATCTCGACGGCGAGACGTACTCGGTGACGACCTCGGGAGCGCTGTACATCCCGGCAGGCCTGCGCCACTGCCCGCTCGACTTCAAGAGCGTGTCGAGGCCGATTCGGTTCAGCGCGCTCTCGCTGTCGGGCGACGGGCACTACCGCTCCGACGAGAACGTCCCGAAGGGCTGAGCGACCTCGGGAATCCGCGACCGGAGGGTGGGGCCAGGAAGCGTCTGCTTCCTGGCCCCACCTCTCTGCGACCAGACGGTCAGGACGGCAGGGCGGCCGAGATCTCGGT
>NZ_NCKN01000056.1 GCF_002257455.1 Microbacterium sp. 13-71-7
CACGCCGGGACATCGCCCTCACCCGGCTCGCGATCATCGGGATGGGCAAGACCGGGGCCCGAGAGCTGAACTACGTGAGCGATGTGGATGTCATCTACGTCGCCGGCACCGCGGACGAGGAGCGGCTCCCCGAATCCCGCGCGATCGACATCGCCACGCGCCTCGCCCGCGAGACCATGCAGGCGCTGGCGGGGATCGAGGCCGAGCCGCCGCTCTGGGAGGTCGACGCCGCGCTGCGGCCGGAGGGCAAGCAGGGCGCGCTGGTGCGCTCGCTCGGCTCGCACGTCGCGTACTACGACCGCTGGGCCAAGAGCTGGGAGTTCCAGGCGCTCCTCAAGGCGCGGGCGATCGCCGGAGATCCGGCGCTGGGCGCGGCGTACGTGAGCGCCGTGCAGCCCAAGGTGTGGTCGAGCGCGGCGCGGGAGGACTTCGTCGGGAGCGTGCAGCGGATGCGCGAGCGCGTCACAGAGCACATCGCGCCCGAAGACGTGCCGTACCAGCTCAAGCTGGGCCCCGGCGGCCTGCGCGACATCGAGTTCACCGTGCAGCTGCTGCAGCTCGTGCACGGGCTCACGGATCCGCAGATCCGCACCAGGGGGACGCTGGAATCGCTCGACGCCCTGGTCGCCGGAGGCTACATCGGCCGCGCCGAGGCGGGGCTGTTCGCGCATGACTACCGGGTCCTCCGGCTCATCGAGCACCGGCTGCAGCTGCGCGAGATGCAGCGCACGCACCTCGTGCCGCGCGACGAGGAGGCGCTGCGGGTCCTCGGCCGCGCCACCGGCCTGGCCGAGACGGCAGACGGCATCCGCGGCGTGTGGGAGGACGTGCGCCGTGAGGTGCGAGACCTGCACACCCGCCTGTTCTACCGTCCGCTGCTGAGCGCGGTCGCCTCGCTGCCGGAGGAGGAGCGCACCCTCTCCGCGGGCCAGGCGCACGACCGGCTCGCGGCGATCGGCTTCCGCGACCCCGCCGGCGCGCTCCGGCACATCGGCGCACTCACCACCGGGCTCAGCCGCAAGGCGACGATCCAGCGGCACCTCATGCCGATCATGGTGCGCTGGTTCGCCGACGGCACGGATCCCGACTACGGTCTGATCGCGTTCCGCCGCATCAGCGAGCGCCTCGGCGATACGCCGTGGTTCCTGAGGATGCTGCGCGACTCCTCGGGCGCGGCGGAGCGGCTCACCCGGGTGCTGTCCTCATCGCGCTACGTCGGCGAGCTGATGGAGTGGATCCCCGAGTCCGTCGCCTGGCTGGAGAGCACGGAGCAGCTGCGGCCCCGGCCCCGGGTGGCGCTCGACGAGGAGGCCAGGGCGATCCAGACTCGGCATGACACGATCCTGGACGCCATGCGCGCGGTGCGCGGGCTGCGGCGCCGCGAGCTGCTGCGCACCGCGATGGGCGCGGTTCTGGACGTGCTCACGATCGACGAGGTCGCCGCCGCACTGACCGGGATCACGGATGCCACGATCCAGGCCGCGTTGCGGGCGGTGCGCCGCGACGTCGTGCCGGAGGCGGACGACGCGCTGGACTTCTCCGTCATCGGGATGGGGCGCTTCGGCGGGGCAGAGCTGGGATTCGGGTCGGACGCGGACGTGCTGTTCGTCTACGACGCGAACGGCGTCGAGCCGCAGCGCGCGCAGCAGCTCGCCACGCGGATCGTGGCGGGCCTCCGCGAGCACCTCACGGATCATCGGCTGCCGCTCGACCTCGACGCCGATCTCCGCCCGGAGGGGCGCAACGGTCCGCTCGTGCGCACGCTCGACGCCTATGCGGCGTACTACCGCCGCTGGTCGCTGTCCTGGGAGGCGCAGGCGCTGCTGAGGGCCAGAGGCGTCGCGGGCAGCCACAAGCTGATCGAGCGCTTCATCGAGCTCGCCGACGGCGTGCGCTATCCCGCGTCGTTGGATCTGGCCTCCGTGCGGGAGATCAAGCGCATCAAGGCCAGGGTCGAGGGGGAGAGGCTGCCCCAGGGCGTCGATCCGCGCCGCCATCTCAAGCTCGGCCCCGGCACGCTGAGCGACGTGGAGTGGCTGATCCAGATCGTGCAGCTGCAGCACGCGCACGAGGTGCCGGCATTGCGCACGACCTCCACGCTCGCCGCACTGGAGGTCGCGGTCGCGTCGGGGTTCGTGCCGGAGGACGCCGGCGACCTCCTGCGCGAGGCGTGGCGGCTGTCCAGCCGGCTGCGCTCGGCGATGACGCTGCTGACGGGGCAGACGAAGGACGTGCTTCCGGCCGACCCTCGCGAACTCGACGGCGTGGGCAGGATCCTCGGCTATCCGGATCGCTCGGCGGCGGCCGTCGAGGAGGAGTACCTGCGGGTCACGCGCCGGGCCAGGAAGGTCTTCGAGACGCTGTTCTACGGCTGACGGGTTCTCCGGCTGGCGGGCGCCGTTCGCGGCGTTCCCGACGTCGCACAGGGAGGATGGAGCCATGACGATCATCGGCGTGGTCCGCAATCCCGTGAAGCTCGAGTCGGAGGAGGAGGTGCGCGAGGCGATCCTGGAGCGCCTTCCCGATGCCGACATCCGGGTGTTCGACACCACGGAGGACGACCCGGGCCGGGCGATGGCGGAGGAGGCGGTCGAAGCCGGATGCGAGCTCGTCTTCGCGGCGGGAGGCGACGGCACGGTCCGCGCCGTGGCCGGGGTGCTCGCGGGCACCGAGGTCGCCCTCGGGATCCTCCCGCACGGCACGGGCAATCTGCTCGCGCGGAACCTCGGGGTGCCGCTGACGGGGACGGCCGACGCAGTCGCGCATGCGCTCTCCGCGGAGCCCCGGCACATCGACGTGGGCACGATCGAGGTGACCGACGGCGAGGCCGAGGGCGAGCACCTGTTCGTGGTGATGGCCGGACTCGGCCTGGACGCGCGCATGCTCGAGGAGACGGACGAGGACTTGAAGGCGAAAGCCGGCTGGCTCGCGTACGTCAAGGCGCTCGGAGCGGCGGCGGCGGGCACCGAGCTCGTTCCGGTGGAGCTGAGCGTCGACGACGAGCCCCGGGATCGCGCCCGCATCCACACGCTCATGATCGGAAACTGCGGCACGATCCAGGGCGGGATCACGCTCCTGCCCGATGCCGTGCCGGACGACGGACAGCTGGACCTGTTGCTCATCAGCGCGGACGGCGTCCCGGACTGGTTCGAGACCGTCCGTACCGTGGTCTGGGACAACGGCCTGCGACGGCTCCTCGGCGGCGAAACGACGAGCACGGACGTGGTGCGGCATGTCTCGGCCCGCAGCATCGAGGTCGAGCTGGGGCGCCCGCAGCCGTTCCAGATCGACGGGGAGGAGCGTGGTCAGGTGCGCTCGTTCAGGGCGGGGATCCGCCCTGGGGCTCTGCTGGTCCGCGCCTGAGCCGGTTAGCCGTTGCGGGCCGATGGGCACAGCGGACGCCGGAACGCAAGCCCCTTCTCGGCGGTCGGAGGGCTGGTTACCGTCGTCTCATGAGCATCATGGATCCGGCGCCAGGCGCGCCTCGGGCGGACGGGTCGGACTGGGATCGTGAGGTCTCCCGGCACTGGCATCCCTACGTCCCGAGCGTCGAGACGAAGGCGCGGATGGACGCGCTCGCGAATCGCTCGGGGAAGCCCGTGCCGATCCCGAGCTTCCCGCCCCTGCCGGGGTGAGCATCCAGGGGAGCTTCCCCGACGCAGGCTGGCCGGTCTCCCAAGTGAGGACGCGCGTCAGCCGCGCTCGCCGGCGGTCCTCGTGTCCGCGGCGGGGAAGAGCGGGCTCTCCACCGTGCGGAGCGTGCGCAGCCACTCGACCTTGGCGGCATCGTCCTCGGGCAGCTCGGTCGGCGCGGGCTCGCCCTCGGAGGCGACCGCACGCGGCGGGACCAGCGCCACGGCGATGGCTGTGGTGAACGGCACCGCGAGCACGAGACCGATGCCGCTGCACAGGGTGCGGACGATCTCGGTGGCGATGTCCTCGAGGCTCAGCAGGTTCAGCATCGGCTGGTTGTAGACGTAGAGCAGGAGCACGACGCTCAGCGACGCCCCGACGTAGGCGAACACGATCGTGTAGATCGTGGATGCGATGTGATCGCGTCCGATGCGCATGGCGCGCCCGAAGAGCTGCCGCCGCGACAGCTCGGGGGCGACGGCGCGCAGCTCCCACACCGAGGAGCTCTGCGTGATGGTCACGTCGTTGAGCACGCCCAGTCCCGCGATGATGATCGCGCAGGTGAGCAGCCCCTGGAAGTCGACCTGCGGCACCATCGGCGCCAGGAAGCCGGCGCTCTCGTCGAGGCCGCTGAGCCGGGTGGTGCCCACGGCGAGCTGCGCGAGGATCGCGGTCACGGCCACTCCGGCCAGCGTTCCCGCGAGGGCGGCGCTCGTGCGCATCGAGACGCCGTGGGCGAGGTACAGCACGACGTAGAGGATCGCCGAGGACGCGACGAGCGCGATGGGGATCGCCGGTCCCGCGTGCAGCAGAGCGGGAAGCATGAACATGACGATCATCGCCCCGCTGAACACCAGTCCGATGAGCGAGAGCAGGCCGCGGAGAAGCCCGACGGCCAGCACGATGACGACGAACAGTCCCGCCCACACCGCCAGCGGGATGGTCCGCACGACGCCGAACGCCGAGATCCCGGGATCGACGCCTCCCGGCTGCACGACGCCGGGGGCCGAGGGGAGCCGGACCTCCATGAGCTCCAGCCGGTCACCGGGACGGAGCCCGGCGCGCGCGAACGGTCCGTTCAGCATGATGGTGACCGTGTCGCCCGCACGCTGCCCGGAATCGATCTTCACCTTGGCGATCGCGCAGGACGCCGCGGCTCCGGATCCGATGTTCGTCCCTGAGCCGGTCGCTCCACTTGCGGAGCCTGCGGCGCCAGACGGGTCCGAGGGGCCGCCGGATCCGCCGGGGGATCCGTTTCCACCCGTCGGCCCCGAGCCGCCGGAGGACGGGCCCACGTTGCATCCGGGCGTGATGGCGGTGATCTCGCCCGTCGGATAGGTCGCCCCCTGACTCGGGGCCGCGCCGGAGGCGGGTCCGGTGGGGAGGCCGCCGGAGGGCCAGAGGAGGAGCAGCCCCACGATCGTGGTGACTCCGATGACGACGAGGATCGTCAGCAGGATCCGCTTCGGCGTACGGGCGACGAAGACGTCTCGATGCGCCGACGATGTGTGTGCGTGTCCGTGGCCCATCGCAGTCCTCCTCCGCCCCCAGGCAACGGTAAGCCGCGGAGCGCGCTCAGCCGCGTATGCGGGCGCGCGCGTCGAGCAGCGTCTTCGCGGATGCCGGGGACGGAGACGCGTGGACCAACGTGCTCGTCACCGGTTAGTCGAGTTCGCGCAGCTCCGAGGTCAACTCGCCGCCTGCGTCCCCGGTATTGACCGTCCCCATGGGCTCGAACAGGATCGCGTGCACTTCTTCCTCAGCCTTCGGGCAGTGCTCGATGCCCCGCGGCACGACGAACACGTCATTCGGGTTGAGGATGACGTCTCGATCACGGAGTTGGATGGTCAGCTGACCACGCACCACCATGAACAACTCATCAGTATCGGGATGGGTGTGCCAGACGAATTCCCCCTGCAGCTTCACCACCTTGACGTCGTAGTCGTTGATGCTCGTGAGCCGATGAGGCTGCCAATAGTCTTCGATCGCCGAGAGAGCTTCGCGCAGGTTCCTGACGTCGTCTGCCATGCGACGAGGCTACTTGATCACCTCACAGATGCGGCCAGGCTCCTGCGGTGGAAGCCTGCGGTTTCAGCCGAGTCGATTGCCCGGTAGCAGGGGCAGAGCTCGCGGCCGTCGTGGAACCACGAAAGAACCCGCCTCAGCCGGGGGATGCTGAGACGGGTTCTTGAGACTCTGCGGACGCCTGCGGACGAGCCGCAGGCGTCCCGCAAGATCTGATCAGACGCCGAAGTAGAGCTCGACGGCAAGTCGGGTGCCCCGGAAGGTGTTCTGTTCAGCCGCACTCCCTTAGAAATGAAGGGAAGTGCGGGCGTGTGCAAGCGTGCCGTCGCCATCGAATCAGTCCGAGAACCTGTCCATCCACTTGATTTTCGGCCGTCATGCGGAGGTCGCTTGGCGTCGATGGGAGACGCCGCACACCTGCTGAGCATGACCGATGATCGAATCCGACTCTGGACCCCGCGCGAACTCAGCGACTTCACGGGAATCCCCGTTCGAACCCTTGCTGACTGGCGAACGACACGCTCGCGGCGCCGGGGGCTCGGGCTGCCGTTCGTCGCGCTGTCCCCGCGCAACGTTCGCTACCGTGAAGAGGACATCGTCGCGTTCATCGCCGGGAAGCTGGTTGCGCCGACCGACGGGAAGGACGACTGATGGGGCGGCGAAGGCGACCCCTTGGCGAACTCGGCGCTGTGCAGTACACAGTCGATCCGAGCGGCTTCGTCGTGGCGCGCGGTCGGGTCTACGACGGCGGCGGCAAAGAGCACCGTCCGAGTGGCAGCGGGGCGACCAATGAGGAAGCGCTCGCCGAGTTGCAGGCTGCGGTCGACGTGATCGTCGGCCGGGTCCTGGCTCGACGAGAGCGGCTGATGACCGTCGCCGGGCTCGCAGAGGCCTGGCTCAAGGCGGCCTATCACGACGACGATCCGCGGGTGCTGCGACAGCGCCGGGAGCAGACTGTCGATGGCTACGCATCGGTGGTCCGCGCACACGTCATTCCGCGCGCCGGCGCCATACGCATCGCTGACATCACCGCGGACAGGGCCGACGGACTGCTCATAGATCTCGCTCGGGAGAAGTCGGTGACGACCTCGAACAAGGTCCGGACCGTGATGTCACTCATGTTCGACTGGGCGATTCAGCAAGGCCATTTCAGAGCTGCCGGGTCGCTCCAGCAGACGCGCCACGGCGCGGTCGTCGTGGCGAACCCGATCCGTGCGACCAGACGCGCGGACGAGCCGGACACCGTCTACTTCGACCTCGACGCGGTGCAGGTCAAGCACATCCTTCATCTCATCCGCGAGGTGTGGCCAGAGCGGCACAGGGCGCGCTACCCGGTGGGTCGCCGGCCCAACTTCAAGCTGCTCGCCGACTACATCCTGATCACGCTCGGCACCTCGGAGCGCACTTCGGAGCCGATCGCGATCCGGTTCCGGGACGTCCGGTTCGAGGCGGTGGAACAACCGGATGGAAGCCTGATCATGGACGTGCTCGTCTGGGTAGGCGGGACGATGGTGCGCACGAGGTCCCGTGGCCTCTTTCGTCAGGACTCACCCAAGGCGGAGCGGCAGAAGCGTTGGGTTCGGGTCCCGAAGTTCGCGGGGAAGGTCCTGAGTGAGCTCGTCGCGAACCACGTCCCCGACCCCGAACGGAACCCAGACGACTTGCTGTTCACGACCGAGCGCGGTCGCCCGCGCGACGCAAGCGCGCTCGGCGAGCTGTTGCGGATGTTCCGCCGCGAATTCGAGCCGGAATTGCTCGCGATCGGGGTCGACGCCGAGCACCTCACCTTTCGGAGTCTCCGTAAGGCGGTCGCTGCGGCCGTGTCGGATGCGGCGGGCATCGAGGTCGCCCGAGACCTTCTCGGGCACAGTGATATCAGCATCACCGAGGGCCACTATGCAAAGCGGCCCGAACTCATCGTCGAAGTCGCCGCCGTCGCGCTCGACGAGGTGTTCGCGGGTATTGACACCTGAACCGTTCGGTCAGTCGTCGCGACTGGTTTGAGGCTCTCAAAGTCGCGCGATGGGGGTGAGACTGCGTGCGGGGCTGTCATTGTCTGCCGACCGTCGGAGGCTCCCGGCGCGCTCGCAGCGACTACGGATCATCGAAGCGGTGAGGCTCGCGAGCCGCTTCCTGGCGAGGCCTGCCCTCAGCTGGCGTCACTCGAAGTTGCCGATTCTGCGAGGGGCCCAACAAGATCGAGGTACTCGTAGTGCTTCCATGCGGCTTCGAGGATCGGGTTCTTACCGACCTCACGTAGATCCTTCATGACGCTCGCCAGCGACCATGTACGTTTCTCCGCATCAGCCAGTACAGACTGTAGAAGACTGATTGCCTCACCTTCTTCCAGGCATACGAAGTACTCCAGCTCACACAGCGATGCGACCTGTGTCGGCGTGCTGCCGTGTGCGCCGTACTCTGGCAGGATCCCGGCGTTGCCGAAATAGAACGGCTCGGCGGTCACGATGAGCCCGATAGCCGGCCGGTCATCGGGGATGTGTACGAACGCAGGATGCCGGTCGTGGATGAGCGTGGCTGTCCGGTCGATCTGTACTCTCGCCTTCCCGAGCGAGCGGGCAACCACCGCGCCGAGCGAAGCATCGGCAGCCTTCGCTCCGAGCGTCATGCGCGTGCTCTTACACTCGATAAGCACCACGGCTTTGTCGGTGACCCAGATCCAGTCGACGGACTTGTCGCCCTTGCCGTATGTGATCTCGCCCTCGACGTGGTCGCCCGCGATGAGCCGCAGCTGGCGGCCGACGTAGTGCTCGACGCGGGCGCCAAGGTTCTCAGCGAACGGAAGTCCCCACTGCTTCATGCCGACGTAGTAAAGGTTGGTCGGAAAGATGGCGCGGGAGACGAGCATGCTTTGCGGTGCGTAGACGCCACCGGTGCCGAGATCGATCAGCGGTCGGGCCACAAAGGGATTGAAAGCGAAGCGCTGCCGGTTGCGTGGCACGGCGAGAGCTTCCGAGCTTAGGGACCGGGCGCCCTCGATCGTCGTCGTGAAGTGCCGAATGAGGTTCTCGGCATCGCTTCGTGGCAGCACGCGCTCGAAGACGTCCTGCATGTGCGGAGCATCCAGTAGCGCGAAGTCGATATAGCCGGCATTGTGGGCTGCCCAGGCATGCAGGAAAAGTGCGGCCCGCCCGACCTCCCCCAGTCCCATGCCGAAGACCTCGTCCCAGGGAATTGGGGTGCCGAGCGTCGGATCGCCGAAGAGTGCCCAGACGCGGGACAGCTCTTCAAACTCGGACTCGCCGTAGCCGAACTGCTCGTAGACCAGTGGGGTGATGATGTCGGAGACACTCGGGTCGTCTTCTGGCTCGTACACGTTGTTGAAGTAGTTGTAGAGCTTCGCGAAGTCGTGTTCCGTAGGGGTGCCGCCGTGGCGGTGCTCGTTGGAGTACAGCACCGACTCGCGGGCCATCGCGGAAGCGGCCCACGGCCAGCGCCCGTCGTTTCGGAACTCACGGCCCCGGATGAGCGGATCGAGCTGAGCGGTGTGCGCAGCAAGGGCGGGCAGAAAAGAGGATGGTGTGAACCGTCGAACGGCTTGGCGGAAGTCGCTATAGCGCGGCGACGGGCGTTCGAGAAGCACCTTTCCACGTTACGACCGACCACGGACATGACGGTCGCAATTGGGATCGGGTCAGAGTGCCCCGAAGCTCTCATCGTGGTTGAGCGTTCCAAGCTCTCAGCCGTGAGGCAACAACGCCTTGACGGTGAGGCCCCCCACCCTTGTCGGAGGTCGC
Source organism: Microbacterium sp. 13-71-7 (assembly GCF_002257455.1). Taxonomy (GTDB): domain Bacteria; phylum Actinomycetota; class Actinomycetes; order Actinomycetales; family Microbacteriaceae; genus Microbacterium. The sequence goes on from NZ_NCKN01000056.1 coordinate 9,414, forward strand.
CGGTAGCCTAGAAAGCGAGATGACTTACACCTTACCCGCGCCCTGGCGCAAAGGAGCGCCAGCACACATGAGACGCAGAGCAGCACGACGATCTCGTCGAGACGACCGCCAAGCCGACGGAGGCGTGTCACCCAGTCTGAGGGGCTCCTCGGATACTGCGGCGCCGAACGGCGCTCTGTCCGTGGGCCGGGTCGGCCGGGAGGCGCAGTGATGACTGAGACCGCCCGCTCGTGGCTGAACAGCCTGAACAGCCTCTACACGCCGACCTCGACGCAGTTCGATGCGGCAAAAAGTCATCGCGCGTCGATCGAGTCGCGGCTGGATGCGTTCCTCGGCGTGTACGAGATGTTCGAAATCGGTTCTTTGCGCCATGGGACCGGGGTATGGCAGCACAGCGACGCGGATTACATGGTCTCTCTCAAGGGCGTGCGGCCATCGTCACCATGGACGATGCTGAACCGGGTCAAGGAGACACTGCAGGCACGGTTCCAGGGAACGACAATCGGAGTCAGCCGGCCAGCCGTCGTCTGCTACTTCTCCGATGGAGTCGTTGAGGTTGTTCCCGCGTACCCCTCTGACAGCGGCTACTGGATCGCCGATCCTGCGGACGGGTGGATGAAGTCGTATCCGAAGTCGCACAACAAGTACGTCAACGACGTCAACACGAAGCACAACGGGGCTGCAAAAGCGCTCGCCCGACAGCTCAAGATCTGGAAGTACCTCCGCAACGTCCCGATCTCTTCTTGCTATCTGGAGATGCGGGCTGCCAAGCATCTCGAGGGGGAGTCGACATACCTGCCGTTCTGGGATCTCTATCTGGCTCTCAACAAGATGTACGACGCGAACTTGGCGGCGATGAACGACCCCACTGGTCTCGGCTCGCGGTTCGGGGCGTGCTCGTCAGAGGCGAAGCGCCTTGACGCGCTCTCCAAGCTCGGCTCCGCCGTCGTGCGGGCGAACAAAGCCAGGGATTTCGAATCGGACGGCAAGGACGCCCATGCGATCGAGCAGTTGAAACTGCTCTTCAACAGGTAGTGCCGACCATGAATGATTCCAACGAGTACACACCACCTGCGACAGGAGTAACGCTCCTTCGCCGTCAGGACGAACTTGACGCGTTGCGCCTGCTGATCGCTCAGAAACGCCTCTACTCACGCGCGAAGCGGTGGGTCTCGATCCGCTGGTTCGGGATGCTCGTCATCGGGTTGGCCGCGCCGATCGTGGCGGTGATCTGGCCACAGAGCAGCGTGGTGCTGGGGAGCATCGCGGGAGCGTGGTTGTTCCTGGGGCGCACGCTGCTGATGTACGTCCAGAAGAAGAGCACCGAAGAGGCCGCTGCGGTGCAGGAGCAGTTCGACTTCTACGTCTACAAGATGCCGGCGGGGACTCCGCGCCCAAAGCTCCCGTCGCTTGAAGACATCTCCCTCGTTGCGGGGCCTGATTCTGACCTTGCCGACGTCGCCGCGCGCGAGAAGATGCTCGGATGGTACGTCGTCGCCGATGATGATCCCGGCGAGGTCGCCGTTGCTATCGCACAACGCTCGAACGCCGCGTACAGCTACCGCTTGCTGCGACTCACCGGCATAATCTGGTCGGTTGTCTCCGTGCTCTGGGCGGCAGCGCTCACCACCATCTGCGTCGTCACCGGGCTGACGCTCGTGACCTTCTTGCTCGGCGTCGCCCTCCCATTGCTCCCAGCGTTCCTCGACGTCACTGAGTACATCGTCGGGATTATTCGCTCAGCCAAGGATCGGGAGGCTCTCTACCGTGAAATCGAAAGCAGAGTCGGCAACGGGGATGACCCGATCACCGGGGAGAACCTCCGCGTCTGGCAAGAATCACTATTCGAGCTGCGCCGCGACACCCCTACCGTCCCAGATTTCATCTACAAGCTTCAGCGTCGAAAGAACGAGGCGGCCATGTCGTCCGCTGCCGCGCAGCTGAGCAAGCGTGCTCGCACGGAGGGAAAATGACTACTACCAGCCAAGCGATGGCACAGTTCGTAACCGACATCTCGGTCACTGACTATCAGAAGACATCAATCATCAACGCGCGCAAAGACCGCGTTGTGGAAAACCTCACCGCCGCCTTTCCCGCCACGAGTGATTTACCGTTCAGTCGCGCGATCCTGATGGGCTCGGCCGCGAAGAGCACCATCGTCCGACCTATGGACGACATTGATGTCCTAGCGATCTTCTCCAACGCGAACGGTGCATGGAACACCTACCGATTCGATTCGCAAGCGTTCCTTTACCGCGCGCGCCGCGCCTACAACGGACTGTCGACGGCGCAGGTAGGCGCTCGCGGACAAGCCGTCCGGATTTTCTTCCAGAACGGCGGCCACGTCGATGTGGCGCCCGTGTTCTCCCACGGCAACGACGTCTACGGACTGCCAGGCGGTGATGGTGGATGGATCAACACGGCCCCCACCGTGGCGAACGCGTGGTTCGCCCAGAAGCACGCCGATCTCGGGTATCACCTGGCACCGCTGGTGCGGCTACTGAAGAAATGGAACAACGCACATTCGAAGCGGCTCCGTTCCTTCCACCTGGAAACGATCGCCGCGCGGACGTTCAAGACACTCGGCGGCAACAGGCAGAGCGCGCTCGCCAGCTTCTTCGAGTGGGCGCCGTCGCACCTCGACGTTAGCGATCCCGGCGGTCAGTCCGGAATTCTCAGCGGCTATCTCACCTCGGCTGCCCGCCAGGAAGTGCTCCAAGGACTCGGCTCGGCAGCGGAGCGCGCCCGCAAAGCGAACGACGCTGAAGTCCGAGGGGATCACGACGAAGCGAAGCGTCTCTGGCGAATCATCCTAGGCTCCAGCTTCCCGAACTAGACGCCTGACGCATGTCGCCGCAAAGCTATCCGATCTGCCCTTGGCCAGTTGCCGCGTTACCCGTCGACGACGATCCCGCTGGTCTTGCTCTCAAAGTCGATCTTCATCGGCCAGAAGCTCTTGTAGAAGAAGACGCCTGACGGGCGTGGCCGGGTCGTTCCGTCGGGCGGGAGTGTCACCGCCGACCGATACCCCAGGGGCTGGCCGCCGATGACGTGTTCAGGCAGGCGGCCGACGACGAGCGTGGGATACGGCGCGACACCCTCGGGGAGACTCTCGCCGTAGTGCTCGCGTGCCGCGATGTGGAACATGGCCGCGTAGACCGTTGCCAACATCCATGTCTCGGCGAGCACGACGCTCAGATCAACCCGAAGCGAGACCGCCTCCAGCCCTTGCCTAAGTTCTCTCGGTGGGCGGCTCAAGTAGGTGAGCATCGGACGGTCGAAGAGGGGCATCGACTTGCCTTCCCCGAATGCACTCACAGGGATGGTTCCGTCCTCGTTCGGCGGTGTTGTGATGAACTCGATGCGGACATCTCCACGCGCTGAGGCGGCCAGACCGTGCTTTAGCTTGTTGTGCGCCGCATTGATCGAAAGTTCATCATTCATCAGTAGCCACACCGCATGGTTAGCCCATTCCAGCGCTGTCTCCGCTGCGCCGATGGCCGGGCCCTCGACGACCGTTCCTGGCGGGAAGATCAGCTGGAGAAAGCGGTGTTGGTCAGCGTCGAAGGCCTCCTTGTTACTCTCGATAACCTTGATCATGGGCGTCGGACTGTCAGCGATCGCGAGCCAGATTGATGCGGCGTCTCCAGAGCGCGGGGTTGCCGCAACCCGGGCGTAGATGAATCTTGTGAGCGCTTCAGCGGCCTGGTGGCGCAGTGAGAGCGCATCAACCGCCACCTGGACACGGCGATGCTTCACATCGAAGTGGAGAGCCGCATCCGCTCCTTCGAGGCCGAGCGCTCGGAAAAACTCTGCCTCGACTTCTGGGGATGCCTGGTAGTCGGATCGGCTTGCCTCAAGCAGCATCGTGATTCGGGCAGAGAAATGACCGAGCGGATCGGAAAGGAAGAACTCGTCGTCGAGGATCGTCGCCTGCTCAGGCTCTAGCGTCGTCGCTTGGGCTTGGATCGGAAGGTGCATAAGACCAGTGTGGCGGGTGGCAGTGACGTTCAAGCGACACCAGGGAGCGGAGCACTGTCTTTGTCGAGTTAACGGGGCGTCCCCGCACCGCTGAAGTAGGGGATGGTCTACCCCTTGGAGGGGTCAATTTGGCGCTTGCGGCGTGACGCGGCAACAAAATGAGAATGGCGGTGGAGGGTAACTCGAGAGAGCCCTTCTAAGCGCTTCGCAAGGGGGATCAAAAGGGGACCAGAATCATGCAAACCATGCATCTCGTGACGTGTCCCGCATGATGTGAGGCCTGAAACTACGCGGGCATCGACCGGATTCGAGCCGTTCGGACGCCTGAGAGTTAAGGGGTAGGGCTCAGGGAAGCAGTCTGAGCCCGAGATGGCAAGTGCCGCCTGAGGTTCAGTAAATTACTGGCCTCGGAGACCGGAAGCGCGGCTCCAGAGACATCCTGTGAATCAGACCCCGAAGTACAAAAGCCATCGTTCTGATGGCCGAGAACGCGGCCGGTGAAACCCGTAGACCTCCGTGCATACAAGGATCCCCGGTCGGTGTGAAACCGCCGGGGATCCTTGTATTCATTGGGTTCCGCAGACTAGAGAGAACGGCGCCGGAACCCTCCTTGGAGCTACACCCCGAAGTAGAGCTCGAACTCCTGAGGGGGTGTTGGCTCATGTTGTGCGCCTCCTGGATCCGCGTGATTAGGCGGATCTAGCGATGGCATTTGGTGGAGCATGTTGTCTTTCGATGCGGTTTCTGCGGACTTTCTGCGGACTGGGTCACGGGTTGACGTGAGGTCGTCGTCGAGGGGGTTGCGCCCAGTCGTCGACTTCAAGGGGTTCGGGAGAAAACAACTTCCCTCTCCGGATGACTTCCAGTCGATCGCCGAGCGCCGCCGACTCAAGGATGTTTCGAACGCCGATCCCCAAGAAGGCCGCGACCTTCTCAAGCTCGCCGGGCTTGAGGTCGTAGTAGCCCTGTAACCGGCTTCGAACGGTGGGAAGGGTGAGACCTAACACCGCGACGAGCTCGTTGTCTTTTCTGCCCGTGCGGGACATCTCGGCACGGATCGCTGCAGCAAGGGAGGCGTTCGAGAACCTGCGTGTAGCAACGTCGTCGACGACGTGGCCAAGTTCCTCCCGGACGATACGGCGCAATGTTGATTCGAAGTCATCGTCCATGGTCGAATGTTCCCGGTCGCCCGCTAGGGCCGTCAAGCAGGCCCTCCACCCTCCTCATTGCGTTGCTCAAGCGGTCGAGTTTGGCGGGGCTCTTGTACGAGCGAGTCATAGCTCGCGTCGTGTGGCCGACGAGTTCGATGATCACGTCCTCGGGGACATCCGCTGCGTAGAGCAGATCTACGGCCGCATGCCTGAGGTCGTGAAGTCGCACGTGCCTGCCCGGGCCGAAGTGCGCTCGGGAGATCTCTCGCCACGCTTTGGTCTGCGAGTCAGGATCGATCGGCCGCCCGTTGCGGGTAAAGACCAGCCCCCACTTGTTGGGTTCCATTTCAGCGAGATGGGTTCGCATCATGCTTGACAGGGGTTGGATGAGGGGAACGACACGCCACCCGGCCTTCGTCTTCGGACGCGTGAAGTAGTAACCCCCATAGAGGTGCCGGTACTGGAAGTCTGGGGGAGCGATCGGTAGGCCGCTCGGCCCGCGCTTCAGACGTTGAAGTTGCCAGCTAATGTCGACGTGCGACTCCGAGACTCGGTCGGTCTCGAGCCCAAGCACTTCACCGCGCCGAGCTCCAGTAAGGATGAACGTGGTCCACCTCAGACCGTCCGGGTGCGATTGCAGCATCCTGAGAAGGTCCCGCACCTCTGACGTGCTTGGTACATCGAGGGGCGTGTAGTTGCGCCGCGGAGGGTCGACGAGTCTCACCGGGTTGCGCTCAATCTCGTCTTCGCGGACTGCTACCTGGAAGGCGCGCGCCGCCACCGCGTGAGCATTGAGGGCAGTAGTGGATGAACAGGACTCGCGTATTAGGTGATGCATGCGGCGAATGTCAGATGCCCGTACCTCACTGATTGGCGTTGATGCGCCGAGCGCCGGAACGATACGGTTCTTGACGATCGAGCGGTAGCCCTCTGCCGTCTTCGGCCGCAGTTGGGGATAGACGCACTCGACTAGCCAATACTCAAACCAAGCACCCACGGTGGTACCAGAACTCGTCGGGTACATCGATGGCTGTGGCAGTTCTGTGCCCCGCCGCGCATCCTCAAACGCGCGGAGATGTGCCATCACCTTCTCGCGGCTGCGTGAGCGAAACACCTTTCGCTTCCTCTTGCCGTCGACGCTCGGAAGCGGAACGACAACCGTCCAGTAGCCACGCTGGTCACGGAAGATGCTGCCCGAACCTCTGGCGCGACGCGTGCTCATCCTTGGACGATACGTGGCACCGTGTCTGAAGGCGAGGCCGCGCTGAGTGGCTTGGTCAGTTCCGACCTACGAGAACTCAGAACTGACCATCGAGGCCGCGATGCCAGCGATTCAACGCACAGATGTGAGGGGTTGGTCGGGGCCGGATTCGGTTGGATCCCAAGCCCCCGCGACCGTCAGATCGTGACATACCGGGAGTGGCAGCTGCGGCGTGTCGCGGTTGCGCGGCCTTCGGTGTCACCCCATACCGTAATGATGAAGCGAGTTCTGGATGATGCCGTGGTGTTGGTCGCATCGGCAGCGCGGCTGATTGTTCGCTATGTTTGCGCTATGGCTCGTGCCCACGGCTTCCGCGTATTCGTCGTCCAAGCGTTCCCGAACCAGCGCAAGGGGCGGGACGCACTAGACGCTTCTGATTCGTCAACTGTCCGCGGCGAAGTGATCGAGTTGCTCGAGGCCCTCTTCGCACAGGGCACGAAGACCTTCGCTCCGCGGCCACCCGACAACGGGGAACCGGAAAAGCCCACGGTGAGTGTCACGGTCCACGAACCCGTCGTAGTGAGTCAAGGCATGGTGCACGTTGCGGTCGCGATGGGTGAATCGGGTAGCCACAGGCAGGCAACCCGGACGGCCAAGAAGCCGAAGAATCTTGAGAAGTGGTCTCCAGAGCAAGACCATTCGGTAGCCTTTCTGTTTCCGCGCGATATCGAGGACCGATTCCTCATCGTGGTGCAGACCATCAAGCGCCGGGATCCGCTCAAGCGCCTATTGAGTTTGATGACTCGCGAGAGCTACGACCGCCGCAAGAAGGCGGAAGCACGGGAGAAGCTGGATCGTAAGAAGGCACGTGAACGACGCGAGCCCCTTCCCGCCAAGCAGGTTCACTTCAAACTCCTCTTCGAGGCCAATCAGGCCGCCGACAACGAGTACCTTGATTCGATCTTGAGTGGCGCAGACTCTGCGACCGCGACCTTCAAAAGCACGCGTGCGTCAAGTCGTGGCTCCAACCGCCCCGAAGTCAGTCGTGTCCTTCGGATCACGCTGCGTGACGCCGACGTGCAAGATGTCGGTCGGGCGATCGGTCGCACGTGGTCCGCCCGACGCCGACGTGGCGAGAAGATGACGCAGGTCGAGGGAGTGTCGGAGCTTGCTGCTTTGCTTTACGAAAGGGACCTCCTGGACGAAGACGAAGGTGACCGCTATGAGAATGCCGCGATCAGCGTGCGTAGCGATGCACGCGATACAACCACGATCGCGGTCGACACGTTGCGGGATGTGTTCACCTACCCCGTCTCGGACGGGCCGCCATCAACCTGGTTCTACTACGACCGCGTCGCCCCTCGCGTCGCGACTATCGCCAGGCAGGAGCGCCTTCCAATTAGCACCATCGATCCCCGTGAGGTGGAGGAGTGTCTGAAAGGCTAGATCCTCGACCGCTCCTTCGCGGGCTGTCGGACGGGCTACGAAAACGGCGGCTGTCGGGAGTGGAACCGGTCGACACGGTCGCACTGTGGGTACTGTTCGGCCTGCCGCTCCTGGTTGGGATTGTCGTGGGTGGCCTCCAGCTTGTCTTTTCGCACGCCGACCAACTATTGGCGGCATGTGCCCTTCTCGCAGGGGCGCTCCTCACTGGCTTCGCACAGATAGCAAGTTGGCGCGAACGGATCATGTCTCGCCATAGAGATGTGGATGAGATCGATGTGCGTGCGCTGAATGAAGCTGCAGCGCATACATTGGCTAGCTTGCTGGCTTCTGTGGTCGCGGCGATTGCCGTATTCATCCTGGCGAATCTAGACCTTGACTGTGCACCTCTCGTCGTACACATAGTTGCATGCGCCTTGAGTGGGATAGGTGCCGCCGCACTGGCGTATGTAGTGCTTTCTCTCCTCATCGTTGTGAACCTATTGTGGGATGCGCTGCAGAACGAACAGCGTGAAGCGAAGCGGGAGAGCGCGAAGGGCCCCCGCTAGTAGGCTCCTCGCGCGGTGCGATCCATCAGGGTTGCCCGGTCAGCGTCTGGCTGAACACCTGGCGTGCGTTCATGGGCTGGGCACTCAGCTGGGGGAGACACTCCCGCACGGAGGTAGTCGTGAGCGCGGTGCACAAGGATCCTCGACATGCGCGCGCTCTCGCCGAGGTGCGTTCCCGTGGTGAGGTGCAGCCGTGCTGGTCATGCGGCAAGGAGCTGCTCGCATCAGCACGGAAGCCTGACCCGAAGGCGATCACCGTCGGCCACTACGTCGACGTCGACCTCGGCCTCACCGATCCATACGATCCCGCGAACTACGGCCCCCAGTGCGCGTCCTGCAACTACAGCGGGGGAGCGCACCGCACGAACGCGAAGCGTCGAGGCGAGACGGGGCGCGAGCTCACCACCTCACCGGACTGGACGTGATCATGCTCGGATGGATCATCGCTGCTGCTGGCCTATGGCGTGGCCTCACCACCGAGGAGGTGGACGACGTGCACGCCGAGGTGCAGGCGCAGCTGACCGCGCAGTCCCTCGACCTGACCCTGATGACCGCGTCCGATGCGCAGGCCATGCTCACCGACGCGATCGGCGTTGTCCTCGAGCGCACCCGCCGCTGAACCACCGGAGCGGAGGCCACCATGGGGCGCCGCTTGACACAGATCGATCGGGCCTGCGATGAGTGCGGCACGACATACCGTGCGCGAGCGGCCAGCCCGCGGCGGTTCTGCTCCCGGGGATGTTCGAGCAGGTGGGCAGCCAGGGCCCGCAGGATCCGCCACCCCGCCGACGTTCGGGTTCGTCGGGGCCAGCGTGAGAACGCGGCGCCAGGTCTCACCTACGTGCAGCGGCGCGCGCTGCTCGCAAGGTGGAAGCAGCAGCGCCGTACCTGCGCCTATTGCGCGGCACGACCAGCCGACACGATCGACCACGTCCTGCCTCTGATCCGCGGCGGTACGAACTACGAGGGCAACCTCGCCCCGTGCTGTCGGTCCTGTAACAGCAGCAAGAGCGGGCACACGGTCATCGAGTGGCGATCAGGGCTACGGCTACCGCCCATGTGGTTCACCCTGCAGCACACGCCGCGCCCCAAGCGGACAAACAGCGAACGCATCGTGCCGAAGTGTGCACGATGCGGCACCGCCACCGCTCGAGCGACGCACCTGTGCGATCCGAACCGCTGAGGCCGGCGGACTTTTGGGACTGCTGCACGGATAGGTGACAGGTTGTAGTCACGCCGCCAGTGCGACGGTCGTGTTCATGATGGTCTCGAACTCGATGGGCGTCAAACGGCCCAG
>NZ_NCKN01000400.1 GCF_002257455.1 Microbacterium sp. 13-71-7
GTGTTCGCGCACTACTCCGCCATTGCATCCTCCGGCTACCGCTCGCTCGACGAGAACCAGCGCGTCGAGTTCGATGTGGCGCAGGGCCCCAAGGGCCTGCAGGCCGAGAACATCCGTCCGCTCTGAGCGACACGGACTTCTGACTCCCCCGGTGCTTCGGCACCGGGGGAGTCTCCTTTTGCGCCGGGTGCCTCGACCGCTCGGCGCGAGAAACCAGATCCTGCACGAGACACCGCGTCAGGCGTGGTGTGTCGTGTCAGAAGTGGTTTCTCGCAGGCGTGACGCCGCGGTCCGCGGAGGTCAGCCCTGCGGCAGCAGGAGCTGAAGCAGCTCCTCGGGCGTTGCGACCTCGGCGATGGCGCCGGCCGACTCCCCCGGTTCGCCGAAGCCCCAGGTGACGAAGATCACGGGGACGCCGAGGGGCGCGGCTCCCTCGATGTCGTGCAGGCGGTCGCCGATCAGGACGGGGCGGCTGACGTCGACGCCCGCTTCGGTGAGCCGGTGCAGTGCGCGACGGAGGACCGCCTCCTTGCCGTCGTGCAGCCCCGAGGCGTCGGGCAGTGCTCCGGCGACGATGACGAAGTCGTCGATCAGGCCGTAGTGCTCGAGGATCGCGAGCACCTGATTCTCCGGCTTCGAGCTCGCGGTGGCCTGCGGGACGCCCGCCGCCTTGACCCGCTGCAGCGCTTCGGCCACCCCGGGATAGATCCGCACGCTCGCGGCGTAGCCGTCGCGCATGGCCAGTTCCCGGTACTTCCGCACCGCGAGGTGCGCATCCTCCTCGGAGAGGCCGGCCAGGTCGCGGAACGACTCGAACATGGGCGGCCCGATCCAGCGGGACAGCTCGCTCTGGGCGGGCTCCGGCAGGCCGAACGCCGCGTACACCTCGACGAGGCGCGGCAGGATCCCGGCCGATGCATCGGCGATCGTGCCGTCGACATCCCAGAGGACGCAGGTATAGGGGGATCCGGCCATGTTCATGCCTCTCGAGGTATACGGATCAGAACAACCGCGGGATGCCGGACTCGATGCCCTTCATGTCCTCGTAGTCGAGGACGAGGCAGCGAATGCCCCTGTCCTCGGCGAGCACGCGCGCCTGGGGCTTGATCTCCTGGGCGGCGAACACGCCCTGCACGGGTGCGAGGTGCGGATCCCGGCCGAGCAGTTCCAGGTAGCGGGTGAGCTGCTCCACGCCGTCGATGTCGCCGCGGCGCTTGATCTCGACCGCGATCGCGGCGCCGTCCGCGTCCCGCACCATGAGATCCACCGGCCCGATCGCCGTCGGGTACTCGCGGCGCACCAGGGTCGCGCCCTCGGCGATCCGCTCCACCTGCTCGGCGAGGAGACGCTGCAGATCCGCCTCGACGCCGTCCTTCTGCAGCCCGGGGTCGACGCCCAGCTCGTGGGCGGAGTCGTGCAGGATCTCGTAGATCTGCACGCGCAGCGCGTCGCCGGTCTTCTGATGCGTGACCCGCCAGACCTCGGTGACGCCCGCGGACGCCTCCTCCTCCCCCGGCTGCTCGGACTCGAGGCGGCACGGCGGGCTCATCCAGTTCAGCGGCTTGTAGCTGCCGCCGTCGGAGTGCACGAGCAGACTGCCGTCGCCCTTGTGCACGAGCAGACGCGTGGCGAGGGGCAGGTGGGCATTGAGGCGGCCGGTGTAGTCCA
>NZ_NCKN01000401.1 GCF_002257455.1 Microbacterium sp. 13-71-7
CGTCATCGAAGCCGACGGCACCGATCTCGCGTTCCACAAGCGCTGGCACCGGATCACCGGATCCGGCAACTGGATCGACCCGTCGACCGGCCGCCGCCACGGGCCCGAGAACCCGCTCTTCCCCGGCGGTGCGTCCGCCTGAAGACGCAGGCGCCTGCCGCCGCCCCGGTTCGTGCGTCCCCGCGTTCCGGCGGCAAATCTGCCAGATCTGTCCGCAATTCATGCTCGAACCCGTCTGGCCGCCAAGGGCTCCCCCGCTCTAGATTTCAAGGGTGTCACAGCGCATCCTCATCGTCGTCCTCCCCCAGGTGAACCTGCTGGATCTGTCAGGTCCGGTTCAGGCGTTCTCCGCAGCGACTCGTCACGGAGCGGACTATGAACTCGCGTTCGTCGCTTCGGACCCCTCGGTGATCTCGGCGCAAGGGCTGGAACTGGCGGGACTGGGACCGCTCACTGCGGTGCACGACGGCGATCTCGTCCTCATCCCCGGCGCCGACCTCACCCGATCCCTCGAGATCGATCCGGTCCTGATCGACTGGATCCGTGAGGCGGCACGGACGGATGCGCAGATCGCCTCCGTGTGCACCGGGGCGTTCCTGCTCGGCGAGGCCGGACTTCTGGACGGGCGTCGCTGTACGGCCCACTGGAGCGTGATCGGCCCGATGCGGGAGCGGTATCCGCAGGCGCGGGTCGTGGACGACGTCCTTTTCGTCATGGACGGCCCTGTTCTCACGAGCGCAGGGATCGCCTCCGGGATCGATCTCGCTCTCGCGATCATCGAGAAGGATCACGGAGCGCCGCTGGCTGCGCGCGTGGCGCGCGAGTTGGTCGTCTACCTGCGCCGCAACGGAACTGCCGCGCCGACCAGTCCGTTCGCGGAGTTCCGCGATCACGTGGTCCCGGAGGTCCAGGCGGCGCAGCAGATCCTCTCGGACCGATTCGCCGATCCCTGCACTCTGGAGGAGCTCTCGCAGGCCGTGCACGTCGCACCCCGCACCCTGACCAGCAAGTTCGTCCGCACCGTCGGCATGACCCCTCTGCAGTACCAGCAGACGCTGCGGATCGGCCACGCCAAGGCGCTGCTGTCTTCCACCGACCTCACGATCGAAGAGATCTCGCTCGCCTGCGGCTACGGCGATGCCCGTCAGCTGCGGCGCGTGTTCTCTCAGGTGCAGGGGCTTTCGCCCCGCGAATACCGCGCCTCCCTGCAGTAGCGCGACCTTCTCCTGCGGCCGTTCGCCGCCGTTCCCTCCCACCCCCACTTCGGAGCTCTCCATGAACACCTTCCTTCGGCGCGCCCTCCTGACGGTCAGCGGCCTCGTTCTCCTGGTCGCCGTCGTCGGCGGCTTCGCCTTCGCCGGCTTCACCGTCACCATGGCGCAGGACTTCGCCCCGCTGCCCGGGCGCTCGTCCGCCCCGGACGCCCCGCCCCGTCCGGCCGCCCCCGACCGCATCCAGGTCGCGATCCTGCTCGGCCGGGGCGGCACCGTGGCGACGGATGCGATGGGTCCGTACGGGGTGTTCGCCGCATCCGAGCGATTCGACGTCCGCACGGTCTCGTCCTCGGGCGCTCCGGTCGCGCTCTCCGGCGGGCTCACGACCGTCCCCGACGCCTCTTTCGAGGACTACGAGTCAGGGCGGCTC
>NZ_NCKN01000057.1 GCF_002257455.1 Microbacterium sp. 13-71-7
CGGATCGACGGGTCGGCGGCGCCGGCGAGAGCGCCGACGAGCGTCGACTTCCCGGAGCCTGTCGCGCCGGCGATGCACATCAGCTCCCCGGCGGGCAGCGTGAACGTCACACCGTCGATCGCCCTCGTCGGCGCGGAGTGCCCGATCCGGTCGATCACGATGTCCTCGCAGACGATCGCCGTGGATGCATCCCCCGTCGCACGTGCCATGCACCCATCCTGCCCGATGCGTGCGGGCGCCGGGCCGTGCTCGGCGGCGGGCCTCAGTTCTCGGTGAAGCGCTGTCGTTCGCCGTCGATCTCGACGATGCGCCGCGCGATCGAACGGGCGCCGTCGGAATCCGCGGGCAGGCGCTGGATCGCCCCCAGCAGCTCGTGCTTCTCCCGTTCCAGACCGCGCACGATGAGCCGTCGGCAGAGGTCCGTCGCGGAGGCTTTGGCGCTCTGCTCGTCCCGGGCGGGGAAGGCCGCCATGAGGAGCTCTCCGCCCAGACCGCGGTACGGCTCCCGCACCGCGTCGACGGCCTGCAGCGCCCACCCCGGCCGCTGCCTGTCGGGGATCTGCGCGATCGCCTCGCGCACCGCGTCCAGCGCCGGCACCGTGAACGGGGTGCTCATCGCCCGCTGCAGCAGTTCGCCGTCCAGCTGGTGTCCGTACTGCAGCGCGCCCATGAGCGCATCGCGCTCGAGCAACGACTCGCCCGTGCGCGGCAGGGTGAGGAGCGTCACCACCGGAACAGCGGCAGAAGTGTCGGCGGCACCCGCGGCCGGAGCGGCGGTGCGCTGCTCGTGCGCGCCGGCGTCGCCCTGACGACCGCGGCGCTCGTGGCGGCGCACCTCCGCATGCACATCGGTCGGATCCATGCCGAGACGGCGGGCGAGGATCCGCTCGTACTCCGGGCGAAGCAGAGCATCGCGGATCTCGGCGACGATCGGCGCCGCCGCGCGCAGTGCGCCGACCCGCCCCTCGGCCGTGCTCAGATCGAAGGAGGCGATCTTGCGGTCGATCACGAACTCGAACATCGGCACCTTGGCCGACATGAGGCCTCGTACGGCCTGGTCGCCGCGCTGCAGGCGCAGGTCGCAGGGGTCCAGTCCGTCGGGCGCGACCGCGACGAAGGTCTGCGCGTTGAACCGGTCGTCCTCGGTGAAGGCCCGCAGTGCGGCCTTCTGCCCCGCCTCGTCGCCGTCGAAGGTGAACACGACCTCGCCCGCGGCGGAGTCGTCACCCATGACCCGGCGCAGAAGCTTGATGTGCTCGGCGCCGAACGCGGTGCCGCAGGTCGCGATCGCAGTGGTGACGCCGGCCAGGTGACAGGCCATTACGTCGGTGTACCCCTCGACCACGACCACCCGCTTGGGATCGCCGCGGGAGATGTCGCGCTTGGCCAGATCCAGCCCGTAGAGCACCTGCGCCTTCTTGTAGATCGGCGTCTCAGGGGTGTTCAGGTACTTCGGGCCCTGATCGTCGTCGTAGAGCTTGCGTGCGCCGAATCCGATGGTCTGGCCCGTCACGTCGCGGATCGGCCACACCACACGCCCGCGGAACCGGTCGTAGACACCGCGCTGTCCGGCGGACACGAGTCCCGCCGCCGTGAGCTCGTCGCGGGTGAATCCCTGCGCGCTGAGGGCCTTCAGCATGCCGTCCCAGCCGCGCGGCGCGTATCCCACCCCGAAGTGCGCCGCGGCGCCCGCGTCGAACCCGCGCTGGCCCAGGAAGGCGCGCGCCGATTCGGCCTCGGGGCTGAGCAGCTGGCTGCGGAAGAACTCCGCGGCAACGGTGTTCGCCGCATAGAGCCTGCTCCGGCCGCTCGTCTCCGGCGCGGGTCCGCCGTCCTCGTAGTGCAGCGTGTAGCCCACGCGCGCGGCGAGGCGCTCGACGGCCTCGGTGAAGCTCACGTGGTCCATCTCGCGCAGGAACGAGTAGACGTCGCCGGACGCGCCGCAACCGAAGCAGTGGTAGTAGCCGACCTGCGGACGCACGTGGAAGCTGGGGCTCTTCTCGTCGTGGAACGGGCACAGGCCCTTCATCGACCCCACGCCCGCGGACTTCAGCGAGACGCGCTCCCCCACGATGTCGGCGATGTTCGTGCGCGACTTGACCTCGTCGACGTCCGCCTGCAGGATCCGCGGCATCAGCGCCCGCCGTGTTCGGCGTCGACGAGCGCGGCCCGGGGCGTGTGCGCCGGGCGCGGCCTGGCATGCCGGGGCGACCAGATGCCGACCTCGGCCGGGTCGATGTCTCCGACGAGGCGGTTGTGCCAGTCCACCGCGGTCTGGTCCGTGAGGCTCGCGACCTGGTCGACGACGACCCTGGCGCGCTCGGCGTCGGATCCGGCCGCGTGGAAGTCGGCGGCGAACGCCGGCTCGAGCACGTCCGCTCCGGCCGTCCACAGTGCATCGGTGGACCACAGCGCGTCGGCCAGGCGCTTCAGCACGCGCCGCTGCTCCTTGTACACCCCGCGGCGGGCGTCGATCGTGACGATCGCCTGGCCCATGATCCCCTTGAGCACGGCGATCTCGGCCTCGATGACCTTCGGCACCACCACGTGCGCACTGTACCGGGCGAGGCTCGTGCCCGGGTACGCCTCGCGCGTCGCGGAGACGGCGGCGCGCGCGAAACGGCCGATCATGTCGCTCGTGAGGTTCTTCAGCCGGGCGAGATCGCGGCGGGAGCGGTCGAAGGAGGACAGCCACATCGGCTGCCGGGTGAGCCGGTACAGCGCGTCGGCGAGGTCCTCGCGGGTGAAGTCGTAGCCCACCCACTGCTGCACCCGTCCGACCAGCGCATGGTGCTCCGCCGGATCCGCCAGCTGCGCGACGTCGAGGTAGCCGTTGACGATCGCGTCCTCGAAGTCGTGCACCGAGTAGGCGATGTCATCCGAGAGATCCATGATCTCGGCCTCGATGCAGCGCAGGCGACCCGGCGCGCCCTCACGCATCCAGCGGAAGACGTCCTCGTCGTCGGGGTACACGCCGAACTTCAGCCTGCCGCCGGGATCGGGCAGCGGGCTGTCCACGGTCCAGGGGTACTTGCAGGTCGCGTCCAGGCTCGCACGGGTGAGGTTGAGCCCGACCGAGCGGTCCCGATCGTCGAGCACCTTCGCCTCGAGCCGGGTCAGGATCCGCAGCGACTGCGCGTTGCCCTCGAAGCCGCCGATGTCCTCGGCCCAGTCGTTGAGCGCGCGCTCCCCGTTGTGTCCGAACGGAGGGTGCCCCAGATCGTGGCTCAGGCACGCGGTGTCGACGACGTCGGCGGAGACCCCGAGGGCGACCGCGAGCTCGCGTCCGACCTGCGCCACCTCGAGCGAGTGCGTGAGGCGGTTGCGGGCGAAGTCCGCCGTGCTCGCCGGGCTCAGCACCTGGGTCTTCGCGGCGAGACGGCGCAGCCCCGCCGAGTGGAGCACGCGCGCGCGGTCGCGGGCGAAGTCGTCCCGCTCTGAGCGATGCGTCTCGGCGAAGAAGCGGGCGGCGTCATGCGCGTCGTAGCCGTCCACGCGCACGACGGCCTCAGCCGCCACTGTTCTCGACCTCTGCGCCACGCATCATGTCGGTGACCTCGGAGGCGACCTCGCGGGAGTCCAGCCAGCCGTCAGGCAGCGCCGTGCGCTTCGGCGTGCCCGCGCGTCCCCGCTGCCCCTCGGCGGGAGCGCCGGGATACGGGGCGTCGCCCAGGGTGCCGAGGATGTCGTCGATCTCCTGGAGCGTCGAGACGCGGGCGAGCGCCGCCCTGGTCTCCCCGCCGACGGGGTAGCCCTTGAAGTACCAGGCCACATGCTTGCGGACGTCCTTGCAGCCGCGGTCCTCGTCCTCGAAGAACTCGACGAGGAGCTCCGCGTGGCGGCGGAAGGCGTCCTTCACGAAGCCCAGGGTCGCGTCGACCTGCACCGCGTCCTCATCGCCGAACGCGCCTGCGAGCTCGCCGAAGAGCCACGGGCGGCCGAGGCATCCCCGACCCACCACGACGCCGTCGCAGCCCGTCTCCGCCATCATCCGCACGGCGTCGTCGGCACTCCAGATGTCGCCGTTGCCCAGGACCGGGATCGAGGTGACCGCCTGCTTGAGCTCGCCGATCGCCGCCCAGTCCGCGTGGCCGGAGTAGTACTCCCCCGCCGTCCGCGCGTGCAGTGCGACCGCGGCCGCACCGGCGTCCTCCGCGGCACGCCCCGCGTCGAGGAAGGTGAGGTGGTCCTTGTTGATGCCCTTGCGCATCTTCACCGTGAGCGGCACGTCGCCCGCGGCCTTGACGGCGCGGTCGACGATGTCGGCGAACAGCCCGATCTTCCACGGCAGCGCCGCGCCACCGCCCTTGCGGGTGACTTTGGGCACGGGGCAGCCGAAGTTGAGGTCGATGTGATCGGCGCGGTCCTCCGCGACGATGATCCGAACGGCCTCGGCGATCGTCTGCGGATCCACCCCGTAGAGCTGGATCGATCGCGGCGTCTCGCTCTCGTGGTGCTGGATGAGGCGCATCGTGATCGCGTTGCGCTCCACGAGCGCCCGCGACGTGATCATCTCACTGACGTACAGGCCGGCGCCGTACTCGCGGCAGAGGCGGCGGAAGGCCGTGTTGGTGATGCCCGCCATCGGCGCGAGCACGACGGGGACGTCGATGCGCAGCGGGCCGATCTGCAGGGGCCGGACGGAAGCAGGGGCGAGAGTCATATCCTGTCCATTGTCCCAGATCCCGAGCCTCCGATCCCCGTCCCTCCTAGGCTTGGGGATATGTCCGATACTCCACTGCGTCAGATCCCGTTCACCGATGCCGATGGCGGCACCCGCACGCTGGACGACTACGGCACCGGCCCCGTGCTGGTCGTCAACGTCGCGTCGAAATGCGGGCTGACGCCGCAGTACGCGCAGCTCGAGGAGCTGCAGCGCCGCTTCGGCGAACGCGGCCTCACCGTGGTCGGCTTCCCGTGCAACCAGTTCTTCGGCCAGGAACCCGGATCCATGGACCAGATCCTCGAGTTCTGCTCCACGACCTACGGGATCTCGTTCCCGATCAACGACAAGGTCAAGGTCAACGGACGCAGCGCCTCCGACCTCTACAAGACGCTGAAGCAGACCGAGGACGGTCACGGCAAGGCGGGACGCGTGGAGTGGAACTTCGAGAAGTTCCTCGTCGCGCCCGACGGATCCGTGCAGCGCTTCCGCCCGCGCCAGGTCCCGGACGATCCCGAGATCGTCGCCGCGATCGAGAACGCCCTGGCCTGACCCCGCTCCCCTCAGCCGTCCCCCCTAACCGCGAGGCTCCATCTGGGCGACGAGACTGCGCTATTCAGCTGCAGTCTCGTCGCGGAGATGGAGTCTCGCGGTCAAGTACGGGGAGGCGGGAGGCGGGAGGGCGGCGGAGCGCTCAGCCCTCGAGGACGGAAGCGGCGTCGCCGCGCTTGGACCACAGGTCGCGCAGGACGCCGGCGAAGGCCTCCGGCGGCTGGGCGCCGCTGACGCCGTACTGGCCGTCGATCACGAAGAACGGCACGCCCTGGATCCCGTAGGCCTGAGCCTGGGCCTGGTCCGCGCGCACGTCGGCGAGGTGCCGCTCGGAGCGCAGCGCCTCGAGAGCGGCGTCCCGGTCGAGCCCCACCTCGGCGGCGAGGTCGGCCAGATCCTCGACGCGGCCGACATGGCGTCCCTCGACGAAGTACGCGGACATGAGCCGCTCCTCCATGTCGTGCTGGCGCCCCTGAGCCTTGGCGTGGTGCAGCAGCTCGTGGGCCTTGACCGTGTTCGTGTGCTGCAGCAGGTCGAAGCGGTACTCGAGTCCCGCCTCCTTCGCGACGCCCGTCACACGCTCGAGCATCTGCTCCACCTGCGCGCGCGGCATGCCCTTGTGGCCGGCGAGGAAGTCGGCCTCGTCGCCCTCGAAGTCGACGGGGGTGTCCGGCGAGAGCTCGAAGGAGTGGAACGTGATCGTCACCTGCGGCGCGTCGTCGTCCTCGGCGGTGGCCGCGAGCCCCGCCTCGAGATTGCGCTTGCCGATGTAGCACCACGGGCAGGCGATGTCGGACCAGATGTCGATCGAGATGGGTTCACTCACATCTCGATTCAACCGCATGTTCTTCGGGGATATTCCGGATGCTAGCCTCATCCGATGCCCGCAGACCCCGCCCCCGTGCCGTCCGCACCGCAGCGGATCCTCATCGCGGGCGTGACCGGGAGCGGGAAGACGACCCTGGCACGGCGGCTCAGCGCGATCCGGGGTCTCCCCCACATCGAGCTCGACGCACTGTTCCACGGGCCCGGCTGGACGCCCCGCCCCGCATTCCTGGACGACGTCCGCGCGTTCGCCGCGACCGAGCGCTGGGTGACCGAATGGCAGTACACCAGCAAGGGCACGGATCCGATCCTGGCACCGCGCGCCGATCTGGCGATCTGGCTGGACTACCCGTATCGCGTGGTGCGGACACGGCTGCTGCGACGGACGATCTCACGCAGCGTGCTGCGCCGCGAACTCTGGAACGGGAACCGCGAGAAACCGCTGTGGGCCATGCTCCGCCACGGTCCGGAGGAGAACATCCTGCGCTGGCAGACCACGACGCTGCACAAGTGGCGCGAGCGCATGCCGGAGATCGCTGCCGAGCATCCGCATCTCCCGATCCTGAGGTTCGGGCATCCGCACGAGACCGAACGCTGGCTTCGCGCGCTGCCCCGCACGTCCTGACGCGCGGGCGTCGAACGGGCCGGAAGAGCCCGGATCGACTCAGAAGAGCAGAGCGGCGAGGCGCTTGCGGGCTGCGACGACGCGGGCGTCCGCGTCGCCGATCAGACCGAACAGCTCCACCAGGCGCTCGCGCACGCGACCCTGCTCCTCGGCGGGGACCGCCGTGAACAGGTCGAGGAGGCGGTCGAACGCGTCGGCCACATGTCCGCCCGCGACATCGAGATCGGCGACGGCGAACTGTGCGTCGATGTCCGTCGGCGCGGCGGCGGCCGCGGCGCGAGCCTCGTTCAGGTCGAGATCCTGCGTGCGGAACAGCAGCCGGACCTGACCGAGGCCGGAGCGGGCCTCCTCGTCGCGCGGGTTCTCCGCGAGGGCCTTCTCGTACGCCTCGATGGCTGCGGCGAAATCACCGCGCTCGATCGCATCGAAGGCGGCCTGGTGCAGCGGCGGCAGCGGCTGCTCGACCGGCTCGGCAGGTTCGCCCTGCTCCGCGCCCTCGCCGACCGGGATCGTGCCCGTCACACCGTGCTGGGCCGCGAGCTGCAGCAGCTGGGCGAACACCTCGCGCACCTGCTCCTCTGGCACGGCACCCGTGAACAACGGCACCGGCTGGCCCGCCACGAGGGCCACGACCATCGGGATCGACTGCGCCCGGAAGCCCTGGGCGAGCTGCGGATTGGCGTCCACGTCGACCTTCGCGAGCACCAGGCGTCCCGCGAGCTCGGTCACGACCTTCTCGAGCACGGGGCTGAGCTGCTTGCACGGCCCGCACCACTCGGCCCATAGGTCGACGACGACGGGAACGGTCTGCGACAGCTCGAGCACCTGCCCGAACGTGGCGTCGGTGACATCGACGACCAGCGGGATGGGTGCGCCCTCCGCCGGAGTCTGCGCCGGGGCATCGGGCGCCGGCGCGGCCGGGCGGTTGCGCAGCGAGGAAAGGTCGACGGCGCCGCGAAGGGCGGCGGCGGACAACTCGGTCATTTGATCTCCGTCACACTCTGAAGCTGCTGGGACGCGGCCAGCAGGGTGATCTTCGCATCGGATCCCTGCGCGGGCACCGCGAAGAACAGCTGCATGCCGTACACCGAGACGAAGCCCGTCTTGGACTCGTCGACACCCGTGAGCGCCTTCGCAGGTGCGTTCACGACCGTCCCGTTCGTGTCGACGTTCTTGATCGAGGCGTCCGCGCTCGTCGGCTTGATCGTCTGCGAGTCGTCGACCGTGACGGCGACGATGGCGCCGCTGTCGATGCTCGACATCGAGACGGGCGCACCGGCGCCGACGGAGGCGGCGAAGGACAGGCTCGAGGTCGTGTCGGCGCTCTTGTCCTTCAGCGCCTGGAGCACGGTCGCCCGGCTGTCCTGGACGGACTTGGCGAACGCGAGCGCCGACTTGTCGAACTTGTCGTAGAACTCGCTCTTGTCGCCCTGATCGATCACGTTCGCGAACTCCGAGGCCAGCTCGTCCGGAGCGACCACGAGGAACGGGGAATCGGGCGGCGTGAGCTTGGCGCCGAGCCACGCGGGGGCCATGTTGGGAAGCTTCGCGGACGCCTGCATCTCGGCGACGTTGGAGATCTTGTAGTTCGACCACGGATCGGGCTGCGTCATCGTCATGATCAGCGGCGCGACCTTCTCGTCGGTGCCGTGCTCCACGAGCATCAGCACGGTCCGCGGCCACGAGTCGTACGCCTGCGGCACGAGGATCTTGACCTTGTCGGCCGGGATCGTCGCCGGGAGCGCGAAGTCCGCGACGCTCTTGTGCACGGCATAGGCCGTCTTGCGGGCCTCGAGGGCCGAGCCCTCCAGGCGGGTCTCCGCCTTCGCCGCGTCGAGGCTCTTGTCGGCGTCGGCGAGCGTGCCGGAGATGCTCTCCAGGATCCGGGCGGCCTGCGCCTCGGTGACCGCGGGGGCCTGCTGGCCCGCCTCGACGGCCTGGGTCTCGGTCGGCGTCGGAGTGGGCGACGCGGCCGGGTGCGGCCAGATGTCGGGCGTGCACCCGCTGAGCAGCGCGGCGGTCACGCCCACGGCGGGGATCAGCAGCAGCGCGCGCCGGCGCTTCGATCCCGTGGCGCGGCGCTCCCGCACGGCGCCGTCCTGATTCGCTGCAGGGTCGGCCTCCGGCTGCGTCCGCGCGCCCGCGGCGTCCGGCGCGGGCGCCGCCTCAGGCGCGGCGGCCGCCTCAGGCGCCGAGTCGATGGCCGCACGATCGGCCACGTCGATGGGCTCGGTCACGGGAAGGGGCGGCGGAGCCTTGCGGCGCGGACCACGACCTCGGCGGGAGTGCCGGATCGCGAGCACGTACAGCACCAGTCCGGCCAGCAGGAAGATCCCGCCGGCGACCATGAGCGGCCCTGCCCACGGCGTCGCCGTGTCGAGCGGCCACTTCAACGCGACGTCGGACGGGGCGTCGGCCTTGCCGTCCGATGCGAGCAGCACGCTCACGCCTTCCGGCACCTGCATCCGGTCGACCAGGGAGTTCTTGTCGGTGAAGCTGTCCAGCCACAGATCGGATCCGGCCGGGTCGCGCTGCGTGTCCTTGCCGTCCTCGCTCTTCGCGGTCGGCTCGACCAGCTTCGCGGTGGTAGAGGTGCCGTCCTTGGCGAGGGTGATGCGGTTGTAGCTGGTGTCGCTCAGCCAGGCCTCGAGATCGACCGTGCGGGCCTGAGCCACGAAGATCGTGCCGTCGCCGTGCGCGACGAGGGTCTGCTCGCCCGGGTGGGCGCGGAGCACGGCGGAGTCGATCACGGTGAACGCCTGCGGGGCCTTGACCGAGAGCTCGGCCGTCACGTCCTTGGGGCCGAGGAAGATGGTCCGCTGCGCGATACCCGTCCCGATCAGGACGGCCGCCAGCACGAAGGCCAGAACAGCCCATACAAAACGCACGAAAAATCTCCTCCGTGATCCGCAGGTAGGCGCCCGGGATCTCCGCTCGACGTTTCAGACTAGCGAAACGACCTGTATGGATGCCACGAGAGGGCCCTCCGCCTGCTCAGCCGCGCCCTCGGCAGCGATGCTCCAAGGCTCCGAGAACTCTGCCGGTTAGGCTGAGGGACCGAGCCAGAAGGATCCCATGAAGCTGCACAATCCGTTCCGCACCGCGTTGGTGGCGACGCTCGGCGTGGGCCTGGGCATCATGCTCATCCAGAGCGTGCAGTCCCTGTCCACGATCCTGCTCTACGTCGGCACCGCCCTGTTCCTGAGCCTCGGCCTGGACCCGATGGTGAGCTGGCTGACCCGGCGCCGCCTTCCCCGGTGGGCGGCGGTGCTGATCACGATCGTCGTCGTCCTCGGGATCTTCGCGGGCATCGTGCTGATGGTGATCCCGATCCTGGTGAACCAGATCTCCCAGCTCGTGCAGCAGATCACCGTCATCGTCAACAGCGGTACGGCCCTCGCAGATTTCAAGCACTGGCTGGAGAGCCTCCTCCCCAACCTCGACGTCGACACCGTCTTCGGCTACATCAACGACTGGCTCAACAAGAACCTCGGCGACATCAGCAGCTCGATCGGACAGGGCGTGATCGTGGTCGGAGGCGCCCTCTTCGCGGGGATCAGCGGCACCTTCATCGTGCTGATCCTCACCATCTACTTCACCGCCGCGATCCCCTCGCTCAAGGGCGCCGTGTATCAGGTCGTGCCCGCCTCCAAGCGCGACCGCTTCATCGATCTCGCCGAGCAGATCACCGCCTCGGTGGGCCACTACGTCATGGGCCAGGTCGCGATGGGCGTGATCAACGGCGTGCTGAGCTTCATCTTCCTGTCGATCATCCGGGCGCCGTTCCCGATCGTGCTCGCCGTGATCGCCTTCTTCTTCTCGCTGATCCCCCTCGTGGGCACGCTGACCGGATCCACGCTCATCGTGCTGCTGTGCCTGATCCCCGGCCTCGGCTCTCCTCCGTGGGCCTGGCTCATCGCGGCCGTGTACTACCTCGTGTACATGCAGATCGAGGCGTACGTCATCTCCCCGCGCGTGATGAACCGCGCGGTCGCCGTGCCCGGCGCCGTCGTCGTGATCGCCGCGCTTTCGGGCGGAGCTCTGCTGGGGCTGCTCGGGGCGCTCATCGCTATCCCGGTCGCGGCCAGCATCCTGATCATCTACCGCCAGGTGCTGATCCCGAGGATGAACGAGCGCTAGCCCGTCAGGCCGGCGGCCACTCCCGCGCCAGAGGAAGGGCGGAGGGGTTCACGGCGGCGACGATCTCGTCCATCACGCGTCGGGTCTGGCTCTCCCCCACCCAGAGGTGCTTGCCGCCGTCGACCGCGATGAATTCGGTGTGCGGAATGGCGGCGAAGCGCTCCCTGGCCTCGGCCGGCCGCAGATAGTCGTCGAGCTCCGGCACGAGCACGACCACCCGGCGGTCGTCCTGCGCCCAGGCGGCGATCTCGTCGGCGGTCGCACGGTGCAAGGGCGGCGAGAGCAGGATGACGCCCTCGATCTCGTGCTCACGGCCGTACTTGAGCGCGAGCTCGGTGCCGAACGACCAGCCCACCAGCCACGGCTGGGGCAGCCTGCGCTCGTGCACGAACGCCATCGCCGCGGCCACGTCGTGCCGCTCGGCCGCTCCGCCGTCGAAGACGCCCTCGCTCAGGCCCCGTGGCGAACCGGTGCCGCGCGTGTTGAAACGCAGAACCGCGAGATCCGCCAGGGCGGGCAGGCGTGCCGCGGCCTTGCGCAGGATGTGCGAGTCCATGAACCCGCCGGCGGTCGGAAGCGGATGCAGCGTGACCAGAGTCGCCACCGGGGTGCGGCTCTCCGGCAGGGCGAGCTCGCCGACCAGGCGGAGCCCGTCCGGGGTGCGCAGCTCGATGTCCTCGCGCCGTGCGGGCAGCGCACGAGGTCCGCGGATCTCCACGTCAGTTCTTCTTCCAGCAGCCGTTGTGCCAATGGCGGCGCGCCGCCAGATCGGCGGCGTCACCCAGCACGCCGTCGGCGCGCCAGACCACCAGATGCGCCGTGTGGGCGGGGATCACTCCGCGACACCCCGGACAGGTGTACTCCTTCTGCGCCTGCGCTGCGGTCAGAGGCTGGACGTACCACTCGGTGCCGCCGCGCATCTCGGTGCGCTTCCATCCGGCGATCAGCCGGTCGAGCGAGTCCTCGCGCGGGCGCTCTTGACGTCGTCGATGCGGGCGTGGCATGGGTGAGCGCCGCTCACCACCAGTTGTTGGCGGACCAGAACGCCACCGCGGCACCCCAGCTGCCGTAACGTCCCACGGCATAGCCGTTGCCCCAGCGCAGGTTGTCGACGGGGTCGTAGCCGTTGCCGGGCACCTTGCTGCACGGGAGCGCCTGGACCAGGCCGCACGCGCCGGAGCCGCTGTTCGTGGCGTTCGGATTCCAGCCGCTCTCGCGGCTCACGATGTAGTCGACGTAGCCCCAGTCGCTCGAGGCGATGCCGGCCGCCGCCATCCACTCGGCCGGCGCTCCGCCGCCGCTGTAGTACATCGGTCCCGCGTCGCTCGAGGAGGAGGACGAGGACGACGAGGAGTCGCTCGACGCGACCACCGGCTCCGGCGTCGGGGTCGGCTTCGGGGTCACGTAGACGTCGAAGGCGTCACGCGTCTGCGCCGTCGGCGTCGCGCCGTGCACGGAGACGGTGATGTTCTGCGCGTCGCGGGCTGCCAGCGAATACGCCGTGGTCACGGAGGCCTGCGCCGGCTCCGAGGCGGACATGGCGAATCCTGCGGGGGCCACGATCGCGACGGAGAAGCCCACCACGGCGAGCCCGGCGAGCACGGCGGAGGCCGCACGCCGACCGGGGTGCGCCTTGGCGTTCGGACGGGATGCTGTGGCTGCGTCGTTCTGCGCGGCGGTTCGGGAGCGCGCCGCAATCGAATCGTTATCGGGAGTCACAATGGGTCCGAGTTTAGCCAGCCGAAGCTGAATTCGCCATGAGAATCGCCGCGATGCGCTCCGGGAGCGGATGCCGCGGCTCAACGGATCGCGAGCAGCACGTCGATCGTCGCGTCGAGCAGGGCGTCGACCTGCTCCTCGCGGTAGCCGCGTCGCTGCATGCGGAACGCGGTCTGGCGCACCTGCTCCGCGGTCAGGGCGTCGCCGTCGCGGAGGAAGCGGACGATGCGCTTGGCGACGTGATCCACCTCGTCGATGCGGTAGCCGAACGTGAGGATCCCGGTCCGCGCGAACTTGCGCCCTTGAGGACGACTGAGGTGATCCAGGATCACCTGTGCATCCGTGCGCGCCCTTCCGACCCAGGCCGAGGCGCCGTCGGTCGAGACGACGAGGGCGCGCTCGCGCTGCGCGAACGCCTCCTCGACCCTGGCCAGCGCGGCGTCGACGGCGGCGATGTCGTATCCGCCGCGCACCAGCGGGAAGGAGGCCCCGCGGATGTCTGCGGATCCGACTCCCTCCGCGTCGTCCTCGAACGCGCCGCGTGCGCGCGCCAGGAACGTGTCGACGGCGGCGCGCTGGTAACCCTTCTCACGCCGAGGGACCACGGGGAAGCTCGCTGCGGCGCCGGACGCGGCGCGGTCGGAACGTGCGGAATCGGTCATGCTGCCGCCAGAGGGGTGAGGAGGAAATACAGGGCGAGGGCGACGACGGCGGAGGGGAGCATGCTGTCCAGCCGGTCCAGCAGTCCGCCGTGGCCGGGGATCCAGGAGCTCATGTCCTTGATGCCGAGATCGCGCTTGAGCAGCGACTCGGCGAGGTCGCCGACGGTCGCGGAGGCGACGAGGAAGGCGCCGAGGATGAGCCCCGCCCACCACGGCACCTCGAGGAGGTAGACGCCGACGAGGGCGCCGGCGACGAGGGACCCGACCACGGCGCCGGCGAAACCCTCCCAGGTCTTCTTGGGGCTCACCCGCGGCGCCATCGGGTGGCGCCCGCCTCGTCCGAACAGCAGCCCGGAGGCGTAGGCGCAGGTGTCGGCCACGACCACCACGACGATGAGCGAGAGCACCCACCACTCTCCGCGCGGCTGGCGCAGGAGCATGAGCACGAGAGCGCCGAGGAACGGCACGTACACCTGGATGAATCCGCCGGCCATCGCGTCCGTCAGGACGTCGCCGTACGTGCGGCCGTCCTTGGCGACCATCTGCGCGACGAGGCGCCAGACGACGACGCCGAACACGGCGACGAACAGCATCACCCAGGTCAGCCACGGATCGGCGAAGTAGCCGCCGGCGGCCAGCATGGCGCCGAGCACGAGCTGCGGCCACAGGTCGACCTTGCGCCCACCGCTGCGCAGCGCGAGCACCAGCTCCCAGACGGCGAGCAGGACGATCGCGAGGCCGATCACGACGAACGACCACTTCGCGAACAGCAGCGAGGCGAGGATCACGCCGCCGATGAGCAGCCCGACCCCGATCGCGACGACCAGGTCGCGTCCGGTGCGCTCCTTGATGCGCTCGTTCGCCTGGTCCAGCTGGTCACGGGCATGCGAGACGTGCGTCTCGAGTTCCGCCTTCTTCGCCCGGAACTGCGCCTGCAGGTTCTCGCCGGTGCGGGCCTGCGGGCTCTCGCCGGCGCGCACGGGCGGGTTCTCGCCGGCATGCGGCGGAATCGGCGGAAGCGGCGGTCTCGGGGGGATCCTCGACGCGTCGTCGTCGTCGGACGGGGTGCTCATGGACGGTCTCAGACCTCGAGCAGCTCGGCCTCTTTGCGCTTGACAGCCTCGTCGATGAGGTCGACGTGCTGGCGCGTGAGGGCGTCGAGCTCCTTCTCGCCGCGGGCGATCTCGTCTTCGCCGAGGTCGCTCTTCAGACCGTCCAGCTCGTCCTTCGCCTTGCGACGGATGCCGCGGACGTGCACCTTCGCGTCTTCGCCCTTGCTCTTCACGAGCTTGACGTACTCTTTGCGACGGTCGGCCGTGAGCTCGGGCATCGTGACGCGCACGATGTTGCCGTCGCTCGTCGGGTTCGCGCCCAGGTTCGGCATGTCGCGGACCGCCTGCTCGATGGCCTTGAGCGCCGACTTGTCGTAGGGGGTGATGATCAGCGAACGCGCCTCGGGGTTGGCGAGCGACGCGAGCTGCGCGAGCGGAGTCGGCGTGCCGTAGTAGTCCACCAGGACCTTCTGGAACATCTGCGGGTTGGCACGGCCGGTGCGCACCGTGCTGAAGTCCTCCTTGGCGGCCTCGACGGCGCGCTGCATGCGGGAGGTGGTGTCGGCGAGGACATCCGCGATCACGGTGGCTCCTATTCGTCAGGGGGGTTGCGTCCCCAGTCTATCGGGGAGGATGCACGGATCCCCGGCCGGACGCCCTTCGGCGCGGTCCGGGGATCCGAAGCTTCAGGCGATGACGCGGGTTCCGATCGGCTCGCCCAGCAGCGCGCGGGTGATGTTGCCCGCAGGCTCCATGCCGAACACGCGCATGTCCATGCCGTTGTCCATGCACAGGCTGAACGCCGTGGAGTCGACGACCTTGAGACCGCGCACGAGCGCATCCTGGAAGGTGATCTCCTCGATCCGCTCCGCAGACGCGTCCTTCTTGGGATCGGCGGTGTAGATCGCGTCCACGCCGTTCTTGGCCACGAGGACCTCGTCGGCGCCGATCTCCAGCGCGCGCTGCGCGGCGACCGTGTCGGTGGAGAAGTACGGCAGACCCGCACCGGCGCCGAAGATCACGACGCGGCTCTTCTCCATGTGCCGCTCTGCGCGCAGCGGCAGGTACGGCTCGGCGACCTGCGTCATCGCGATCGCGGACTGCACCCGCGGCGAGGCGCCGGCCTGCTCCAGGAAGTCCTGCAGCGCGAGCGCGTTCATGACGGTGCCGAGCATGCCCATGTAGTCGGCGCGCGAGCGGTCCATGCCGCGCTGGCTCAGCTCCGCGCCCCGGAAGAAGTTGCCGCCACCGACGACGACTGCGATCTCGACGCGATCGGTGGCTGCGGCGATCTCCCGGGCGATCTGGCTGACGATGTCGGGGTTGACCCCGAGCTGGCCGCCGCCGAAGGCCTCACCGGAGAGCTTGAGGACGACGCGACGTCGACCCTGTCGTTCGGTCATGGAGTGCTTCCTCTCATCCGTGGAACAAACTACCGTGCGCGAGCACGGGGAAACTCGGGAGATGCGCCGTGCGGCGCACCAGAACCAGGGGGCATGACGAAGGGGTTCGGATCCTGGTGGATCCGAACCCCTTCGATGATGTTACGCGCCGACCTTGAAGCGGGCGAAGCCGGTCACGTTCAGACCGGCGTCCTTCGCGACCTGGCCCACGGACAGCTTGTTGTCCTTGGCGTAGTCCTGCTCGAGCAGGGCGACCTGCTTGAAGAACGCGGTCACGCGACCCTCGACGATCTTCGGCAGGGCGGCCTCGGGCTTGCCCTCGTTGCGGGAGATCTCGGTGACGATCTCGCGCTCCTTCTCCACGTCCGCGGCCGGGACGTCCTCACGGGTGAGGTAGGAGGGGTTCGCGAACGAGATGTGCTGCGCGATGCTGCGAGCGGTCTCCGCGTCGCCACCCGTGTAGGCGACGACGACGCCGATCTGCGGCGGGAGGTCCTTGCTCGTGCGGTGCAGGTACACCTCGGTCTTGTCGCCCGAGATGGTCGCCACGCGACGCAGCTCGACCTTCTCGCCGATGATCGCCGCCTCGTCCGAGATCAGCTGCTCGACGGTCTGGCCGCCGGCGTCGGCCGCGAGGGCCGCCTCGACGGAGTCCGCCTTGACGGCGGCCACGGCGTCGGCAACCTTGTCGGCCAGCGCGATGAAGCGGTCGTTCTTCGCGACGAAGTCCGTCTCGCAGGCGAGCTCGACGAGCGTCACGGCGCCGTCCTGCTCGCGGGCGACGACGAGGCCCTCGCTGGTGGAACGGTCAACGCGCTTGGCGTTGCCCTTCGCACCCTTCAGGCGGAGGATCTCGACGGCCTTCTCGACGTTGCCGTCAGCCTCCTCGAGCGCCTTCTTGGTGTCGACCATTCCCGTGCCGAGCTGCTCACGCAGCGCCTTGATGTCGGCGATGGTGAAGTTGGCCATGTTGTGGTGGCTCCTTGCTTCGTGTGTGTGCGTGGTGGTTGCGGGTCGGCCGGCTCACGCCGGCCGACGGACCGGCGATTACTTGTCGGCGGACTCGGCGTCTGCGTCGGTCGCCTCGGCGGCGGCGACCTCGGTCACCGTCTCGTCGGCGGCAGCGGCGATCGCCTCGTCGTGCGCGGCAGCGCCGGCCTCGTCCGCGGCGGACTCGGTCGCAGCGGTCTGCGCCTCGCCGCCCTCGAGCAGCTCCTGCTCCCACTCGGCGAGCGGCTCGGCGTCGCCGACCTCGGGGTTGTGCTTGAGCTGCAGGCCCTCGGCCGCGGCGTCGGCGATGATGCGGGTCAGCAGCGAGACGGAGCGGATCGCGTCGTCGTTGCCGGGGATCGGGTACTGGAAGTCATCCGGGTCCGCGTTGGTGTCGAGGATGCCGATCACCGGGATGCCGAGCTTCTTGGCCTCGTCGATGGCGAGGTGCTCGCGCTTGGCGTCGACGACCCACAGGGCCGACGGGGTCTTGGTCAGGTTGCGGATACCGCCCAGCGACTTGTGCAGCTTGTCCAGCTCGCGCTTCTTGAGCAGCAGCTCCTTCTTGGTGAAGCCGCTGTTGGCCGGGGTCTCGTAGTCGAGCTCCTCGAGCTCCTTCATCCGAGCGAGGCGCTTCGAGATGGTGGAGAAGTTGGTGAGGAGGCCACCGAGCCAGCGCTGGTTCACGAAGGGCTGGCCCACGCGGGTCGCCTGCTCGGCGAGGATCTCCTGCGCCTGCTTCTTGGTGCCCACGAAGAGGATGGTGCCGCCGTGCGCGACGGTCTCCTTGACGAAGTCGTAGGCCTTGTCGATGTAGCCCAGCGACTGCTGCAGGTCGATGATGTGGATCCCGCTGCGCTCCGTGAGGATGAAGCGCTTCACCTTCGGGTTCCACCGACGGGTCTGGTGTCCGAAGTGAACGCCGCTGTCGAGCAGCTGGCGGATGGTGACGACGGCCATGGTCGTACTCCTTGTTGGTTGAGGTTGTGCTGCCGATCGGGCGATCGGCGATCCTGGTGCCCGGCGCGCACTCCGCTCTCTTACGAAAGACCTGTGGAGTGTTCGCCACGTTGAACGCTGTGGGCACGCGTAGTCACCCCGACATACGGGATGCCCTGCAAGCATATCAGGGTCACGACCTCGGAGCGTGCGCGGTCCGTCCGCACAATCGCGCCGTGCCGCGCGCTTTCCACCGATTACGCAGACGCCCCTCCACGCGCGGATCGAGCGGCGCAGGATCGGGGCATGCCCCGCTCCTCTCCCCGCCCTGTCGCACCTGGCTCCGGCCGCCGTCGCTCGCTCATGACGGTCGCCGTCGCGACCGGGCTGCTCGGCGGCCTGCTGCCGGTGCTGCTCACGGCCGCGGCCCCGATTGCCGTCGCAACGCCCATAGCCGCCCCGAGCGGAGCCGCCGTCTCCGCAGGCGTCGTGCGCGCGGTCGATACGGCCGGCGCCGGGTCCCTCCCGGACGGCGGCTGGCTGTGGCCGGTCGCCGGCACGCGTACGGTACTGGAGCCCTTCCGCCCGCCCGCGCACGACTACGGCCCGGGCCACCGCGGGATGGACGTCGCCGCAGCAGGAGAGGTGCGGGCACCGGCCTCCGGAGCGGTCGCCTTCCGCGGCGTGGTCGTCGACCGGCCGCTCCTCACGATCGATCACGGCAACGGACTCGTCACCACGCTCGAACCCGTGCAGTCGGAGCTCAGCGCCGGCGTCGCCGTACGGCGGGGAGATGCGATCGCGACCCTAGCCGCCGGCGGACACGCCCCGGCGGGCGCGCTGCACATCGGCGTGCGGTGGAACGGGGCCTACATCAACCCGATGCTGCTGTTCGGCGGGGTGCCGCGTGCGGTGCTGCTCCCCTGCGGCGCCGGCGGCTGCTGAACGCATCACGCAAGGACGCGAGGACGCTTCCCGACGGCGCTCTCAGGCGAGGAGTCGTCACGCACGAGGATGCGCCAGCCGGTAGCTCGCGGTGAGCCGCTCCGCC
>NZ_NCKN01000402.1 GCF_002257455.1 Microbacterium sp. 13-71-7
TTCCTCGCGACGGCACACGAGAGTATTCCTTGCGGTGGTATCGGGGGCGGCCGCCGTCCTCACCGCCACGTACATCGTCGGCGGGCTGGCACTGCACGATACCGCGTTCACCCGCGCCGTCGGCCTTCGGACGCTCCTCGGCGACGTGCTCGAACGCTTCATCCCCATCGGGTTCCTCCGTCACGAGAGCGTCGAGTTCCTCCCCACCACACCGGTGGGGGCTTTGCTCTACTTCGGCATCGGTCCTGCGTTCTGGGCGGTCCTGGTCGGCGCGACGGTGTGGGTGCTGCGTGAGCATCGGAACCAGAAGCTGCAGGGCACCATGGCCGAGGTGCGGCAGCGCCTGAACGAGGGGGGTGGCGATAGCCTTTCGTTCCTCGCGACCTGGCCAGGCAACGCGCACTGGTTCGATCCGCTGAGTCGGGCCGTGATCACCTATCGCGTCGTCGGCCAGGTAGCCCTCACCATCGGCGGTCCCTTCAGCGTGACGGGGTCGAAGGAGCCGGCGCTGAGCCGCTTCGCCCGCTTCTGCACTGACAACGGCTGGCTGCCCGTCTTCTACAGCATCGACGGCAAGCATGAGGGCTTCTTCCGATCCATCGGCTGGCGCACCATGGTGATCGCGGAGGAGACGGTGCTGCGTCCCGCGACATTCGAGATGACGGGGAAGAAGTGGCAGGACGTGCGGACCTCCATCAACCGGGCCCAGCGGGCGGGCGTCCGCGCCGTGTGGACCAGTTATGCGGCTCTGCCGCTTGCGCAGGCGACGCAGCTGATCGAGATATCTGAGCAGTGGATGGCCAGCAAGGGGCTACCGGAGATGGGCTTCACCCTCGGGGGCATCGATGAGCTGCGTGACCCGGCCGTCCGCCTCATGGTGGCGCTGGGCGAGGATGGGGTGGTGCATGGCGTCACAAGCTGGTTGCCGACCTATCGTGACGCACGGGTGGTCGGCTGGACCCTGGACTTCATGCGTCGCAGGCCCGACAGCTTCAACGGCGTCATGGAGTTCCTGATCGCCGAGACAGCCCTGCGGATGAGAGATGAGAACGTCGAGTTCCTGAGCCTGTCCGGGGCACCCTTGGCACACACCGCTACGACCGTGCCGGACGGCGGCATCGAGCGGATCCTCGACTACATCAGCGGCACGCTGGAGCCCGCGTACGGGTTCCGTTCCCTGCTGAAATTCAAGCGCAAGTTCCAACCCGAGTTCCACCCACTGGTGATGGCGTATCCCGACCCCGCCGCACTGCCGGTGATCGGGCTGGCCTTGACCCGAGCGTACCTGCCGCGCCTGTCGCTGAAGAATGCGGCCGCGCTCGCGCGCGGCAAGCTCTGAACGGGGTACGGCCGCTCTCGGCTGGGCGGCCACGTTCACGGCATCTTGTCGAGCGGGCTTATCCCCGCCTTATCGCTAGGTGGCATCCTTCGAGAGTTCACCACTCATCCACTGAACAAAGGAGACGAACATGAGCATGAGCCGCAAGAGGAAGATCCTGCTGACCTCGGTGATGGTCCTGGGTCTTTCGGGCCTGGGGATCGGGGCAGCGAACGCCGCGACGCCCTCCACGACGCCCCCGAGCCACAGTTCCACCACCGCCACCGAACCCCCCTCCACCGAGGCCCCC
>NZ_NCKN01000058.1 GCF_002257455.1 Microbacterium sp. 13-71-7
CCCTTCCGAAGATCGGCGGGACCATGCCGTCGCGCGACATCGCGAACAGGATCCTGGTCTGGCCGTAGAGGGTGACGAGCGTGACGCTGAAGATCGAGATCACCGCGCCCGCCGCCAGCACCGTGCCGGGCCACGGGCTGCCCACGACATGGGCGAGGATCTCGGAGAGCCCCGCCTCCTGCCCGTCGAACTTCGCGGGCGCCTGCGCGCCGACCGAGACCAGGGCGACGCCGACGTAGAGCACGATCACGACCGCGAGCGCCAGCAGGATGGCGAGCGGCAGGTTGCGCTTGGGGTTCTTCGCCTCCTCGCCCGCGGTCGAGACCGCGTCGAGTCCGACGAAGGAGAAGAAGATCACTCCGGCGCCGGCCGCGATGCCGCCGATCCCGTAGGGGGCGAAGTTCGCGAAGTGGTCGGAGTTCCATCCGATCATCCCCACGGCGATGAAGAACAGCAGCACGGCGATCTTGATGCACACCATGACCGCGTTGGTGACGACCGACTCCTTGGTGCCGCGCACGAGCAGGACGGCGCAGAGCGCGACGAGGATCACCGCCGGCAGGTTGACGATGCCGCCCTCCTCCGGGGAGTTGCTGAGCGCGGCGGGCAGGTGCAGGCCGAACAGATTGCCGATGAGTTCGTTGACGTACTGCGACCAGCCCACGGCGACCGCGCCGGCGGAGACCGCGTACTCGAGCAGCAGGCAGGCGCCGACGACCATCGCGATGCCCTCGCCGAGGGTCGCGTACGCGTAGGAGTAGGTGGATCCCGAGACGGGCACCGCCCCGGCGAGCTCCGCGTAGCAGAGGGCGGTGAGGCCGGCGACGATGCCGGCGATCACGAACGACCAGACCACGGCGGGGCCGGCCAGCGGCACGGCCTGGGACATGATGAAGAAGATCCCCGTGCCGATCGTGCAGCTGATCCCGATCGCCATGAGCGGGAAGAGACCGATCGTGCGCCTCAGGGGGGAATCGCCTGCCTCCCGGGCGATGGGCTTGCGCCGGAGGAGCTGCTGGGCGATCGATGTCATGCGGGTACCTGTTCTTTCACGGGCGACGGCGTCACTGCACGTCGCAGGCCGGTTCGGGAGCGCGCATCGGCGGTTCCGATGCGCGTGGTCTTCGGTCGGATCGGGGCGTGCTGTGCCGGCGACTCGACGACGACGCGCACGCCGTCGACCAGCGCATCCGCCGCGCCGCGGACGTAGCCGCCGGGAGTCGCGGCGATCCCGCGCAGGAACGCGATCGTCTCCGCAGTGAGGATCTCGCCGGGCAGCACGTTGGGGATCCCCGGCGGGTAGGCGGCGAGCGAATCGGCCGAGACGCGGCCGACCGCGTCCTCGGCCGGGATGATCTCGGTGTGCGCGAACGCCGCGTCGCGCGGGCGCATCACGGCGGGGCCGGTCTTGGGCAGCGCGATCGAGCCGATCCCGCCGCGTGCGGCGAGATCGCCGACCGGCTGCAGTGCTTCGAGCGCGGCGACGAACCGGGCCGCATCGGGGGTGGTGCCGGGGCCGACGAACGCGACGATGCAGGATCCCGTCGAGATCTCGGTCATGATCCCGGCCGTGCGCAGGAGCTCCTCGCGCACGGTGTGGCCGTGCAGCCCCGCCGCTCCGACGTCGATCGACACCCGCAGCGGGTCGTGCGCCACGATGTCCGGGAAAGCGTCGAAGCCGTCGCTGACGATCGGGAAGCGGCCGGTCGCGCGCACGGCGTCGCGCAGTTCGGCGGCCGCGGCGAGCGATGCGGCGATGCGGTCGTGGCCGTCCTCCAGCGTCGCCCTGGCGAGGTCGAGCGAGGCGAGCAGCAGCGAGCTCGCGCTCGTGGACTGGGTGAACATGAAGGCGCGGTCGATGAGCGGCTCGAGCTCTTCCGCGTACGGCCCCTCGGCGAGGTGCAGCATCGCCGACTGGGTGAGGCTTCCGCCCATCTTGTGCGTCGAGGACACGACGAGGTCCGCGCCGAGCGCGATCGGGTGGGCGGGCAGCGCGGGGTGGAAGCCGAAGTGCGCCGCCCACGCCGCGTCCACGATCAGCGGGACGCCGGCCTCGTGGCAGACCGCGGCGATGCCCTCGACGTCGGCGACCGCGCCGAAGTAGCTCGGGCTGATGATGTACGCCGCCTTCGCGTCCACGCCCTCGAGCGCCTCGCGCATGGCGGCGGGCGTCACGCCGTGGTTGATCCCGTGGTGCTCGTCGATCGTCGGCGTCACGAAGCGGGGGTCGAGTCCGCCGAGGATGATGCCGTCGAAGAAGCTCGAGTGCGCGCTGCGCTGCGCGACCACGATCTCGTCCGGGGTGCGGAACGCGGCCAGGGCGAGCGCCGTCATCCGGTTCGCCTCGGATGCGCCGTTCGTGAGGAACCACGTGCGCCGCGCGCCCCACGCCCGCGCCGCGGCGGCGCGCGCCTCCTCGAGCGGGTTGTCGGATCCCTTGTCGATGCCGTCCAGGAGCGGCTCCACGTCGTAGCGCAGCACGTCGTCGCCGAAGAAGTCCGCGAGCAGCGGAGCGGCCGCAGGATCGGCGCTGTGCCCCGGGACGTTGAGGCGCTGCAGGTCGCGTGCGGCGAATCGGCGGATGGCGTCGGCGTAGGGCGTGGTTGTCGTCACGGATCGATTCTGGTGGCGAGGGATACGATGAGGAATGAAGACAATCCTTCATTGGTCAATACCCATTATGGAGCGACGATGCTCGATCTGCGGCAGCTCAGGGCCCTGCGCACGGTGGCCGACGAGGGGTCGGTCCTGCGCGCCGCGACCGCGCTGCAGTGGAGCCAGCCCACGGTGACCCATCACCTCCGCGGCCTCGAGCGCGAGCTCGGCGCGGCGGTGGTCACGAGCGGATCCGGAGGCACCCGCCTCACCGCGGTCGGCGAGGCGATGCTGCCGCACGCCATCGCGATCCTGGACCGCTCGGAGCGGGCGATCGACGAGGTCCACGAGCTGCTCGCCTCCGAGCGGCGACGGATCGCGATCGGCGTCTTCCCCTCCGCCGGCGCGCGGCTGCTGCCTCAGGTGGTGCGTGCGCTGCAGGAGGCGGGCTTCGAGCCGCTCGTCTCCGAGGCGGAGCTGGACCCGCTCATGGCGGCGGTCGTGGGCCTCCGCCTCGACGCGGCGATCGTCTACGACGCCCCGGGGCGTCCGACGATCCTGCCGCCGGGCTTCCGGATGATCCCCGTCCGGCAGGAGCACCTGGCGGTGATCGTGCCGCCCGCGCATCCCCTCGCCGGGCGCACCGGCGTGCCCCTCTCGGACCTCCGCGACGAGGGCTGGATCGCCGGTGCGACCGAGGCCGATCCGGTCGACGCGGCCCTCGCCCGTGCTGCGGAGCAGGCCGGTTTCACCCCGCGGATCGCGATGCGCAGCGACGACTACGCCGTGGTGGCGGCGTACGTCGCCGCCGAGTTCGGCGTCGCCCTGGTGCCGGAGCTGGCGCTGCCGGCGCATCTGGACGCCGTGGCCACGGTCGAGATCGCCGACGCCGTGTTCGAGCGGCGCATCTTCCTGGTGACAGCGCCGACCGTGGGCGCCGCCGCGCGGAGGGCGCTCGAAGGAGCGCTGCGCACGCCCGCCGGCGGGTAATCCCGGTCGACGTCGCTTGCAACCGCTCCGGAGCCGGAGCAGGGTGGAGCCGGGGGACATCCCTGCGTGGCCGGAGAGGGAGACATCGAGACATGGCAGTGCTGAAGGCGTTGCGACGGCAGCCGGTGATCCCCCTCGCGCTTCTCACGCTCGTCGCGGTCCTCGCGCTGAGTGCGGCCGGCCAGGGGCTGATCGCCCGATGGATCGCGACGATCGTCGTCGGCGGCTTCGTGCTGGGGACCCTCATCCAGATGATCCGGGAGATGCTGCGCGGCCGGTTCGGGCTGGACGTCCTCGCGATCGTCGCGATGGTCGCGACCCTCGCGGTCGGCGAGTACGTCGCCTCGCTCATCATCGTGCTGATGCTCTCCGGGGGCGAGGCGCTCGAGGACTTCGCGGCGCGCCGTGCCAAGCGCGAGCTGACCGCGCTGCTCGAGCGCTCGCCGCAGACCGCGCACGTCGTCACGACCGAGGGCGAGGGCGACGGCGAACTCGTCAGGGACGTGCCCGTCGACGAGGTCCGGATCGGCGACGTCCTGCTGATCCGTCCCTCCGAGATCGTCCCGGTGGACTGCGAGCTCCTGACCGAGGAGGTCTCCTTCGACGAGTCGTCGCTCACGGGCGAGAGCCTGCCCGTGGCGCGCACGGCGGGGGAGACCGTGCTCTCCGGGGCCGTCAACGGCACGCACATCGCGCGGGCGAGGGCCGTGCGGCGCAGCGCCGACAGCCAGTACCAGCAGATCCTCGCGCTCGTGCGGCAGGCGCAGGACTCGCGCGCTCCCGTCGTGCGGCTGGCCGACCGGTTCGCGATCCCGTTCACGGCGGTGTCGCTCCTGCTCGGCGGTCTCGCCTGGGCGCTCTCCGGCGAGGCGGTGAGGTTCGCCGAGGTGCTGGTGCTGGCGACGCCGTGCCCGCTGCTGATCGCCGCCCCCGTCGCGTTCCTCGGCGGACTGTCGAGGTCGGCGAAGGACGGGATCGTGCTCAAGGGCGGCGCGGTCGTCGAGACGCTCTCCCGGGTGCGCTCGGCCGCATTCGACAAGACGGGCACGCTCACCCGGGGCAGGCCGGCTCTCGTGGAGGTCCGGCCCGCGGCCGGGTTCACGGCCGAGGAGGTGCTGGGACTCGCCGCATCGGCGGAGCAGTACTCCTCGCACGCGCTCGCGGCGGGGATCCGTGCGGCGGCCCGCGACCGCGGCCTCGCACCGGAGACGGCCGAGGACGCGAGCGAGGTCGCGACCAACGGCGTGATGGCGCGCATCGGCGGCCGGACGGTGGTCGTGGGCAAGCCCGCGTACATCGCCTCGCTCGTGCCGGAGTTCGCGCGCACCGACCTCGCGGCGGGACAGGCCGCCGCCTACGTCGCGATCGACGGGCGCCACGCCGGAGCCCTGGTGCTGGCCGATGCGCCGCGCCCCGAGTCGCCGGGCGTGGTGGCCTGGCTCCGAGACCACGGGGTGGGGCAGATCGTGATGCTGACCGGCGACACGGCCGCGACGGCGGATCCGATCGCGGCGCAGGTCGGCATCGCCGAGGTGCACGCCGAGCTCCTGCCGGACGACAAGGTGCGGCTCGCCCGCGACCTGCGTCCGCGCCCGCTGATGATGGTCGGGGACGGCGTGAACGACGCCCCGGTGCTCGCCGCGTCCGATGTGGGGATCGCGATGGGCGCGAAGGGGGCGACCGCCGCCGGGGAGGCCGCCGACGCCGTCATCCTCGTGGACTCGCTCGCGAAGGTCGCGCACGCGGTGGAGATCGGGCGGCACACGGTGCGGGTCGCGCTCACCGCGATCTGGATCGGCATCGGGCTGAGCGTCGCGCTCATGATCGTCGCGATGACCGGGGTGATCCCCGCGGTCGTGGGCGCCCTCGTGCAGGAGCTCGTGGATCTCGCGACGATCCTGTACGCGCTGCGGGCGCTGCGCGGCCCGCTGACCCCGGAGCCCGCCTTCACGGGGCGGATCCAGGAACGGGCGATGACCGCAGGGCGTCCCGCAGTGCGCGGCTGAGCGCTCACCGAGGCGTGCCCGACCGGGGCCGGTGACCGCGGTCTGTCGAGGACGGCGCATCGGCTCCGACCACAGGGCATGACTCGCACAGACGAAGCAGTGACGGAAGGCGCACGGCAGGCGACGGCAGGGGCGCGCACCAGGACGGGCCCGCTCGCCGGCCCCAGGGAGTGGCTCGGTCTCGCGGTGCTCGCGGCCGCAGCGCTGATGACCGCGATCGACACGTCCGTGGTGCTGCTGGCGCTGCCCAGCATCGCGCAGGAACTGCACGCGGACGCGGTGCAGCAGCTCTGGATCGTGGACGGATACGGCTTCGTCTTCGCGGGGCTGCTCATCGCGTTCGGCGGTCTGGCCGATCGGCTGGGCCGGCGGCGCATGGCGATGCTGGGCGCGGCGGTGTTCGGTCTCGCATCGCTGACGGCGGCCTTCGCCCTCTCGCCCGAGATGCTGATCGGAGCGAGGGCCGTCATGGGAGTCGGGGCCGCCGCACTGGCTCCGTCCCTCTACGGTCTGCTGACCGGGCTCTTCCCCGACACCGGGCAGCGGGCGATTGCGATCGGCGTCTTCATGACCTGCCTCATGGGCGGGATGATCATCGGACCGGTGGTCGGCGGCGTCGCGCTGAGCCTGTGGTGGTGGGGCGCGGTGTTCCTGATCGCCGTCCCGGTCATGGCGCTCGTGCTCATCGCCTTCCCCCTTCTCGTCGCGGACGCCTCGGCCGTGCGCCTGCGGAGCGCGGGGCGCGGCATCGACGCGGCCAGCGTGCCGTTGTCCCTGCTGGCGGTGCTGCCGATCGTCTTCGGCATCAAGGAGGCGGCCCGCGCGGGCGACGCCGTCGTCGCGTTCGCGAGCGTCGCCATAGGGACGGTCTTCCTCGTCGTGTTCCTCCGGCGTCAGCGCGTCCTCGCCCGCAGTGCGGGGCGCGCGCCCCTGCTCGACCTCGCGATGTTCCGGCGCCGCGGGGTGTGCGTGGTGCTCCTCACGATGCTGCTCATGACGATGCTCACGGGTCCGCTGATGATGCTCGACACCCAGTACTTCCAGGCGGTCGCCGGGGCGGATCCGCTCGCGGCGGGCCTCCTCACCGTGCCTCCGGCCCTCACCGGCGCCGCGGGCTTCCTCACCATGCCGCTGCTCGCGAAGCGGATCCGGCCCGGCCTGATCATCGCCGTCGGTCTCGCGCTCTCCGCGGCCGGGCTCGTGCTGATGGCGCAGATCACGCCGGGAACGGGACCCTGGCCCCTCGTCGTCGGCTTCAGCATGGTGAGCTTCGGCACCTCCGCCCTTCCGACGCTCGGCACGAACGTGATCCTCGGCAGCGTGCCCGTCGAGGAGGCGTCGTCCGCCGCGTCCACGCAGGAGGCGAGCGGCCAGTTCGGCTACGCCCTCGGCATCGCCGTGGTCGGCAGTCTGACGACCGCCGTGTACCGCTTCCTCGTCGCGGGCGCTCCTGGCGTGGACGCCGCCGACCGCCGCACCCTGTCGGCCGGGATCGACGCGGCCCTCGGCGTCGCCGATCCCAGCGTGCGCGCGGTCGCGGGTGCGGCCTTCACCTCCTCACTGCAGGTCGCCGCCCTCGTCGCGGCCGTCGCGATGCTCGCGCTCGCCGGGGTCACCGCCGCGCGACTCCGGCACATCCCGGCGTTCGGCGCGCAGAATGATGTCGAGAACTGAGCATCGGCTCCGACCACGCATTGCGGCGGACATCGGGTCCCCCACGAACCGAAGGAGAACGACCATGAAGTACATGATCCTCATGCAGGTGCGGCAGGACGTGCTGGATGCGCTCACCGCCGAGCAGATGCAGGCGATCGGCGAGGGGCACCAGGCTTTCATCGACACCATCACCGCATCGGGCGAGATGCTCGGCACCGTCGCCCTCGCCGACCCCAGCCAGTCGAAGGTCGTGCGCGGCGCGGGCGGCTCGCCCGAGGTGGTGGACGGGCCCTTCGCCGAGACGAAGGAGTTCATGGGCGGGTACTACCTGATCGAGGTCGAGTCCGAGGAGCGAGCCGTCGAGCTCGCGCGGCAGATCCCGGACGCCGCGATCGACGGCCTCGCGCTGGAGGTCCGCCCCGTGATGTTCTCCGCCGGGACCGACGTGTGACCGATCGCGGTTACGAGGACCTGTGGCGCGGCAACGCGCCGCAGGTCCTCGCCGCGCTGCTGCGCCGCTACGGCGCCGCGCAGCTCGACCTGTGCGAGGACGCGGTGCAGGAGGCGCTCCTCGCCGCACACCAGCAGTGGCCGGCCGAGGGCGCCCCTGCGGATGCGAAGGGCTGGCTGCTGACCGTCGCCCGACGTCGCATGATCGACCGGATCCGCAGCGAGCACCAGCGGCGCGAGCGCGAGCACGCCTATGCCGACGCCTGGCGGCCCCTCGCCGAGGGCGAGGCGGCGCACACGGACGACAGCGTCGAGGTGCTCCGGCTGTGCTGCCACCCCGCGCTCACGACGCCCGCGCAGGTGGCGCTGACGCTGCGTGCCGTCGCCGGCCTGTCGACCGCGCAGATCGCCCGTGCGCACCTGCTGCCCGAGGCGACGATCGCGCAGCGGATCAGCAGGGCGAAGGTGCGGATCCGCGCGGCCGGGGCGGTCTTCCCCGAGCCCACGGACCCCGACGACCGCCTCGACCCGGTGCTCGCCGTCCTCTACGTCATGTTCACCGAGGGGCACACGGCCAGCGAGGGCGCCGACGTCAACGACGTGCGGCTCAGCGACGAGGCGATCCGCCTGGCCAGGATGCTGCACCGCGAACGCCCGGACGACGTCGAGGTCGCGGGTCTGCTCGCGCTCATGCTGCTCACCGACGCCCGCCGGGCCGCGCGGACCGGCGCCCGCGGCGAGCTGATCCCGCTCGACGAGCAGGACCGCCGGCAGTGGGACCGGGACAGGATCGTCGAGGGCACCGAGATCCTCGATGCCGCGCTCGCCGCCGGCCGCCACGGCCCCTACGCGATCCAGGCCGCGATCGCGGCGCTGCACGACGACGCGCCCAGCACCGGGACGACGGACTGGCCGCAGATCCTCGCCCTGTACCGCCTGCTCGAGCTGGAGACCGGCAACCCCGTCGCGACGATCAACCGCGCCGTGGCGCAGGCGATGGTGCACGGTCCGGAGTCGGGGCTGGCCGTGATCGACGGGATCGCGGACCCGAGGGTGCGCGGAGACCGTCGCAGGATCGCATCCGTGCGCGCGCATCTGCTGGAACGCGCGGAGCGCACCTCCGAGGCGATCGACGAGTACCTCGACGCGGCCCGCGCGACCCTCTCGCTCCCGGAGCGCGACTACCTGCGCGCCCGCGCGGCCAGGCTGCGGAGCGGAGCCGGGATCGAGGGGATCCGCCCGAGCGAGGGATCGTAGCCGACGGCGACGGCCGGCCACCAGCCCCTTCCCCGGGCGCCGGCGCCGCGGCACAGTCTTCCTTGCGGCGGCTCCATGCCGCCGGTGGGAGAGGAGACGCGGATGACCGGGCGACTCGACGGCGGTGCCGGGTGCCGCGCGGCCGCGGGATGACGCGCAGGGACGCGGGGTCGCGACTCGTCCGCGCCAGCCCCGACGCCGATCCCGGATTCCGGCGGAGACGATCCGGGTCCGGCTTCCGCTACGCGGACGCGCACGGTCACGCGGCGACCGACGAGGATCGCGAGCGGATCCGCGCCCTCGCGATCCCGCCCGCCTGGCAGGACGTCTGGATCGCCGCGGATCCCCGCGCCCACATCCAGGCGGTCGGCGTCGATGCGGCGGGGCGGCGGCAGTATCTGTACCACCCGCAGTGGCGGCAGCGCCGGGACCGGCGGAAGTTCCGCCGGGCGATGGCGCTCGCCACGGCGCTGCCGGGAGCGCGCGCCAGAGTCACGCGGACACTCGGGCAGGACGGTCCGCCCGATCGGGAGCGCGTGCTCGCGGCCGCGTTCCGGCTCCTGGACGACGCGGCGCCGCGCGTCGGCTCGCCGCGCTATCTCGTCCGGCACGGCAGCCGAGGCCTCACGACGCTGCGCTGTCGCGATGCCGTGGTCGACGGGACGACGACCACCCTCGCCTTCCCGGCCAAGAGCGGCCGGCGGATGCACCTCGAGATCGAGGATCCTGCGCTGTCGGCGGTGCTCTCCGATCTCGCGCAGGGGGCGGGCGCAGCCGCGCCCCTGCTCGCGTACCGCCGCGGACGACGCAGGATCGCGGTGACCGCCCGCGAGGTGAACGACTACGTCCGCGCCCTGACCGGCACGGCCTTCACGGCGAAGGACTTCCGCACCCTCCGCGGCACGATCGCGGCGGCGACCGCCCTCGCGGCCGCCGGCGTGCAGAGCGGCGCCGGCCGGCGGAAGCGGGCCGAGCGGGAGGCGGTCGAGGCGACCGCCGCCGCGCTCGGGAACACGCCGGCGGTCGCGCGGGGGAGCTACATCGATCCGCGCGTCTTCCGCCGCTACGCCGAGGGCCGGGTGCTCGACACGACGCTCACGCCGGAGTCCGCGATCCGGCGCCTGCTCGAGGGCTGACGATGGCCGTGCGGCTCGTCCGGCGTCCGGCCCCGTCGTTCCTCAGCCGACCCGCTGCGGATCGATCATGGTCATGCCCGCCACGGTCGCCCGGTCGAAACCGGGCAGCAGGGCCGCCGCCTCGTCGAGCCCGATCGTGCGCTCGATGAGGCGTTGCGGGGCCAGGAGCCCTGCGGCGATCAGATCCATCATCGCGGGGTAGTCGACGGCCGCCATCCCGTGGCTGCCGAGCAGGTCGAGCTCCCAGCCGATCACCCGCTCCATCGGCACGCGGGGGTGCCCGTCGATCGGCGGGAGCAGGCCGATCTGCACATGCCTGCCGCGCCGGCGCAGCCCGAGGATCGCGTCGGCGAGGGTCTGCTCGCTGCCGACGGCGTCGACGGAGACGTGGCTGCCTCCGCCGGTCAGCGCGGCGACGGCGGCCGGGATGTCGGTGCCGTCGGCGAGGAGCGTGTGCGCGGCGCCGGCCTCCTTCGCCACGGCGAGCGCCTCCGGATTGCGGTCCACCGCGATCACCCTCGCCCCGCGCGCCTTCGCGATCATGACGGCGCTGAGGCCGACGCCCCCGGCGCCGATCACGGTGACCCACTCGTCCTCGCGCACCTGGGCGCG
Organism: Microbacterium sp. 13-71-7; assembly: GCF_002257455.1. Lineage (GTDB taxonomy): Bacteria > Actinomycetota > Actinomycetes > Actinomycetales > Microbacteriaceae > Microbacterium. The sequence continues at coordinate 10,703 of NZ_NCKN01000058.1, forward strand.
CCCGACGAGCGCCCGGAACGCGGTCGCGAAGCGGCAGCCGAGGCTCGCCGCCGTGGCGAAGTCCACCTCGTCCGGGAGCGCGACGAGGTTCACATCGGCGGCGTGCAGCGCGACGACCTCGGCGAAGGATCCCCAGTGCGTGAAGCCCGGCTGCTGCTGGTCGGGGCAGACCTGCGCATTTCCGGACAGGCACCATTCGCAGCGCCCGCAGCCGCAGACGAAGGGCACCGTCACGCGGTCTCCCACCTGCCAGCGGGTCACCTGCGGCCCGACGGCGGCGATGGTTCCGGCCAGCTCGTGCCCCGGCACGTGCGGGAACGCGATGTCGTCGTGCCCCGCCCAGGCGTGCCAGTCGCTCCGGCACATGCCGGTCGCCCTCACCTGTACGAGCACCCCGTCGGCCGGGAGGTCGGGCTCCGGAACCTCACGCACCTCGGGCTGGGCACGGACCGCATCGAAGACCACTGCACGCATGACCTCATCCTGCCAGGCGCGCGGAGCTTCGTCACAGCTTGTTCACGCGGGGTGCGGATGACGAAACGGATCCGAAACATTGCACGCGTCGAAGCGAAACGCGCGAGTGACAGTCTGACCTCACCCGACGCCGCAGGAGCGTCCTGACAGAGAGGAGCGGCCCCCTCATGGATCAGGGAAACACCGCCTTCGTTTTGATCTGCGCGGCCCTCGTGCTCTTGATGACACCGGGTCTGGCATTCTTCTACGGCGGCCTCGTCAAGGCCAAGAGCGTGATCAGCATGATGATGATGAGCTTCGGCGCGATCGGTCTGATCGGCGTGCTGTGGGTCGTCTTCGGCTACGCGATCGCGTTCCCCAGCGGCAAGGGACTCATCGCCCCGTGGACGATCGACTGGTCGGCGATCGGCTTGAACAGCCTGCTCGAGGTGCCGAAGGGCGCAGCGTACCCGCCGCTCGCCTTCGTCGCGTTCCAGGCCACGTTCGCGATCATCACCGTCGCCCTCGTCTCCGGCGCGATCGCCGACCGGGCGAAGTTCGGATCCTGGATGATCTTCGCCGGGATCTGGGCGACCGTCGTCTACTTCCCCGTCGCGAGCTGGGTGTTCAACTTCGGCCTGAACAAGGACGGCAGCTACGCCTACGGCGGCTGGATCACCAAGGGCCTGCAGGACTGGCTCGGCGTCGGCGCGATCGACTTCGCGGGAGGAACCGCGGTGCACATCAATGCGGGAGCGGCCGGTCTCGCCCTCGCGCTGGTGCTCGGCCGCCGCATCGGCTTCCAGAAGGGCGCCGACGTGCCCCACAACCCGCCGTTCGTGCTCCTCGGCGCCGGTCTGCTGTGGTTCGGCTGGTTCGGCTTCAACGCCGGATCCGAGCTCGGCGCCGACGGCACCGCCTCCGTCGCCTTCGTGAACACGCTCGCCGCCCCCGCCGCGGCGCTGCTCAGCTGGCTGGTGATGGAGAAGATCCGCAACGGCAAGCCGACCTCGGTCGGCGCCGCATCGGGCGCCGTGGCCGGTCTCGTCGCGATCACCCCGGCCTGCGCGGCGCTCACGCCGATCTGGGCCGTCGTCCTCGGCATCGTCGCCGGCGTGGTCTGCCAGCTGGCCGTCGATCTGAAGTTCAAGCTCGGCTTCGACGACTCGCTCGACGTCGTCGGGATCCACCTCATCGGCGGCATCGTCGGCACGCTCTACCTGGGCATCTTCGCCAACTCGACCGGCCTGATCTACAGCGGCAGCTTCGCGCAGCTCGCGGCGCAGGCGGTCGCGGCGCTCTCGGTGCTCGTGTACTCGTTCGTGCTGGCCTTCGGCATCGGCTTCCTGATCGAGAAGGTGATCGGGTTCCGCGTCAAGGACGAGGACGAGATCGCCGGACTCGACACGGTGGTGCACGGCGAAGAGGGCTATGTCCTCATCGGCGCGCGGGTCTGAGCCGGTGAACCCCGTCTCCCTCGCGGCGAGCCCCGCCCCGGCCGAGCTCCTGCAGCTGCGGAGCCTGCCGAGGCGCGGTCTCGCCGCGGGAGGCGGGCACGTCCGCGAGATCTGCGGACGGCGCGGCGCGAACGGCGAACTGCACTGGACCCTGCAACTGGTCGAGCTGCGGGGCCCGGTGGGCATCCTGCACCTGCCGCACGAGGCGACGCACGTCCTCGCCGGGATCGGCGGACCGCAGGTCGAGGTCGGCCCGGGGGCGTCGGTGGGGTTGCGCAAGGAGCGCGTGCTGCGTCACACCGATCCCCTTCTGGAGCTGCGCCGGCCCCGGCTCAGGGCCGCGGAGCTGAGCCGCATCCTCGTCCTGTCCACGGTGACCTCGCGGGCGCGGCCGGCGCTGGTCTTCGCGGATCTGCACGGATCTTCAGTCCTGCCCGATGCGGTGCGCGCGATCGTCGTGCGCTCGGGGCGGGTGAGCACGGGGGGCAGCACGGCAGCGGCGATGGAGGCGCTGGTACTGCCGCCCGCGACGACGGGCGACAGCGCAGTCGGCCGCGGACCCGGGATCGTCGCGGAGGACGCCCGGGTCCTCATGGTCGTCGGCTGACCTCCGCGGGGCGTCAGCCGCCCAGCGCGGCGACGACCGCGAGGTGGTCGCTGGCGCCGGCCGCTGCCGTCCGCCCCGAACCAGAGGGGTAGCCGCGCTGGAAGACGTGGTCGATCCGCACCGCGGGGAACGACGCGGGCCAGGTGAACGACGGGCCGATCCCGCCGAATCGCACCTCGCCGAGGGCATCGGCGATCGGGGCGAGGGCGGGATCCGTCGACACCGCGTTGAAGTCGCCGAGGGCGATCACGCGAGGACTGCGGTCGCCGCGGATCCGCTCGCCCAGCGCGGAGAGCATGCCGTCCCTGGCGCTCTGCTCCCCGGGCCGCAGCGAGGCCGCGTGCACTACGTACACGCTCACGGCGCCGCCGGGCGCATCGACCTCGACGCGCAGCGCGCGCTTCCAGCCGAGCCCGAGATCGAGCGCCTCCTCGTCGAGGATCGGGTAGCGGCTCCACACCCCGACCGTGCCCACGCGGTAGGCGTGGGGGTAGGCGTCGGCGAGCTCGTCCGCGATCGCCGATCCGGATTCGGCGTCGAGTTCCGTGAACGCGAGGATCCCCGCCCCCTCCTCGGCGAGGGCGCGCGCGGACGCGGCTCCGGTGCCGGATCCGGCCTCGACGTTCTGCGTCGCGATCAGCAGCCCGCGGCCCGCGGCGGACGGATCGCCCTGCCACGGCACCGGGAGGAACCCCCACAGCGCCACGGTCCAGGCGACCAGCGGCACCGCGGCGATCCACGCCGTGCGCGGCCGGATCAGCAGGGCGGCGACCACGAGCGGGACCAGGGCGAACCCCAGCCATGGCAGGATGACGGCGATCCCGGTCCCGACGAGGCCCGGGATCCCGCCGAGCAGCACGAGCGCGGTGAGTGCGGCGGTGATCAGCAGGACCGCGATCACGGCGCCGCGGCGAGGCAGCGCGCGCCTCGCGCCGACCTGCTCCCTCGTCGTCTGGCTCACGGATCCATCCTTCCGGTCCCGGTCTGGGGAACCGCTGACGGTCGGCCCAGGGCTCTGTCGGTCCCGCCCGGCACAATGGGGCAGAGCCGATCGTCGAGGGGAGCGCCATGGATCCGTTCTGGGACCCGCGCAGCCGCCGACGCCGGCAGCAGCCCGTGGTCGCGGTGCATCCCGCCGACGACGCGCCTGCTGCCGGCCGCACCTGGCCGCTGAGCATCCCCGCGGTCGCGCAGGTGCTCCGGGAAGGACTCGACCTGGATCCCGGCGTGACCTTCGTCGTCGGAGAGAACGGGAGCGGCAAATCGACGCTGGTCGAGGGCGTCGCGATCGCCTACGGACTCTCGCCGGAGGGCGGATCCCGCCAGGCCAGGCACAGCACGCGTCCGACCGAGTCGCCGCTCTCGGACTGGCTCCGCATCCAGCGCGGCGTGGGCGCGAACCGGTGGGGGTTCTTCCTGCGCGCCGAGACGATGCACTCGTTCTACACGTACCTCGAGGAGAACCCCTCGCTCGGCCGGCCCGACATCCCCTTCCACGAGATGAGCCACGGCGAGTCCTTCCTCGCGCTGCTCGGCGACCGGTTCCAGGATCCGGGCTTCTACTGCCTCGACGAGCCGGAGGCGGCGCTCTCGTTCTCCTCGACCCTGAGCCTCATCGCGGTGCTGCGCCGGATCGCGGAGGAAGGCGGGCAGGTGCTCTGCGCGACGCATTCGCCGGTGCTCGCGGCGCTGCCCGGCGCGAAAATCCTCGAGGTCGGGGAGTGGGGGCTCCGCCCGGCCTTCTGGGAGGATCTGGAGCTCGTGCGGCACTGGCGCTCGTTCCTCGACGAGCCTGGTCGCTACACCCGGCACCTCCTGGACTGAGGGCTCGGCTCCCCGATGAGACTGAGGGCTCGCCGGAGCGACGGTCAGTCCGCGGCGCGCACCCCGACGAGGAATCCGTCGAGGTTCCTCACGTGCGCGCGGACGCTCTGCTCCGCCTCGGCGGCGACCGCGACGGCGTCGCCGGTGGTCGTGATGACGGCATCGCCCTCGAGTCGGTGGCCGACCCAGCGCAGACGCACGCGCTCGACCCCGGTGATCCCTTCGACGTGCTCCAGGGCGTGCGCGGCCTGCTCCACGAGCGCCGGCTCCACGCCGTCGAGCAGCCGTCGGCCGATGCTGCGCACGGTGCCGATGAGCAGCACGAAGATGGCGACCGAGATGAGCGCGCCCACGATCGGATCCGCCAGCGGGAACCCTGCAAGCACTCCGAGTCCGCCGATGACGACCGCGAGCGAGGTGAAGCCGTCGGTGCGGGCGTGCACGCCGTCCGCGACGAGCGCCGCGGATCCGATGCGGCGGCCCACGCGGATCCGGTAGATCGCGACGGCCTCGTTGCCGAGGAATCCGATCACGCCGGCGACGATGACCCAGCCGACGTTGTGGAGGGGCTGCGGGTTCAGGATCCGCTCGATCGACTGCCAGGCGGCGACGACCGCGGAAAGCAGCACCACGAACACGATGAACAGGCCGGCGAGGTCCTCGGCGCGCCCGAACCCGTACGTGTAGCGGCGCGTCGCGGCACGGCGCCCGAGCAGGAACGCGATCCAGAGCGGGACCGCGGTGAGCGCGTCGGAGAAGTTGTGCACGGTGTCGGCGAGCAGGGCGACGGATCCGCTGAGGAAGAAGACGACGGCCTGCAGGATCGTGGTGACCAACAGGATGACCAGGCTGAGCTTGAGCGCGCGGATGCCGGCGCTCGAGGCCTCCATGGCGTCATCGATCGCATCCGCCGCGTCATGCGTGTGCGGCACGAACAGCCCGTGGAGCACGCCCCGGAAGCCGGTGGGGTGGTCGTGGTCGTGGTCGTGGTGGTCGTGGTGGTCGTGCGGGTGGTCGTGCATCACGAGTCCTGGTCGGCGTGGTGATGGCGGGGAGTGCCGCCGAGCGAGTGCTCGGCCTGGAAGATCGCGTCGGCGACGAGTCGCGAGGCGTGCTCGTTCTCGAGCCGGTAGAACACGCGCTGACCGTCCTGCCTGGTCGAGACGATGCGGGCCAGGCGCAGCTTCGCGAGGTGCTGGGAGACCGCAGCCGGTGACTTGTCGACGATGTCGGCGAGGTGGTTGACGGAGAGCTCCCCGGCCTCGCCGAGCGCGAGCACGATCCGCACGCGGGTCGCGTCCGCGAGCATCGAGAACACTTCGACGGCCAGTTCGACGTAGGAGCTGTCCGGCGAGTATCCGCATGCCTGCTTATCTGCACTCATACGCAGATGCTATCAGGAAGGGTGACCGCGCAGGGCGTGCACCGCCTCGCGGACGGCGTAGAACACGATGACGAGTCCTGCGACGGGATCGGCCCACCACAGGCCGAAGAGGGCGTTCAGGAGGATGCCGGCGAGAACCGCTGCGGCGAGGATCCCGTCGACCAGGGTCACCCTGCCCTCCGTGAGCAGGACGGGATCGCGCAGAGCGCGCCCGACCCGGTGCTTGCCGAAGGCGAGGAGGAACATGACGGCGGCGGTGAGTGCGGTCCACCAGATCCCTCCCGGCAGCGGCGTCGCGCGGTGGCCGGACGCGAGCGCGACGACCGCCTGGACGAGCAGGTAGGCCGCGAGCAGCCCGAACGCGATTCCGATGAGGCGGAGGGCGAGGTGCTGACGGCGCTCATCCGTGCCGGTCAGCTCCCAGATGACCACCGTGGAGGCGCCGATCTCGATGAGGCTGTCCAGACCGAACCCGAGCAGCGCGACCGACCCGGATCGGGAGGCCAGGACCGCGAGCAGGACGACCCCGACCGCGTTCCAGGCCAGGGTGACGATCTCCAGCACGATGCCGGCGCGGCGGAGGCGGTCGCGGTCTGCGGGCACGGCCTGACGGTAGGGGCGGATCCGATGAAGGCGCTGTGTACGGCGGCGTCGGCGCGTCGCGATCGTCGGTTGTCCGGGAGGGCGTCCCGCTAGGGTGGCGAAGACGGATCGGGGGTGCGATGGATACGGGCATGGGACGACGGCTGCTCGGCGGAGGGGCGCTTGCAGCCTTGTGGCTGCTGTGCGGATGGCTGCCGTACCTTCTATCGGCGGCAGGAGGATCGCTGACGACGCTCGGACAGATCGTGCCCTCGCCGATGAACGGACGGTTCTTCGGCGCTCCTCCGGGATGGGCGATCCTGCTGCATGCCGTCGCCGTGCTCCTCGTGGGCGGCGCCTACGTCCTCGCGATCATGTTGCTGGACCGGCGCGGTGCGCGCACGTTCCTCTCGGCGTGGCTGGCGGCGGTGATCGTCGGATTCGCGGTCGGCGGCGTGCTCGATCTCGGTGCGATGGCCGAGGCCGTCTCCTGGGGCGGATTCCGGACAGCTCTCGGGGCGACGGGCTCGACGATGCTCGCGGTGTTCTGGGCTTTCGCCGTCGGCTGGATCCCCGCGATCGTCGTGCGACAGCGGTCCTCCCACGAGGGGCGGCGGAGTGCCCCGGCGACGCGCGTCGTCGTCGTGCTGGGAGCTGCCGTCGTGGTGCTCGCGGCAGCACTGCCCGCGGTTTCGGCGGGAGCGAACGATGCCGCACAGCAGGCCATCGCCGCCGATCGCGCATCGACCCCGTCCGATCCCGATGGCGCCGCCGCGCCGGATCTCGCAGCGCCCGGTATCGCTGTACCGACGGTCGCCCCCTCCGCGGACCCTGCCGGACCCGATTCCTGCACAGCGGAGCAGCTGGAGCTCCTCGCTCCGCCTGTGGATGGAGCGACCGGGCACCGGCTGCAGTCGCTGCAGGCGATCAACGTCTCCGAGAAGGAGTGCGTGCTGAACGGGTATCCCGACGTGGCGTTCGGCGACCAGAACGGGCACGTCATCGACGTGGAGCTGCAGCGCGGGAGCTCCTTCATGGCGTCCGATCCGGGCGCGGCGCCCGTGACGCTCGCGCCGGGAGCATCCGCGAAGGCGGGGATCGCATGGGACGCGAACTCGACCCAGGGGCAGCTGGTGGCGCGCAGCCTGCACGCGGCGGTCCGCGTCGGGGAGAAGCGTCACATCTGGACGAACCACTTCGACGTGGTGCCCGGCACCGAACTCCACCTCACGGCATGGCAGGCGGACCAGGCCGTCGGCTGAGGAGCAGCATCGTGAAGGCGCGCGCGGATCAGGGCACGCCCCGTCAGAGCGCGTACGCGAGCTTGTCAGGGTTGCGCACAAGGGCGCCGCGAGGTGCGACAGGAGTGCCACGATCCGCACACGATGCGACGATCTGCACAGGCGATCCCGGGATCCGTGCGCGGATCGTCGCGGGGTGTGCAGAT
>NZ_NCKN01000059.1 GCF_002257455.1 Microbacterium sp. 13-71-7
CTCTCGGCATCGAGGCCCTGCATCGGTTCACCACGGGCGAACCGCTCTGGCGCGTGCATCAGGCGGTGTTCGGGGTGCTCGCGCTGGAGTCCGACCCGATCGATCCGCGGCTGTGACCGCTGCGGGGCCGCGGATCCCGATGGGCACACGGCCCTGCACCCACCAGGCCCTATCCTGAGACGCAGCGGTGCCGGACGGGTTCCGCAGCGCAGCGACGCGAGGTCAGGGGGGCCGACGTGACCGAGGAACAGCCGACTCCGGTGCCGGGCACCGGCGACGTCGACGTCGCGCCGGACGGCGGGCATGACTTCACCGCCGCGGGCGGATCCGCCGGCGCGGCGAACGCGACCGCGCTCGACCTGGCCTCGCACGGTGCCGCCCCGCACGGACCGGCACCGGCTCCCCGTCGTCGGCGCCGTGCCGTGCTGGCGTGGTCGCTGTCGATCGCCGGAGTGCTGCTGCTCGCCGGACTCGGCGCGGTGCTGCAGCTCACGGCGAACCTCGGCTACGACCAGGCGCACACGCAGCTCACGGCGGCGCTGACGAAGCAGAGCGACGAGGCGTCCCGCAACGAGCGCGTCCGCGCGGTGGACGACGAGTCCGCGCGCGCGGCCGAGGTGCTGCTGGGCGTGACGGACCCCGCCCTCGTCACGGATGCGGATCGGGCCGGCCTCACCACCGCGCGGGACCGCGCGCAGAAGGCGTCCGCCGCGGCCATGTCGCTGACCGCGACGCCGGTCTCCGAGCCCGGCGCGAAGCCGTCCTGGTTCTGGGAGCTGTACTCCCGCACCGCACGGCTCGACGCCGACGCGCACGCGGTGAGCTCCCTCGCCTCGGCGCTCGGCCGCTCGTCCGAGGAGCTCGGATCCGCGACCGGCGCGATCGATGAGAAGGGCCTCGCGGTGGTCAAGGCCGCGGGCGGACTCGCGGCGCAGATCGAGAGCGAGAACGTGCCCTCGCCGAACGAGGGCGTCCTGACGCTGCGCGAGCTGTCCGCACAGCTCGTCGCCACCACCTCCTTCGACGAGCCGGCGGCGCAGGGCTTCCGCCACTACGCCGCGACCGTGCAGGAGGTGCGCGACGGGCACACCGCGACGCTGGCGGCCGAGGCCGGTCCGCTGCAGGGTGCGCGGCAGCAGATCGAGGACTTCGCGCGATCCCTCGTCCCCGGAGTGCTGCTGGACTTCCAATGGGCGGACCGGGTGAACGACCTCGGCGGGGACAACGGCTACCTGTCCGGAGAGACGCGCACGCCGATCGAGTCGGGTCAGTACGCGACGATCCTGCTGTCCAACTCCGTCGCGGAGGAATGGCCGGGCGATTCCAGCAGGGCGCTGGTGGCGCACGAGGCCGGCCATGCGATCGCGACGAAGTGCCGGTCGATGGTCGACAACACCGACTCGGCCTCGGCCGAGGCATGGGCGACCGCCTGGGCCATCGGCATGGGATTCACGGATCCCGGCAACGGCACGGAGGCGTACGGCCCGCCGCCGGACTCGGTCGTGCAGCAGTCGATGGCGTGCCGCTGAGGGGGCGGAACCCCGAGCGTTCGATTCCGCACCCTAGACTCCCGCCATGACCCCTCCGCCCTCGGCGTCCATCGGTCAGGTCGTGGTGCTCGTCGAGCGGTGGCCGGATCCGGTTCCGCCGGCGGAGCTGCCGCTGCGGGGTGCGATGCGCCCCGGCGCGAGGGCGGTCTTCGTCGTGCTGCTCCTGCTCGCCACCGTGGCGGGCGCGGGGGCGATCGTCCTGCTCTGGACCACGCCGACCCCTGGGCTCTGGTTCTCCCTCCTCTTCACCGTGCTCATCGCGGCCCTCGTCGTCGTGCTCTGGGTCGTCCACGTCGGCTCATTGGCGTACAGTGCGGAGCGCGTCCGCGCCCATGCGCGCTGGCGCGGGGCGGCCGGCCGCATCGATCGGCTCGACGGCACGGTCCGGGCTCGGACGGTGTCGACGATCGAGGACGGCGGCGTCGACCGCTTCGAGCTCGTGGTGGACACCGCCGAGGGGCCGCTCCTCGCGGCATGGGAGCGAGCGACGGCGCGGTCGCCGATGCTCCTGCAGACGCAGGTGCCGGGGGTCGGCGCACGCGCGCGGATCTGGCGCATCAGGGAGGCGGGCGCCGATGCGCCGCTGGTGATCGAGGTCCGCGATCCCTCGGTCGTCTCGCCCGCCGCGGATCCCCTCTGACGATTCCGTAGGAATCCGCGCCGGATCCCTGCTGTTCTGGAAGGGTGGACGAGGTCGGGGGGCGCTGTGCCCCGCGACCACCCGTGATCGAGAGGCGGAGCGCATGACCGACGAATACGACCTGATCGTGCTGGGCGGCGGCCCCGTGGGAGAGAACGTGGCCGACCGCGCGGTGCAGTCGGGGCTCACCGCGGTGATCGTGGAGAGCGAGCTCGTCGGCGGCGAGTGCTCGTACTGGGCGTGCATGCCGTCGAAGGCGCTACTGCGCTCGCCGCAGGCCCTGCGTGCGGCGCGGCACGTGGGCGGCGCGGCCGAGGCGATCACGGGCGATCTGGACGTGCGCGCGGTGCTCGACCGACGTGATTCCTTCACGAGCCACTGGAAGGACGACGGACAGGTGGCCTGGCTCGACTCCGCCGGAATCGACCTCGTGCGGGGGCACGGGCGCCTGAGTGGCGAGCGGAAGGTGGCCGTCACCGCGCCCGACGGCAGCGTGCGCACCCTCACCGCGCGGCACGCGGTCGCGGTCAGCACCGGATCCGACGCCGCGATCCCCCCGGTCCCCGGTCTGCACGAGGCGAACCCGTGGACGAGCCGCGAGGCCACGAGCGCCGAGGAGATCCCGGACTCCCTCGTCGTCATCGGCGGCGGCGTGGTCGCGGTCGAGATGGCGACCGCGTACGCCGCGCTCGGTGCGGAGGTCACGGTCCTCGCCCGCAGCGGGCTGCTCGGATCCGTCGAGCCGTTCGCGGGCGAGCTCGTCGCCGAGGGCCTGCGTGCGCTCGGCGTCGACGTGCGCACGGGCGTCGCGACGAAGAGCGTCTCTCGCGATGCCGACGGGGTGACCGTGACGACGGACGGCGGGGACGTGCGCGCCGCCGAGATCCTCGTAGCGACCGGGCGCACCCCCCGCAGCGGCGACATCGGCCTGGAGACCGTGGGGCTTCCGGCCGGCCGCTCGATCCGCACCGACGACACCCTGCGGGTGCCCGGCGCGGACTGGCTCTACGCGGTGGGCGACGTGAACGGCCGGGTGCTGCTCACGCACCAGGGCAAGTACCAGGCCCGCGCCGCGGGCGACGTGATCGCCGCCCGCGCGAAGGGCGAGCCCGTCGACGACGAACGCTGGGGCCGGCACGTCGCGACGGCCGATCACGCCGCCGTGCCGCAGGTCGTCTTCTCCGAGCCCGAGGTCGCGGCCGTGGGCGTCACCGCGGCGGCCGCGCGCGAGGCAGGGCATCGCATCAGGGAGGTGGAGGTCGAGTTCTCCTCGGTGGCCGGTGCCTCGCTGCACGCCGACGGCTACACGGGACGCGCCCACATGGTCGTCGACGAGGACCGGCAGGTGCTGCTCGGGGTGACCATGGTCGGATCCGACGTCGCCGAGCTCATCCACGCGGCGGCGATCGCGGTCGCCGGCGAGGTCCCCATCGCCCGGCTCTGGCACGCGGTGCCGTCCTACCCGACCATGAGCGAGGTCTGGCTGCGGCTCCTGGAGGCCTACGGCCGCCAGTCGGCCTGACTCCCCCTGGCTTCGACTCGCCTGGTTTCGAAGCGCGCAGATGGCTCCATTTCGGCCCCGGATCCCGCCGATTGCGCGCTTCGAAACGAGGTCGGGTTCGACCGGTGTGGGAATCCCGGCGGATGTCGGTCTGTTTCCCGATGTCGTGGGGGTGCTTCATGGATGTCGGAGGCGTGGCCTACTGTCGGAAGGGCACCCCGGCGCCGCACGCCGAGAAGCACGTGTCGCATCGATTCCCGAGGAGGGACGAGCATGCAAGCAGTATTCGAAGGGCGAGTCGTCGCGAATGCGGATGACTCCGCCGTGGTCGTGATCGAGGGCAACCGATACTTCCCGCCGACAGCCGTCACCGAAGGCGTGCTGCAGGAGAGCCCCACACCGTACACGTGCCCGTGGAAGGGCGAGTGCCAGTACTACTCGCTCCGGGTGGACGAGCAGGTCCACAAGGATCTGGCGTGGGCCTACCCGGAGCCCTATCCGTCGGCCATCGAGCGCGTCGGGGTGGACTTCTCCGGCTACGTCGCGTTCGACCGCAAGGTCGAGATCCGCGCGGGCGTCGTCCCGCAGGAGGGGGCGCTCCCCTGAGGGGCGGATGACCGATGATCGAATTCCGCTCCGTCACCAAGACGTTCCCGGACGGCACCCGCGCCGTCGACGACTTCAGCCTGGTGATCCCCGCCCGGCAGACGACCGTGCTGGTCGGCTCTTCCGGATCCGGCAAGACCACCCTGCTGCGCATGATCAACCGGATGGTCGAGCCCAGCTCGGGCGTGGTCGAGATCGATGGGGAGAGCGTGCTCGACGGCGACCCCGTCGCCCTGCGCCGCCGCATCGGCTACGTGATGCAGAACTCCGGACTGCTCCCGCACTTCAGCGTGATCGACAACGTGGCCACGGTGCTGCGCCTGAACGGCGTCTCCCGGCGCGAGGCGCACGTGCGCGCGCGTGAGCTGCTCGACACGGTCGGGCTGGACCAGGCCCTCGCCGACCGGTACCCGAGCCAGCTCTCCGGCGGACAGCAGCAGCGGGTGGGCGTGGCCCGCGGGCTCGCCGCGGATCCGAACATCCTGCTGATGGACGAGCCGTTCGGCGCCGTCGACCCGATCGTGCGCACCGAGCTGCAGCAGGAGCTGCTGCGCCTGCAGCGCGAGCTCGGCAAGACCGTGGTGTTCGTCACGCACGACATCGACGAGGCGCTCCTCCTCGGGGACCGCATCGTGATCCTCGGCAAGAGCGCCCGCATCGTGCAGCAGGGCACTCCCGACGAGATCCTCGCCGCGCCCGCCGACGATTTCGTCGCCGCGTTCATCGGCGCCGACCGCGGCCGCCGTGCGCTGCACCTGCGCGAGACCCCGCACGGCACGGTGGTCGTCGATGCCGACGGGCGCGCCCAGGGCACGCTCGTGCAGTCGCCCGCCGATCTCCTCGATGCGCATCCGCCGCGGACGGCGGACGAGGTCGGCTGACATGACCTGGATCATCGACAACCTCGGGCTCATCGTGAGCCTGGCCGCCGTGCATCTGCAGCAGAGCCTGATCGCTCTCGTGCTCGGGGTCGTCGTCTCCGTGCCGCTGGGGTGGATCGCCTGGCGGTACCGCCTGGTGCGCGGTCCGGTGATCGTGCTCACCGGTCTGCTCTACACGATCCCCTCTCTCGCGCTGCTGATCCTGCTGCCGGCGCTGCTGGGCTACCAGGCGACCGAGGCCCCGAACCTCGTTGTGGCGCTGACCATCTACAACGTGGCGATCCTCGTCCGTGCGGTCGCCGACGGCCTCGACTCGGTCGATGCCGATGTGCGCCGCGCCGCGATCGCGATGGGCTACGGATCCGGCCGCCGCTTCTGGACCGTCGATCTGCCGCTCGCGGGCCCGGTGATCCTCGCGGGAGTGCGCGTCGCCGCCGTCTCCACGATCGCCCTCGCCACGGTCGGCATCCTGGTGGGCGTGCAGAACCTCGGCTACCTGTTCACGAACGGGCTCGACCGCCGCCTCATCGAGGAGGTGTTCGCCGGAGTCATCGCCGTGATCCTGCTCGCGCTCTTGGTCGACGCCCTGCTCGTCGTGCTCGGCCGTCTGGTGATGCCGTGGCAGCGCCGCAGCCGGCAGCGCACACGCAGCGCCCGTCCCGCCGTCGTGACGGGAGGCGCCTCATGAACCTCTTCGCCGATGCGATCCGGTGGCTGCTCGACCCCGAGCAGTGGACCGGCTCCTATGCGCTGCCCGTGCTGCTCGGCCAGCACCTGCTCTACACCGTCGTCTCCGTGCTCGTCGCGAGCCTGATCGCCGTGCCGGCCGGCTGGCTGATCGGGCACACGGGTCGCGGACGCGAGATCGCCGTCGCGATCTCGGGCGCCGCGCGCGCGATCCCCTCCTTCGGCCTGCTGATCCTGCTGGTGCTGCTGTTCGGCGTGCTGCAGGTGCCGACGGCCGCACTGGTGACGCTCGTGCTGCTCGCGATCCCGTCGCTGCTCGCCGGCGCATACACCGGGATCGAGGCGATCGAGCCCCGGGTGATCGACGCGGCGAAGGCGATGGGGATGACACCGTGGCAGGTGTTCTGGAAGGTCGAGTTCCCGCTCGGTCTGCCCCTGCTCGTCGGCGGCCTGCGCGCGGCGACGCTGCAGGTGATCGCGACCGTGACGATCGCGGCCTGGGTGAACCTCGGCGGCCTCGGCTACCCGATCATCCAGGGCATCCCCCTCGGCCGCTTCGACCAGGTGCTGGCGGGGGCGCTGCTCGTCGCCGCGCTCGCCCTGATCGCCGACCTCCTGTTCGCGATCGCGCAGCGCGCCGCGGTCCCGTCCGGCGTCCGCGCGGCCGGAGGCCGCTCCGAAGACGAACCCCACGCCAGGGCCGCGCTGCGCGCGGCCCGCACCTGACCTGCACCGACTCCCCACCGAAGAGAGGCACTCCATGTTCACCGCCCGCATCACCCGCATCGCGACCACGGCCGTGGCCGTGGTCGCCACGGCGCTCGCGCTCAGCGCGTGCAGCTCCAGCAACCCGCTCGACAAGCCCACCGCATCCAGCGGATCAGGCTCCTCCGACACGGTCGTGATCGGATCCCAGGCCTACTACTCGAACGAGATCATCGCCGAGATCTATGCGCAGGCCCTCGAGAAGGACGGCGTGAAGGTCGATCGGAAGTTCAACATCGGCCAGCGCGACGCCTACATGCCGGACGTGAAGTCGGGCGCGATCAACCTGTTCCCCGAGTACACCGGCAACCTGCTGGAGTACCTGGGCGGCAAGGCCGACACGAACAGCCCCGACGACGTCTACGCCGCGCTCAAGAAGGCGCTGCCGTCGGGTCTCTCCGTGCTCGACTACGCGAAGGCCGCCGACCAGGACACGTACACCGTCACCAAGGCGAACGCCGACAAGTACGGTCTCTCCTCGATCGCCGATCTCTCGAAGGTTCCCGCGCCCGTCACGATCGGCGGCGCGCCCGAGTTCGAGAAGCGCCCCTACGGTCCCGCCGCCGCGAAGAGCCTGTACGGGGTCGACCTGGCGTTCTCGGCCACCGGTCAGACCACGCTCGAGGCGCTGAAGGCGGGGACCGTGCAGGTCGCCGACATCTACTCGGCCGACCCGGCGTTCGCGAGCGGCGACCTCGTCGCGCTGAAGGACCCGAAGAACCTCATCCTTCCGTCGAACGTCGTGCCGATCGTGAGCACGAAGGTCGCCGACAAGGTGTCGAAGGCCATCAACGCCGTCAGCGCCAAGCTCACCACGGAGGAGCTGGTCAAGCTCAACGTTCAGAGCACGGCCGACAAGAAGCAGCCGGGCGACATCGCGAAGGCGTGGCTCACCGCGCAGGGCCTGAGCTGACCCCAGGTCTCCGAACAGGACGGCCCCGGGATCCGATCCCGGGGCCGTCCTCTCGTTCGCGGCGCCGGCGGCGCTCCCGCGCTCCGCGCCTCGTACAGTGACGGACGTGAGCGCTCCCAGTCTCGACCACCTGCGTACCTTCGTCACGGTCCATCGGACCGGGTCGCTCACCCGGGCGGCGCAGCTTCTCGGGCTCTCGCAGGCGACGGTCTCCGCGCACGTGCAGGCGGTCGAGGCGGTCGTGGGCTTCCCGGTGTTCGAGCGCGGGCGCGCCGGAGTGACGACGACGGCGAAAGGGCTCGAACTGGCGCGTCGGGTGGCGGCGCACCTCGATGCCATCGAGGACGCCGTGTCCCCGCCGGGTCTCGGTGGCGACGCGGAGCGCGCGGTGCACGTGGGCGGCCCCGCGGAGATCCTGTCGCTGATGGTCGTCCCGCGGATCGCCGAGCTGATCGCGGCGGCGAACGCGCCGGTCCGGCTCACCTTCGGCCTCGCCCAGGAACTGCTCGACGCGCTCGCCGGCGGTGCGCTCGACGTGGTGGTGAGCGCCGTGCCCCCGCAGCGCGAGGGCCTCACCGCCGTGCCGTTCTACGACGAGGAGTTCGTGCTCGTCGCGGCGCCGACCTGGGCGGGCCGCGACCCGGAGACCGTCCCCGTCGTCGCCTATGCGGAGAACCTCCCCATCGTGCGCCGGTACTGGCGCAGCATCTTCGACCGCGCGCCCTCCGCGCTGAGGGTCGCGGCGGTGATCCCCGACCTCCGCGGAATACGGGAGGCCGTGCTCGGGGGCGTCGGGATGTCGGTGCTGCCCGCCTACATGGTCGCCGAAGACCTGCGATCCGGTGGTCTGATCGCTCTCGACGAGCCAGAGGTCGCCCCGTTGAACACCCTCTACCTCGCCACGCGCAGCGGGGATGCGGAGCGGTTCCCGGCGGTCTCCGCGGTCGTCGACACCCTGCGGCGGTTCATCGCGTGATCCTCCTGAGCGCGCCCTCGGATTCCCGATGGGAGCGTTCGATTCCTCGACGCCGACGGGGCGGAGGCGCCGAGGAACATGGAGGTGTCGAAAGGACCCCACATGTCGAAGATCCTCATGGTCGTCACCGCGGCCGATTCCCTCACTCTCGCTGACGGATCGGCGCACCCCACGGGCTTCTGGGCCGAAGAGCTCGTCGTCGCCCACCGCGAGCTCACCGCCGCCGGCCACGAGGTCGTGATCGCGACTCCCGGCGGACGCATCCCTCCGGTCGATCCGGGATCCCTGGACGCCGCGGTCGTCGGCGACGCGGCGCGCGCCGAGGAGTTCCGCGCCTACCTCGACGCGATCCGCGCCGAGCTCGACCACCCCGCCACCTTGGGCGACCTCTCCGCGGCGGACTTCGCCGCTGTCGTGCTGCCGGGCGGGCACGGCCCGATGGCCGACCTCGCCTTCGACGAGGACCTGGGCCGGATCCTCGTCGAGGCGGATGCGGATGCGCGCCTGATCGCCCCGTTCTGCCACGGGCCGGCCGGACTGCTCAGCGCGACGACGGCCGAGGGCGGATTCGCCTTCGCCGGCCGCACGCTCACGGCGTTCAGCGACGAGGAGGAGGCGAGCGGCGGCCTCGGCGAGAACACTCCGTGGCTCGTCGCGGCGACGCTGCGCGAGCGCGGCGCCGTCGTGGAAGACGCCGCGCCGTGGAGCTCCCACGTCGTCCGCGACGGCAACCTCATCTCCGGGCAGAACCCGCAGTCGAGCGACGCCGTGGCCCGGGTGCTGATCGAGGCGCTCGGCGCCTGAGCCCCGCGCAGAGACGAAACGCGGTGTTCCGGCGAGAGCACCGCGTTTCGTCCCGCTCGGCCTTCGGCCGTGCTCGGTCAACGAACCCGGAAGCGCGGGGGCTACCCGAGGTGCCGCGCGAAGAACCGCCCGGCGTCCTCCCCGGCGTGCGCCGGAACGCCGGTGTGCCCGCCGAGGTTGGCCTGCAGTGTCTTCTCGGCGGATCCGAACGCGTCGAACACGTCGAGCGACCGCTGCCGGTCGTTGCCCTCGTCGTCCCACTGCAGCAGCACATGCAGCGGGATGGTGACCCGCCGTGCCTCGTCCAGGATGCTCAGCGGCACGTAACTGCCGGCGAACAGGCCGGCGGCGACGATCCGCGGCTCGACCAGGGCGAGCCGGATGCCGATCGCGAGCACGCCGCCCGAGTAGGCGACGGGGCCGCCGATCTCGGGGAGGGCGAGCATCGCATCGAGCACCGCCTGCCACTCGGGCACCGTCCTGTCGACGAGCGGGAGCACCAGGCGGTCGATCACGTCCTCGCCGGGACGCGCGCCGGCGTCGAGCGCCCGCATCAGCTCGGCGCGGGCGCTCTCCAGCTCCGGAAGCGGAGGTCGTGCGCCGTTGCCGGGCATCTCGATCGCCACGGAGGCGGCGCCGAGCTCGGCGGCGGCGCGGGCGCGCCCCTCCAGGCGCGGACGCATCCGGGCGAGGCCCGGCCCGCTCGGATGCCCGAGCAGGATCAGCGGGACGGGATGGTCGGCGGAGGCGGATCCCGGCGTCCAGAGGATGCCGTCGATGCCGCCCAGCGTGAACTCGCGCTCGACGATGTCGTCGCGGTGCGGTGCAGGAGCGGGGGCTGCCGAAGCAGACTGTGCAGATACCGGCGGCGCAGAAGCGATCTGCTTTTCCGCGGTGAAGATCAGTTCAGGGGTGATGTTCATGGTCGTGCCTTTCGGGAGTGCGCTTGTACGGCGCTCCCGGACGACCTATCGCCCGACCGTGTCCCCGAGGAGGAGCACCCACGTCGAATCGTTCATGGGTATCACCTCCTCTTCTCGTGCCGGCACGGCGTAGGCGAGAGTATCACCCCCGCCCCGGTCAGTCGAGCGCGCTCATCACGTGCTTGATGCGCGTGTAATCGTCGAAGCCGTACTGCGAGAGGTCCTTGCCGTATCCCGAGTGCTTGAATCCGCCGTGCGGCATGTCAGACACGAACGGGATGTGCGTGTTGATCCAGACGCAGCCGAAGTCCAGATCCCGGGAGAAGCGCAGCGAACGGGTGTGGTCCTTCGTCCACACCGATGCGGCCAGCGCGTAGGGCACGTCGTTCGCATAGCCGAGGGCCTCGTCGTCGTCCTCGAAGGACTGCACGGTCAGCACCGGTCCGAAGATCTCGCTCTGCACGGCCTCGTCGTCCTGGCGCATGCCGGAGACGATCGTCGGCTCGAAGAAGTAGCCGGCGTCGCCCTGCCGCTTGCCGCCGGTCTCGATCTTCGCGTGCGCGGGGAGGCGGTCCACGAAGCCCTGCACCTGGGCCAGCTGGGCGGCGCTCGAGAGCGGTCCGAAGAACACGCCCTCCTCGTGCGGTGCGCCGGTGCGGGCGTGCGTGCGCACGCGCTCGACGAGGGCCTTCACGAGAGCGTCGTGCACCGAGGCGTGCACGATCACGCGGGTCGCGGCGGTGCAGTCCTGCCCGGCGTTGAAGAACGCGCCGGTCACGATGCCCTCCGCGGCCTTCTCGATCGATGCGTCGGGGAACACGATCGCGGGGGCCTTGCCGCCGAGCTCGAGGTGCACGCGCTTCACGTCGGCCGCGGCCGACTCGGCGACGGCCATGCCGGCGCGGACGGATCCGGTGATCGCCACCATCTGCGGCGTCTTGTGCGCGACGAGAGCCGCGCCGGTGCTGCGGTCTCCGAGCACGACGTTCAGCGTCCCCGCGGGCGTGTGCTCCGCGACGATCTCCGCGAGGAGCAGCGTCGTGAGCGGGGTGGCCTCCGCCGGCTTCAGCACCACGGTGTTGCCGGCGGCCAGGGCGGGCGCGATCTTCCACACGGCCATGTTCAGCGGGTAGTTCCACGGCGTGACCTGGCCGATCACGCCGATCGGCTCACGCCGCACGTACGAGGTGTGCCCTGCCATGTACTCCGCGGCGGCGCGGCCCTCGAGGCTGCGTGCGGCGCCGGCGAAGAAGCGCAGCTGGTCGACCGACTGGTCGATCTCGTCGGCCACGAGGTTCGCACGCGGCTTGCCGGTGTCCTGCGACTCGAGATCGGCGAACTCCTCCGCGCGCGCCGCCATCGCGTCGGCGATCCGGAACAGCGCGAGCTGACGCGCGGCGGGAGTCGTGTCGCGCCAGAGCGGGAACGCGGCGGCCGCGGCGGCGTAGGCGGCATCGACGTCGCTCTGGTCCGAGATCGGCGCCTGGCCGTACACGTGCTCCGTGACGGGATCGATGAGGTCCATGCGGCCCTCGCCATGGGCGGCGACGGACCGTCCGCCGATGAAGTTCTGCAACAGTGCTGTGTCGGTCAGGGTGCTCTGCATGGTGAAAAGAATAGGCGAGAACCGACGAAATCGGAAGAAATCTGGATCAGATTCTGCGAAATCAGTTGCAGAGTGCGGTCGGGAATGTCAAAATCGACACATGAGCGACAAGCCGAAGGTGCCGGTGCTGGACGACGTCTCGAAGCGGATCATCGAACTCCTGCAGGAGGACGGCCGTCGACCCTACGCCGAGATCGGCCGCGCCGTGGGACTCAGCGAGGCCGCGGTGCGTCAGCGCGTGCAGCGGCTCACCGACAGTGGTGTGGTGCAGATCGTCGCGGTGACCGATCCCCGCCAACTCGGATTCTCCCGCATGGCGATGCTGGGCATCCGCGTCGACGGGGATCCGCGTGTCGCCGCGGAGGCGATCGCGAATATTCCCGAGATCGCATATGTCAACGTGACGCTCGGATCCTTCGACATCCTCGCCGAGGCCATCTGCGAGAGCGACGAGGATCTGCTCGAGCTGATCGCGACCAGGATCCGCACCATCGAGGGCGTCTCGCACACCGAGTGCTTCCTCTACGCGGGGCTCCACAAGGACCTCTACAACTGGGGCACGCGCTGATCCGCTGAGCCTTCCGCTCTCCCGACCCGGCCGCACTGCGGCACCGGGGCGCTGCGTCGCGCCCCGAAGGACCTTCCACCCACCCTCCCGGACAAGGAATCATCATGGGAACGACCGTCTTCGAACGACGGCAGCCGAGCGCCTCGGTCATCGAGCGCTCTCTCGAGAACACCGCGCACGCCGCGTTCTGGCTCGACGACGTCGAGCGCCCCGCCTTCCCGACGCTGTCGGGTGAGGTGCGCGCCGACCTCGCCATCGTCGGCGGCGGATACGCGGGGCTGTGGACCGCGATCCGCGCCAAGGAGCGCGATCCGCAGCGCACCGTCGTGCTGCTCGAGGCCAACCGGGTGGGCTGGGCGGCGTCCGGCCGCAACGGCGGGTTCTGCGAGGCGAGCCTCACGCACGGCGAGGAGAACGGCCGGAACCGCTGGCCCGACGAGATGGAGCAGCTGGAGCGCCTCGGGCTGGAGAACCTCGACGGCATCCAGGACACGGTCGAGCGCTACGGCATGGACGTGGACTGGGAGCGCACGGGCCAGATGGCCGTGGCCGTCGAGCCGCATCAGATCGAATGGATGGAAGGTGACGACTTCCTCGACGAGGCCGCCGTGCAGGCCGAGGTCGCCTCGCCCACCTACCTCGCCGGATCCTGGGACCGCACCGGATGCGCGATGGTGCACCCGGCCAAGCTCGTGTTCGAGCTCGCCAGGGTCGCCACCGAGCTCGGCGTGCGGATCTTCGAGCGCACCCGTGTCACGAGCCTGAGCGGCAAGGGCGTGCAGACCCTCACGGCCGAGGGCGGCTCCGTCGTGGCCGGCCAGGTCGCGCTCGCCACGAACGTGTTCCCCTCGCTGCTCAAGCGCAACCGGCTCATGACCGTGCCCGTCTACGACTACGCGCTCATGACCGAGCCGCTCACGGCCGAGCAGTACGACGCGATCGGCTGGAAGAACCGCCAGGGCCTCGCCGACAGCGCGAACCAGTTCCACTACTACCGGCTGAGCGCCGACAACCGGATCCTGTTCGGCGGCTACGACGCGGTCTACCACTTCGGCGGCAAGGTGCGCGAGGAGTACGAGGAGCGGCCGGAGAGCTTCCGGCGGCTCGCCTCGCACTTCTTCACCACCTTCCCGCAGCTCGAGGGGCTGCGCTTCACGCACCGCTGGGCCGGCGCGATCGACTCGTGCAGCCGGTTCTGCGCCTTCTTCGGCACGGCCCGCGGCGGCCGCGTCGCGTACGCGACCGGCTTCACCGGCCTCGGCGTGGGGGCGACCAGGTTCGCCGCCGACGTGATGCTCGACGAGCTCGCGGGCCTCACGACGGAGCGCACCCAGCTGGAGATGGTGCGCACGAAGCCCATCCCGTTCCCGCCCGAGCCGGCGGCCTCGATCGGGGTCAACCTCGTGCGCGCGGCGATGAACCAGGCCGACCACAACCAGGGCCGGCGCAACCTGTTCCTGAAGACGCTCGACGCCGTCGGGATGGGGTTCGACTCGTGACCGCCCTGCCCGCCGCCGGCACCGCGGTGACCGACCTCGTCCTCGCGCACGAGCCGCTGCCCGCGGACGAGGTCGTGTCCGGCGCTCCGACCACCGCGATCGCCGTGCTCGACGACACCGGCGATCGCGAGATCGGCATCTGGGAGATGACGCGGGGCACCGCGCGGGACACCGAGGTCGACGAGCTCTTCATCGTGCTCTCCGGGCGCGCGGTCGTGGCGTTCGAGGATCCGTCGCTGCCGGATCTCGAGGTCGGCCCCGGGTCCGTCGTGCGCCTCGCCGAGGGCATGCGGACCACCTGGACCGTGACCGAGACCCTGCGCAAGGTCTACATCGCCTGAGTCCTGCCGGGGGCCTTCTCGCGGCGACGGCGCGGTAATAGACTCAGCGCGGGGACCTCATCCGCGCGCCCAGGTGGCGCGGCGTTGTGCTACCGACGCGGGGATGACAACCCCCTGGGCTGGGGCTCATCATGTTCGAGAAACTCATGGCGACGGCCGTCCTTCCTGTGACGGACCTCGATCGCGCCAAGCGCTGGTGGCGGGACGTGCTCGACCGCGATCCGATCTTCACGGACGCCGAATCGGAGAACCTGTTCTACGACGTCGGCGGCACCGTCGTGCTGGTGTACCGCACCGACTTCGCGGGCACGGCGAAGAACACCGCTCTCAACCTCGTGACGGAGGACCTCGACCGCGACGTGGCGGAGCTGCGCTCGCGCGGGGTCGAGTTCCACGAGTACGACTTCCCCGGGCTCAAGACCGTGGATGGGATCGCGCAGCTCGGCAGCCTGCGCGGCGCGTGGTTCAGCGACACCGAGGACAACATCATCGCGATCGGCGAACCGTCGCCCGAGATGAGGGAGCGCGTGATGGGAGCGGCCGACGCGGCCGGGTGAGTCGAGGGCGGCGGCGCTTCACCGTCCGTGCGCGAGCAGCGCCAGGTGCAGCGCCGACAGCGTCTCGCCGTCGTCGAGGTCGGCGCGGAGCAGATCCGCGATGAGGCCGAGCCGCTGGTAGAAGACCGAGCGGGACAGGTGCGAGGCGCTCGCCGCCGCGGTGCGGTTCCCCGGGTGCGCGACCACGGCGCGCAGCACGCGGAGCAGATCGCCGTCCGTCGCGTCGTCGTGGCGGATGAGCGGGGCGAGCAGCCGCGCGCTGTGCTCCTGGAGCCGGTGGTCGCCGCTGAGCTCGGCGGCGAGGCGCGCGAGGGGGCGGTCGGCCACGCGCAGCACCGAGCCGGGCGACGCCTGGCGGGCGAGGCGCCGCACGACGGGGATCGCGGCGAGCAGCTCCGCCGTCGTCGCGGCGGGATCGCTGATGGCGCCCGAATCCCACTCCGCGACGAGCGGATCCGGCAGCGTCGTCCCGGTCGGCAGGGACACGAGCAGGATCCGCTCGGATCCGACCTCGGCCGACAGGGTGCGGACGTCGGCCCGCGTTTTCGGGCCCGCCTGCCCCCGCGGGGCTGCGACGATCGGCACAGCGTGCGACGATTCGCGCAGGTTCTCGCCCGGATCCTGTGCGGATCGTCGCGACGTGTGCGGATCGTCGCGCCCTGCACCGAGCGGCACCGTCGTCGTCGGTGACACGACCACGTACAGCGCGCGCCCGCGCACAGGGAACCCCGACGACTCCAGCCGTGCCTCGACGTCGGCGACCGTCACGTACCGCTCGCCGAGCAGCGCGCCGATCAGTCCCTCCGCCCGCAACCGCGCCCAGGCGCCCTCGCCGTCCGCGAGCCGCGACAGGGCGAGCGCCGTGGCGGCCTGCTCCAGCACCGTCGCCGGCCCCGCGGGGTGAGGCGGTCCCGGCAACGCGATCAGCTCGCCCCACTGCGTGCCGCGGGCGGCGACCGGCACGCGCGTCCATTCCGGCGGCAGCCGGCGCGACCGTCCCGCCCAGCCGTCGAGCACCTCGGCCTCGGCGAGGTCGAAGGGATCGGCGACGACGACCTCGTGCGCGAGATCCTCCAGCACGACCGGCGCCCGCAGCGCCCGCGCGGTCTCGCGGACGACCACCTCGACCGGCGCGCCGCGCAGGCTCAGCCCGGTGAACAGCTCGTGCAGCCGCTGCCGCTCCTGCAGCGCCTCGACCTGGCCCGCGATGATGCGGCGGTGCACCTCCTCGGTGACCGCGACGAACTTCACCTCGCGGTCGAGGGTCACGAGCGCGAGGTCCCGCGCGCGGCAGGCGGCGACGAGCGGCGGGGGCACCACGGCGAAGCGCGTGCCGAGCTCCAGCACGACGCCGGCGAGGCCCGCATCGGCCAGCTCGTCGACGAGCCGGGCGAGGGCGTCGGCGGCACCGGGCCAGCCGGCGCCCGTCGTGAGCAGCAGCTCCCCGCCGTCGAGCAGGGCGGCCACCCGCTCGCTGTCCGACACGTGCACCCACCGCACCGGCACGTCGACGGATCCGGCCAGCACCTCGGGGATGCCCGCCTGCAGCGAGGCGACCTCGAGCGCGTCGGCGACGGTCGGGAGCCCGGGATCGCCCTTGGTCTGCTCCGCTCCGCGACCCGGGGAGGATGCGTCCGGACGATCTGTCCGATCGGTGGTGAAGTCCAGACGATCTGCGGCCATGGAATCATCCTCCCCTTTGCCAACATGGGAGAGCAAGCCCGCGGACGCATCCGATCAGAGTGTCCGGATCCGCGTCCTGAATCATCGAGATCCCGACCAGAGGAGCATCACGTGACCGTGATCCGCCACTTCATCGACGGCGCCCTGACCGAGCCCACGGCACAGTCCGGCGAGACCGAGCGCACCGGCCCGGTGTACAACCCCGCGACCGGCGAGGCCCACCGCACCGTCGCCTTCGCGAGCGCCGCCGAGGTCGAGCAGGCGATCGCCGCGGCCAAGGCCGCGCAGCCGGCCTGGCGCGCGACGAGCCTCATCAAGCGCGCCGACGTGTTCTTCCGCCTCCGTCAGATCCTCGCCGAGCGGACGCCCGAGCTGGCCGCGATCGTGACGAGCGAGCACGGCAAGGTGCTCTCCGACGCGGCCGGCGAGGTCTCCCGCGGCATCGAGAACGTCGAGTTCGCCGCCGGCCTCGTGCACCTGCTCAAGGGCGAGCGCGCCGAGCAGGTCGCGCGCGGCGTCGACGTGCACTCGGTCAAGCAGCCGGTCGGCGTCGTCGCCTGCATCACGCCCTTCAACTTCCCGGTCATGGTGCCGCTGTGGATGGTCGCCTCGGCGATCGCGTGCGGCAACACGGTCGTGCTGAAGCCGAGCGAGAAGGACCCGTCCGCGGCGATCTGGCTCGCGAAGGCCTTCCAGGAGGCCGGCCTCCCCGACGGCGTGCTCAACGTCGTCAACGGCGACAAGGTCGCGGTCGACACCCTGCTCGACTCGCCGGACGTCAAGGCGGTCAGCTTCGTCGGATCCACCCCGATCGCGAAGTCGATCTACGAGCGCGCCTCGGCTAACGGCAAGCGCGTGCAGGCCCTCGGCGGCGCGAAGAACCACATGGTCGTCATGCCGGACGCCGACATCGACGGCGCCGCGGCCGCCGCGGTCTCCGCCGCCTATGGCTCGGCCGGCGAGCGCTGCATGGCCGTCTCGGTGCTGGTGGCCGTGGGCGAGGTCGCGGATCCGCTGATCGCGTCGATCACCGAGAAGGTGCGGGACCTGCGCATCGGCGACGGCACCGACGCCGCGAGCGAGATGGGCCCGCTCATCACGCGCGAGCACCGCGACCGCGTCGAGTCGTACGTGACGGGTGCCGAGGCCGAGGGCGCCACGGTGCTCATCGACGGCACGAAGCGCATCGCCGCGGGCGAGCGCCTCGACGAGAACGGCTTCTTCACCGGCATCAGCCTCATCGACGGCGTGAAGCCCGGCATGAAGCTCTACGAGGACGAGATCTTCGGTCCGGTGCTCGGCGTCGTCCGCGTCGACAGCTACACGGAGGCCGTCGAGCTCATCAACGCGCACCAGTTCGGCAACGGCGTCGCGATCTTCACCCGCGACGGCGGCACCGCCCGCCAGTTCGAGTTCGACATCGAGGTCGGCATGGTCGGCGTCAACGTGCCGATCCCCGTCCCTGTCGGGGCGTTCTCGTTCGGCGGCTGGAAGTCGTCGCTGTTCGGCGACTCGCACATCTACGGCCCCGAGTCGGTCCACTTCTACACGCGCTCCAAGGTCGTGACCACGCGCTGGCCCGACAACACCCCGGCGCAGGTCGACCTGGGCTTCCCGAGCAACCACTGACGCGAAAGGATCCGAGCTCATGAGCACCCTCACCGACACCGCTCGCCTCACCGACCGGCACGGCGCCGTGCACGCGCTGCCCGCCGCCGAGGCCGAGGCGCAGGTGCGCGCGGACGACCGCGCGCACGTGTTCCACTCCTGGAGCGCGCAGGCCCTCATCGACCCCGTCCCCGTCGCCGCGGGCGAGGGATCCACGTTCTGGGACTACCAGGGCAACGCCTACCTCGACTTC
>NZ_NCKN01000060.1 GCF_002257455.1 Microbacterium sp. 13-71-7
AGCGCGCCGTCGAGATCGGCGCGCTGCTCAAGGACCGCCTCGCCGCGATCCAGGCCGCCGACCCGCGCGTCGGCGACATCCGCGGACACGGCGCCATGATCGCCGCCGAGTTCGTGGACCCCGCCACCGGCGCCCCGGACGCGGCGCTCACCGGCGCCGTCGCGAAGGCCGCGATCGCCCAGGGCGTCATCGTCCTCACCTGCGGCACGTTCGGCAACGTGATCCGCTTCCTCCCGCCGCTGACGATCGGCGACGACCTTCTCAACGAAGGTCTCGACGTCATCGCCGAAGCCCTCGCGGCCCACTGAGACGTCCGGGCGCGATCGGGATCGGGGGATGCTGGATCGCGCCCGGCAACTTTTCTGTACACGCAAGACAACCAAGACGCAGCACCGCCTGCACCGCGCACGAACGCGCATCCGATGAAGGAGTCGAAATTGGCCGATATCACCCGTGACGTGCTCATCGTGGGAGCGGGCGCCGCAGGCACCACCGCCGCGAACGAACTGCGCAAGGCGGGTTTGTCGGTCGTGGTGCTGGAAGCCCGCGACCGTGTCGGCGGACGTCTGTGGACCGACGTCATCGAGGGCGCCATGCTCGAGATCGGCGGCCAGTGGGTCTCGCCCGACCAGGACGCGCTGATCGAGACGATCGACGAGCTGGGCCTGGAGACGTTCAGCCGCTACCGCGAGGGCGACAGCGTCTACGTCGGCCCCGACGGCGCGCTGCACCGCTTCACGGGTGAGATGTTCCCGGTCTCCCCGGAGACCGAGAAGGTCATCGCCGAGATCACAGAGCGCCTCGACGCCATGGTCGCCGAGATCGACCCCGACCGCCCCTACGCGCACCCGAAGGCCGCCGAGTGGGACTCGATCACCTGGGACGCGTGGCTGCGCGAGCAGAGCGACGACGACGAGGCCGTGCGCAACCTGGCGTTCGCGACCGGATCCGCGATGCTCACCAAGCCGACGCACGCGTTCTCGCTGCTCCAGTCGCTGCTGATGGCGGCATCCGCGGGCTCGTACTCGAACCTCGTCGACGCCGACTTCATCCTCGACAAGCGCGTCGTGGGCGGTCTGCAGCAGGTCCCGCAGCTGCTCGCCGAGCGCCTCGGCGACGACGTGCTGCTGAACCAGCCCGTGCGCACCCTCGAGTGGGGCGAGAACGGCGTCACCGCGACCACCGATTCCCTCACGGTCCGCGCCCGCTACGCGATCCTCGCGCACGCTCCCGTGCTCTACGACCGGATCTCCTTCGTGCCGTCGCTGCCGCGCCGTCAGCACCAGATGCACCAGCACCTGTCGATGGGCTTCGTGATCAAGGTGCACGCTGTCTACGACCGCCCGTTCTGGCGCGAGCAGGGCCTCTCCGGCACCGCGTTCAGCCCCTACGAGCTCGTGCACGAGGCGTACGACAACACCAACCACGCCGACGAGCGCGGCACCCTGGTCGGCTTCGTGAGCGACCAGAACGCCGACGACGTGTTCGAGCTGAGCGCCGAGGAGCGCAAGCAGCGCATCCTCGAGTCCCTCTCGCACTACTACGGCCCCGAGGCGAAGAACCCGGTCGTGTACTACGAGAGCGACTGGGGCACCGAGGAGTGGACCCGTGGCGCCTACGCCGCGAGCTTCGACATGGGTGGCCTGCACCGCTACGGGAAGGACCTCCGCTCCGCGGTGGGCCCGATCCACTTCGCGTGCTCCGACCTGGCCGGTGCGGGCTACCAGCACGTCGACGGCGCGATCCGCATGGGCCGCCTCGCCGCGTCCCAGATCCTCGAAGCGGACCGCTCCGCCGTCGCCGACGAGTTGCGCGAGCCCGCCCTGGATGGCGCATGACCCGAGCCATCGTCGTCGGCTTCCGCCCGACGAACTCCGGATCCGACGCCCTCGCGCTGGGCGTGCGGCTCGCGCGCAGCGCCGGAGCGCATCTGCACGTCGTGACGGTGCTGCCCCGTGAGGGGGCGCTGTCCGCCGCGGTGCCGCCGGAGCGCTCGTATGAGACGCACATCCAGAAGCAGGCGCGGACGTGGCTGCGCGACGCCGCCGGGCGCATCCCGGCCGGCGTCTCGCACTCCGGCCACGTGCGCCTGGGGGAGTCGTTCGCCGAGGGCCTCGTCGAGGCCGCGGAGGAGTTCGGGGCGGGGCTGATCGTGGTCGGCGCCGCCAACGGCGGACTGTTCGGCTACCACCGGATCGGGAGTGTCGCGAGCGAGCTGCTGCACTCCTCGCCGGTGCCCGTGGCGCTCGCCCCCGCGGGGCTCGCCCGCGGCATCGACGCCGACACCGACGTGTCCAGGGTGACGGCGGCGATCGGAACCAGGCCCGGCGCCGACGTGCTGCTGGACGCGGCCGTGCGGCTCGCCGCGATGACCGACAGCGGACTGCGGCTCATCTCGCTCGTGCCGTTCGACGTGCCGGCGGGCCTCGGCACGGGCGCGATGCGCCTGGTCGACGACGCGCTCGGCGAGGACGTGCTCGCCCGTGCGTCGGACGCGCTCCCCGAGGGCGTGGACGCCGAGCTCGAGCACGCACCGGGAGCGACCGTCGAGGAGGCCGTGGCGCGCCTGGCGTGGAAGCCCGGCGAGATGCTCATCGTGGGATCCAGCCGGCTCGCGCAGCCGCGCCGGCTCTTCCTCGGCTCGACGGCGGCCAAGATGCTGCACGTGCTGCCTGTCCCCATGATCGTCGTGCCGCGCACGAGTCACGACCCGCTCGCCGACGCCCCGGAGAAGGGCGAGCGAGCCGCGACCACCATCACCACCGACACCGAGAGGGGAGCCGACGCATGACCGCCACCGACGAGCGGACCGCCGTGCCGGTCGACGCGCCCTCCGATTCGGTGACCGGCGGGATCTCCCGCAAGGGCCTGAGCGTCGGCACGGTCGGCCTCCTCGGCGCGATCGTGATGGGCATCTCCTGCATCGCCCCCGCCTACACCTTCACCGCAGGGGTGGGCCCGACCGCCTCCGCCGTCGGCACCCAGGTGCCCGCCGTGCTGCTGGTCGGCTTCATCCCGATGCTGCTCGTGGCCTTCGGCTACCGCGAGCTGAACCGCGAGATGCCGGACTCCGGCACCTCCTTCACCTGGGCGACGCGCGCCTTCGGTCCGTGGATCGGCTGGATGGCCGGCTGGGGCCTCATCGCGGCGACCATCCTGGTGCTGTCGAACCTCGCCGGGATCGCGGTCGACTTCCTCTTCCTGCTGATCTCGCAGATCGCGCAGAACCCCGGGATCGCGGATCTCGCCTCCAACCCGTTCATCAACGTGGGCGTGTGCCTGCTGTTCATGCTCGGCGCGACCTGGATCTCGTACCGCGACATGCAGACCTCGCAGAAGCTGCAGTACGTGCTGGTCGGCTTCCAGCTCGTCGTGCTGCTGGTGTTCGCAGTGGTCGCGATCGTGCGCGGGGCGAGCGGCGACGCCTTCGACCCCACGCGCTTCGACATCCAGTGGTTCGATCCGTTCGCGATCTCCTCGGTCGGCGCCCTCGTCACCGGCCTCTCGCTGTCGATCTTCATGTTCTGGGGCTGGGACGTCACGCTCACCATGAACGAGGAGACGAAGGATCCAGAGCGCACGCCCGGTCGTGCTGCGACCACGACGGTGATCACCATCATCTCGGTCTACCTCCTGCTGACGATCGGCATGATCATGTTCGCGGGTGTCGGAACGGGTGCCCTGGGCCTCGGGAACGAAGGCATCCAGGAGAACGTGTTCTTCGCGCTGTCGGGTCCGATCATGGGGCCGCTCGCGTTCCTCGTGTCGCTCGCCGTGCTGACCTCCTCCGCGTCGTCGCTGCAGTCCACGTTCGTGAGCCCGGCGCGCACGCTGCTGGCGATGGGGCACTACGGTGCGCTGCCGCCGAAATTCGCCTCCGTGAGCCCGCGGTTCTTCACCCCCGGCTACGCGACCGTCGTCGCGGCGGTCGTGGCGAGCGCGTTCTACGCGATCATGCGCCTGGTGAGCGACACCGTGCTCTGGGACACAATCGCCGCCCTCGGGATCATGATCTGCTTCTACTACGGGATCACGGCGTTCGCCTGCGTGTGGTACTTCCGCAAGCAGTGGTTCGACTCGGCGCGGAACGTGTTCTTCACGTTCCTGTTCCCCCTCATCGGGGGGATCATCCTCTTCGGCATCTTCGTGCTGTCCCTCGTGGAGAGCTGGACGCCGGGGGCGACCGGCAGCGGATCGCAGATCGGAGGCGTCGGGCTGGTGTTCATCCTGGGCGTCTCTGTCATCCTGCTGGGCGTCGTGGTGATGATCGTCCAGTACTTCCGATCCCCGGGCTTCTTCCGCGGGGAGACGCTCACCATGGCCGCACCGGAGAGCCTGCGCCGCCGCTGAGGCGCGGCGCGCATACGCAACAGATATCGAGAAAGAAGGAGCACTCATGACCGATCAGGAGAAGACGCTGCTGGACAGCGTCCCCACCGGGCTCTACATCGCGGGCGAGTGGGTCGCCGCCGAGGGCGATAAGACCTTCGACGTGCGCGACCCCGCCACCAACGAGGTCGTGCGCACGATCGCCGACGCGTCGCCGGCGGACGGCATGCGGGCGCTCGACGCGGCCGTCGCCGCACAGGACTCCTGGGCCGCGACCCCGCCGCGCACGCGCAGCGACATCCTCCGCCGCGCGTTCGACCTCGTGCAGGCGCACAAGGAGGACCTCGCGCTGCTGATGACCGTCGAGATGGGCAAGCCGCTCGCGGAAGCCCGTGGCGAGGTCGGCTACGGCGGCGAGTTCCTGCGCTGGTTCAGCGAGGAGGCGGTGCGCATCGCCGGCCGCTACGGTCTGAACCCCGAGGGCACCGGCCGCATGGTCGTCTCGCAGCGTCCCGTGGGCCCGTCGTTCTTCGTCACCCCCTGGAACTTCCCGTTCGCGATGGCGACCCGCAAGATCGCCCCCGCGCTCGCGGCCGGCTGCACCGTCGTCATCAAGCCCCCGGCACTGACCCCGCTCACCACGATGTACTTCGTGAAGCTGCTCGAGGAGGCCGGCCTGCCCGCCGGCGTCGTGAACGTCGTGCAGACCTCGCGCTCCTCCGCGCTGTCGGCCCCGATCATCGCCGACCCGCGCCTGCGCAAGCTCTCCTTCACCGGATCCACCGAGGTCGGCCGCAAGCTCATCGCCCAGGCGGCGGAGGGCGTGCTGCGCGTGTCGATGGAGCTCGGCGGCAACGCCCCGTTCGTCGTCTTCGAGGACGCGGATCTGGACAAGGCCGTCGAAGGGGCCCTCGCGGCGAAGTTCCGCAACATCGGCCAGGCGTGCACGGCGGCCAACCGGTTCATCGTGCACCAGGACGTCGCGGACGAGTTCGCCCGGCGCATCACCGAGCGCGTCGACGCGATGAAGATCGGTCGCGGCACCGAGGAGGGCGTCTCGATCGGCCCGCTGATCGACCACGACGCGGTCGCCAAGGCGCAGGAGCTCGTCGGCGACGCCGTCGAGCGCGGTGCGACCCTGCTGTCCGGCGGCAAGGCGATCGAGGGCGTCGGATCCTTCTACGAGCCGACCGTGCTCGCGAACGTGCAGGCCGGCAGCGAGATCCTCCGCGAGGAGATCTTCGGCCCGGTGCTCGCGATCGCGACCTTCGCCGACGAGGCCGAGGCCGTGCGTCTCGCGAATGACACCGAGTACGGCCTGGTGTCCTACGTGTTCACGCAGGACCTCGCTCGCGGCCACCGGATGATCGACGCGCTCGAGACCGGCATGATGGGTCTGAACGTGGGCGTCGTCTCCAACGCGGCCGCTCCCTTCGGCGGCGTCAAGCAGTCCGGCGTCGGCCGCGAGGGCGGCTTCGAGGGCATCCACGAGTACCTGTCCACCAAGTACACGCTGATCCCGGTCGACTGAGACACCAGGACGGAACGCGGCGATCCCGCGGACGCCGCGTTCCGTCCCCTTCTGCCACCACGATCTGACCAACCGAAAGGAACCGGAATGACCGACTACGCCGTCGTCAACCCGGCCACGGGCGAGACCCTGGCCACCTACGAGACCTTCACCGACGCGCAGATCGAGGACGCTGTCGCGCGCGCCCACGCCGCGGCCGCGGTGTGGGCCGCCACGCCCGTCGCCGAGCGCGCCGCGGTCGTGCGCAAGATCGCCGAGGGGCACCGCGCCCGTCGTGACGAGTTCGCCGCGATCATCGTCCGCGAGATGGGCAAGCCCCTCGCCGCCGCCGTCGGCGAGGTCGACTTCGCCGCCGACATCATCGAGTTCTACGCCGACAACGCGGAGAAGATCACCGCCGACCAGCCGCTGGACATCCTCGGCGAGGGCACCGCGGTCATCCGCAAGGCGCCCCTCGGTGCGCTGTTCGGCATCATGCCGTGGAACTTCCCGGCCTACCAGGTCGCCCGGTTCGCCGGCCCGAACCTGGCGATCGGCAACACGATCATCCTCAAGCACGCACCGCAGTGCCCCGAGTCGGCGGCGCTGCTCGAGGAGATCTACCGCGACGCCGGCCTTCCCGACGGCGCCTACGTGAACGTGTACGCCACGAACGAGCAGTCCGCGACGATCGTCGCGGACCCGCGCGTGCAGGGCGTCTCGGTGACCGGATCCGAGCGCGCCGGTGCGGCCGTCGCCGAGGTGGCCGGACGCAACCTGAAGAAGGTCGCGCTCGAGCTCGGCGGATCCGACCCGTTCATCCTGCTGTCCACCGACGACCTGGACGCCACGGTGCAGGCCGCGGTCGACGCGCGCCTGGACAACAACGGCCAGGCCTGCAACGGCGCCAAGCGCTTCATCGTCGTCGACGGGCTCTACGACGCGTTCGTGGAGAAGGCCGTCGCGGCGATGTCCGCGGTGACGCCGGCCGACCCGACGCAGGAGGACACGGTGCTCGGCCCGCTGGTCTCGGAGGCCGCCGCGATCAACCTGCAGAAGCAGGTCGACGAGGCGGTGGCGCAGGGCGCGACCCTGCTCACCGGAGGCACCCGCGACGGCGCGTTCTACGCGCCGACGCTGCTCGCCGACGTGACGCCCGCGATGGACGTGTACCGCGAGGAGCTGTTCGGCCCGGCGGCCGTGGTCTACCGCGTGGCGGACGAGGACGCGGCGGTCGCGCTCGCGAACGACACCTCGTTCGGGCTCGGCTCCTACGTGTTCACCACCGACGAGGCGCAGGCCGAGCGCGTGGCGAACAGCATCGAAGCGGGCATGGTCTACGTCAACGTCGTGCTCGCCGACAGCCCGGAGCTGCCCTTCGGCGGCGTGAAGCGCAGCGGCACCTCGCGCGAGCTGGGGCTGCTGGCGGCGGACGAGTTCGTGAACAAGAAGCTCATCCGCGTGGCCTGATCCGGCCACGGGAAAGGGGCGGGCGTCGCAGATCCAGCGGCGCCCGCCCCTTCGTCGTTCCCGATCTGCGACGGGAGCCGCCCTCCACCCGCTCCCGTCGCAGAAGGTGCCGTTTTGGGCGCGTGAAAGCGGCGGTTTGTGCGACGGGAGCGTCCTTCCACCCGCTCCCGTCGCGGAAGGTGCCGCTTTGGGCGCGCGAAAGCGGCATCCGTTGCGACGGGAGCCGCCCTCCACCTGCTCCCGTCGCGGAAGGTGCCGTTTTGGGCGCGTGAAAGTGGCGGTTTGTGCGACGGGAGCGTCCCTCCACCCGCTCCCGTCGCAGAAGGTGCCGCTATGGGCGCGTGAAAGCGGCATCCGTTGCGACGGGAGCGTCAAGATCAGCCCTGGCTACGGGATCCGCGCTCAGCCGGGCTCGGTCGCGAGCGCCGGGAGCACCGTGTCAACGATGCCGGCGGCGATGCTCTCGGCGTCGGGCACGGCGTCGAGGCCCTCGAACGCGGCGAGGAAACCCTGATGGAACGCCGCTCCGACGAGCACGCGCGCGGCGGAGGCGGTGTCGGCGTCCGCCCGGATCCGGCCGGCGTCCTGTTCCGCGACCAGACGGGCGCGGACGCCGTCGATCACGGTCGCGGGGCCGCCGCCGTGCGCGGCGACGCCGGCACGGTGCTCGGCCAGCAGCGCCGGAGAGCCGAAGATCGACGCCGCGATCGGGAAGGTGCGGGTGAAGAACGCCATGAGATCGGAGACCAGCGCGGCGAGCCCGGCGGCGAGGCTCTCGCCCCCGGCGTCGCCCTCGAAGCGGGCCCGCGGGGCGCGCTCCCGCAGCACGCTGAGGAACAGCTGCTGCTTGTCGGCGAAGTGCTTGTACAGCATCGCCTCGGACAGGCCCGCCTGTGCGGCGATGAGCTTCGTCGTGGTGTTCGCGAGCCCCCGTTCGCGCATCACGAGGAGTGCGGCATCGAGGATCCGCTCGCGGGATGAGGGGGAGGGGAGCGATGCGGCCATGATCCGAGTATAGTGAGTGAGTAATCACTCACCCCTGGGCAAGAGAAGGAGAAGCGGATGCGCGTCGTCATCGTGGGAGCATCGGGTCGATCGGGCAGGGCCGCGGTCGCGCATGCCCTCGCCGCCGGTCACGAGGTCGTCTCGGTCGTGCGCAGGCCCGAGTCCGCGCCGGAGGGGACGATCGTCGCCACTGCGGACGCCCGGGACGTCGCCGCCCTCACCGCCGCTCTGCGCGGCGCCGATGCGGTGATCTCCGCGATCGGGCACGTCCGCGCGGACGGCGATGTCGTGCTGCTCCAGGAGGGCATGGCGGCGCTCCTCGCGGCGATGGCCGCGGCCGGGGTGTCCCGTGTGGTCGCCGTCTCCGCGTCGGGGGCGTACGTGGCGCAGGACGATCCGCTGTCCCGCTTCGTCGCGAAGCCCATCCTCGAGCGCGTGCTGAAGGCGAACAACACGGACACCAGGGCGATGGATGCGGCCCTCGCCGCCAGCGCTGCGGACTGGACCAGCCTGCGCCCCTCCCGCCTCATCCCCGGCGCGGGCGCCGAGGATTACCGGGTGGGCATCGACCGCACCGTGCGCTGGCACTACAGCACTCGCTTCGACACGGTGGGGCGGGCGGCGGTGGAGGCCCTGTCGCGCCCGGAGTGGATCCGGCACGCCGTCTACATCACGGAGTAGCGCGCCACATCACGGAGTAGCGCGGCCCCACCCTCGGCCTGCGGGCGTAGCCTCGGAGTGTCCTGTTCGCTTTCACGAGAGGCCGCCATGACCACCGTCGCCGAGAACATCGTCAGCACCCTCCGCGCGAACGGGGTGAAGCGCGTATACGGGATCCCCGGGGACTCCCTGAACGGCTTCACCGACGCTCTGCGCAAGGACGGCGCCCTCCGCTGGGTGCACGTGCGCCATGAGGAGACCGCCGCCTTCGCCGCGGCCGCGGAGGCCGCGCTGACGGGGGAGCTCGCGGTCGTCGCCGGATCCTGCGGGCCCGGCAACCTGCACCTCATCAACGGCCTCTACGACGCCAACCGCTCGCGGGTGCCCGTGCTCGCGATCGCCGCGCACATCCCCACCAGCGAGATCGGCACGCAGTACTTCCAGGAGACCCATCCGCAGGAGCTGTTCCGCGAGTGCAGCGTCTACGTCGAGTACGTGTCGGATCCGGTGCAGATGCCCCGGCTGCTGCAGATCGCGATGCGTCAGGCGATCGAGAAGCGCGGGGTGGCCGTGCTCGTCATCCCGGGGGACATCGCGCTCGCGCAGGCCGAGGACGATCGCGTGACCGTGATCGAGCGCAGCAGGCCCGTGGTGGTGCCGAGCGGCGCAGAGCTGGAGCGCGCGGCGACCCTGCTGAACGCCGCGTCCAAGGTGACGATCCTCGCCGGCGCCGGAGCGGAGGGGGCGCACGACGAGATCGTGGCCCTCGCGGACCGTCTCGCCGCGCCCGTCGTGCACGCCCTGCGCGGCAAGGAGTTCGTGGAGTACGACAACCCCTTCGACGTGGGCATGACGGGCCTTCTCGGCTTCGCCTCCGGCTACCGGGCGATGGACGGCGCCGACGCCCTGCTGATCCTCGGATCCGACTTCCCCTATCCGCAGTTCTACCCGGCGAACGCGACCACGATCCAGGTCGACATCCGCGGGGAGAACCTCGGGCGTCGCCACCCTCTGGATCTGGGCCTCGTCGGCGATGTCGGCGCGACCGCGGCGGCGCTGCTGCCGCGGCTCAAGGCCGACCGCCGGCGCGCGCACCTCGACGACGCCACGGCGCACTACCGCAAGACCCGCGCCAAGCTCGACGAGCTCGCGGTGCCCTCGCGCGGCAAGGCGCCGATCCACCCGCAGTACCTGGCACGTCTGCTCGACGAGGCCGCAGCGGACGACGCGGTCTTCACCGCCGACGTGGGCTCTCCCACGGTCTGGGCCGCCCGCTACCTGCACATGAACGGCCGGCGACGGCTCATCGGATCGTTCAACCACGGATCCATGGCGAACGCCCTGCTGCACGGCATCGGCGCGCAGGCCACCGAGCCAGATCGTCAGGTGGTGGCCCTCGCGGGCGACGGCGGGCTCACGATGATGCTCGGCGAACTCATCTCGCTCACCCAGAACCGGCTGCCGGTCAAGACGATCGTGGTGAACAACTCCTCGCTCAACTTCGTGGAGCTGGAGATGAAGGCCGCGGGCTTCGTGAACTACGGCACCGATCTGCGCAATCCCGACTTCGCTGCCGTCGCGGAGGCCATGGGTATCTTCGGACGTCGCGTGGAGCGCAGCGAGGACCTGCCGGGCGCGCTCGCCGAAGTGCTCGCGCACGACGGGCCCGCGGTCCTGGACGTCGTGACCGAACGGCAGGAGCTGTCCATGCCGCCCGCCGTGAACGCCGAGCAGGTCAAGGGCTTCGCGCTGTACGCGATCCGCACCGTGCTGTCCGGGCGCGGCGACGAGCTGCTCGACCTGGCGAAGGCCAACTGGCGCCAGCTGTTCTGAGAGGGCGGATCCGGTCCCGCGGTCTCGCCCGGGACCGGATCCGCTCCGACTCAGTCCTCGGCGAGCCGGCGCGCCTCGGCGGCCTCGGCGTCGCGGCCGAGACCCTGCAGCACGTCGCCCAGCTCGAGAGCGGCGATCTGGCGCAGCGGCGGGATGTCCGCCGCCTGGTCGAGCACCGCGCGGTAGGCGGCGACGGCATCGGCCGAGCGCCCTCCGCCGTTGAGCGCGCGGGCGGCGAGCAGCGCGGATCCACCCGCGGACTGCGCGTCGCCGACGGCGGCGAACGCGTCCGAGGCCGTGAGCGCCGCGGCCACGCCCTCGTCCACGCGCTCGGCCGACAGCAGCGCCCGTGCGCGGGAGTCGGTGACGTCGGCGACGACCCAGTCCGCGTCGTTCGCCCGCGCGACGGCCTCGACCTCGTCGAACAGCGCGAAGGCGCGAGGATCCTGCTGCGCGCCGTACGACTGCCCGAGGTTGTGCAGCACCTCGACGACGGCCGCCGGGGCGTCCTCGGCCGTGCGGACGATCGCCGCGGCCTCCTCGAGGGTCTCGACGGCCTGCTCCCGCTCGTCGTACTGGGCGAGGATCTGCGCGCGGTTCATCAGGGCGAGCGCCTGGTCGGCGGGGTTCCCGGCCTCGCCGAACAGCTCGGCCGCATAGCCGAACGCGCCGTACGCCTGCCCGCCCTCGCCAGCGGCGCGCAGAGAGCGCGCGAGCATGATCGCGGTCATCGCCCTGCTGCCCGCGGGGACCTCGTCTGCCTCCTCGAGCTGCAGCACCTCGCCGAAGAGCTCCGCGGCCTCCTCCACGGCTCCGGAGTTCAGCATGCTGCGCGCCACCCGGTACTTCGCTCCGGCGACGTCGCCGCCGTGCTGCTCCAGCAGGCGGGCGCCGACGCGGTAGCGCGCGAGCGCCTGCTCGGGCTCCTCGGCGTCCTCCCAGAGGGCGCCGGCGAGCATCTGCGCCCCGGCGAGGCGCGACATGCTGCCGAGCTCCGCCAGGATGCGCCCGGCCTCGTCGGCATCGGCCGCGCCCTCGGCGAACGCGCCGCGCCCGCCGAGGACGCGGGCGCGCATCTCGAGCATCCGCGCTCGCACGCCGCGCGTGATCGCGGGGTCGGCCAGCAGCGCGTCGATCCGTGCGAGCGCCTCGTCGACCCGCTCGGCGCGCAGCAGCGCCATCGCCGCGGCGATCTCGGCGCCGTGCCCGAGGCGCGCGTCCCCCGCCTCCGCGAAGAGGGCCGCCGCCTGCTCGGAGAGCTCGAGCGCCGCGGCGGGATCCTCGTCGCCGAGCTCGAACGCCAGGGTGAGTGCGATGTCGCCCCGCGCCGCGGGAGGCAGGGCGGCGGGCCCGGACGGATCCGCGGATGCCGCGAACAGTTCGGCGAGGGCGGCGCTGTCGGACTCGGTCGCGGCGCCGAACAGGGCCAGCCCGAACCGCTCCTCGACGTCGGCCTGCGCGTCGAGGCCGGCGGCGCGCAGAGACCGGATCCGGTCGGGCAGGAGCTCGGTCGCCTCGTCGATGCGCTCCAGGTTCACCAGGGCGGCGAGCCGCTGCCCCGTGAGCACCGCGCGGCGTTCGGCATCGACCCGGTCGATCACGTGCGCCAGGGCGTCCAGCGTGTCGGCGGCCGCGCCGTAGCCGGCGAGGTCGAGCACGCGGCGGTACCAGCCCTCGTCGTCGGTCGGCGTCGCCTCCACCGCGGGCGCTGCGAACACGTCGCTGCGGATCGGCACGTCGTAGCGCTCGCCGGCGGTCTTCCGCGCGAACGCCAGCCTCCGCGCGTGGTTGTCGGTGCCGTCGCGCTCGTCGAACCGCACGCCGATCCGCTCCGCCGCGGCCCAGGCGGCAGCCGCGAGCTCGGCGGCGGACCACACGGCGCCGTCCGTGCCGTCGTGCGCGCCGAAGAAGCGCTCCAGGTCGGGGGAGTCGGCCCCGCGCACCGGCGTCGTGCCGTGGCCCGCCGCCGTGACGGCGTCGAGGGCGGTCCCGATCGCGGTGAGCATGCGGAAGTGGCCCTGCGCGTTCAGGGCGTCGTGGGCGAGCCAGGGGAGGTGCCGCTCGATGAGGGTGAGCGCGCGGGGCTCGTTGCCGGTCAGCGCGCAGAACCGGATGCTGTTCGCGATCGCGGTGAGCAGATCGGGGTTGTCCTTCGCGAGCCGGTAGCTGCGCAGGTGCGCCGCACGGGCCTGCTCGCCACGGCCGAGGCGGAGGTACGGGAGCAGCGAGACCGAGAGGGCGTGCTCCGGCTCCTCGCCGCAGGAGAAGCCGCCCTCGAGCATCTCCTCGACGAGGCGGATCGCGTCCTCGTCGCGGCCCGTGTCGGCGAAGAACCCGGCGACCTGGCTCCGTCCGCACGCGTCGCAGTGGCTGTGCGAGTCGCGCGGCGTGGCCTCCAGCTGCACACGCAGCCGCTCGGCGTCGTCCATCCGCCCCGCCGCGTGCGCATCCTCGAAGCGCGCCATCAGCACGCCGCTCATGCCGAGCCCCGCGGTGCGGTAGTGCGCCTCCATGTCGTCCAGGACCGCCGCGATCTGCTCCGGCGAGAACGCGGGCGAGCTGCGCAGCGAAGACGCCATCCACTTGAACTGCCACATCAGGTCGGCCGCGCCGTTGTCGATGTCGGCGGGGAACCGGGCCGGATCCGCGTCGTGGTGCGCGAGGCACCAGGCGAACGAGCTCAGCATCAGGTCGGTGAGCCCTCCCATGTTCGCCGAGGCGGTCTGCCGCATCCTGGCGTGGTATTCGAGCTGCTCGTCGCCGATCTCCTGCGCGAGCGCGACGGCCTCGGCGACGAGAGCCTGCTCCTGAGGGCCCCAGGGCGTGCGGTCGATCTCCGCGAGGAGCCGGTCGAGCTGCGTCTTCTGTTCTGCCATGGGTTCCTCCGGATGTGCGGACCCGCCGTGGGCGTGGGAAGTGCGGTCCCGCCGTAGGCGGGGAGGGATGCCCGCCGTCAGGACGGGGCGAGGGGATCGGGGTCTTCGGCGAGCGGGGGCAGCTCGAGGCCGGTCACGCCGGCCGACAGCGCGACGAGATCGGACAGCGCGCCGGTCATGAGCACCCTGTCTGCGTCGCCGAGCGGTCGGTGCCCGGCGAGCAGCGCCTGGATGTACAGCAGCTGCACGGTGCGGGCGAACACCGCGTCGTCGGCGACCGCGCTCAGCGAGCGCACCACGCGGTTGCCCCAGTTCAGGCACAGCCGGGCCGCGAGGTCGTCGTCCCTGTCCTCACCCACCGCGCCGTCGATGCGGTCCAGCACGCCGCCCCAGAGCGACCCCGTGATGCCCTTGGTCCTCGTGCGGTCGATGCGGCGCAGCACCGTCGGATCCGCGACGTACAGCGACGGCAGCTCGGGCTGGTCGATCGTGCGCACCACGACGGCGCAGCCGACCTCGGCCAGCACGGCGGCGGCGCGGTCCTCGAGCGCGACCGCCGCGGCCCTGTCGTCCAGCGGCGGAGGGTCCAGCCGGTCCAGTTCGCCCACGACGTCGACGCGCTCGACCGTCACGGCCGGATACAGCTCAGGGAGGCGGCGGATCAGATCCGCGTCGTACAGGTAGCCGCCGTTCACCAGGATCTGTTCGGCGCGGCTGATGCCGGCGACCTGGCGGAACTCGTCGACGGTCTCGGCGTAGCGGATCCGCTCGTAGCGCTCGACGAGATCCCCGACGCTCATCGTCCCGTGCGTGGTCTCGACGGTCAGCCAGCGCGTGATGAACCGGGCGAGCTCGTCGTCGTGCCGGATGAGGGACTTGAGCCCCACCTCGTGCACCGCGACGAACTGGGCGAGCCGGTGCGGCGCGCTCAGGCCCAGCTCGAGCACCCAGCGCCGGAGCGCCCCGCCCAGCTGCTGCCGCACGAGTGCGAGCGCCTCGTCGTCGACGAGCGACTCCCTGCTCGCGGTGGGGTTGAGGCCGGTCGAGTCGATCACCGCGCGCACGAAGAACGCCCACTCCGGCAGCACGTCGTCGGCGCGCTCGGAGAGCAGCATGCGGCCGAGGTACATCCGCGTCGCCTGGCGGGCTCCCGGCGGGGGAGCGAAGGGCAGCACGTACGCGACGCCGCGCGTGCCGGTCGCGGGCTCGGCGAGCTCGATGACGTCGAGCGGAGCGGATCCGATCAGCTCGCGGCCGTAGGCGACCGTCGCGGCCGGATCCTGCCGTGCGTCGAGGAACGGCGCGTCATGCGTGATCCGCACGTCGCCGCCGGGCAGCTCCAGCAGCACGGTCGTGGGCAGGAACTCGGCGAAGGTCGTGGCGAGTTCGCGCACGGCGTCCGCGCGGAGCAGGTCTCCGGCGTCGAATCGCGGCACGAGATGCACGCTCGTGCCGACGGGCAGCTCGTCGTCGAGTTCGCGCACCCGGAACGTGCCGTCCGCGGATCCGACCCACTCGACGGCGCGTCCGCCCCTGGCGCTGCGGGAGCGGATCACGATCTCGTCCGCCACCATGAAGCAGCTGAGCAGGCCGATGCCGAACTGGCCGAGGTAGTCGCTGCGGGGCAGGTCGAAGATGTCCCGCTTGGAGCTGCGGCCCACGGTCGCGAGCAGCTCGGCGACCTCGCTCGCGGTGAGGCCGACGCCGTCGTCGGTCAGGACGAACTCGCCGCCCTCCGCCGGGAGCGGCCTGATCCGGATGGTGCCGCCGTGCCCGTCGACCTCACGCCGTGCGGCGATCGCGTCGCGGGCGTTCTGCAGCAGTTCGCGGAGGTACACGCGGGGTCCGGAGTAGATATGCCGGCTGAGCAGGTCGACGACGCCGCGCAGGTCCACCTGGAACTGCTGTGATTCCGCGCGTGCCGGATCCTCCGCCGCCATCGATTCTCCCTCCGCGGACGCAGCGTCCATGAGGGAGGCGCGGCCGTATGGCGAGCCTAACAACCCCGCGCCGGAGGTCGCCGTGCGGTCGGGCGCGGAGGCTGCGGGGATGGGCGTGCCGCGCCCGGGATGCGGCCCCGGTTCGGAGGGCCGGTGCGGATGCCGTACACTGGACGAGCAGTTGTTGTCTGCATTCTTTCGCCGTGCCCCGGGTCTCCCGGAACGCGGAGGGGATGCGGGCAGAGATCTCCGGATCTCTAGGGCGGTAGCTCAATTGCAGAGCAGCGGTCTCCAAAACCGCAGGTTGCAGGTTCGATTCCTGTCCGCCCTGCGCGTCGGCGCGCAGCCGGCACACGAAAGGTACTCGAGGATGGTTCAGGACGCATCGGGCGCTGTGGTTCCCACGGCGAACGGCGGCGCGGGCCGCGACAAGAAGCTCGGCTTCTTCGGTCGCATCGCGCTGTTCTTCCGTCAGGTGATCGCCGAGCTCCGCAAGGTGGTCACCCCCACGCGCAAGGAGCTCGTCAAGTACACCCTGGTCGTACTGGGCTTCGTCATCGTGATGATGGCCCTCGTGTACGGGCTGGACATGGCCTTCTCGTGGCTGACGACGCAAGTCTTCGGGGTTCCCGGGAAAACCGCGTGATCCCGCGGCCCGGCGGCATCTGACCCCGGGCCGAACCTGAAGGAGAGTAGAACCAGTGTCCGAACGCGAACGATATCTCGGGGACGACGTGGACTGGGCGACCGCCGCCGAGCAGTCCAGCGAGGACGACGAGGCCCAGGAGGGCGACATCCTCGCCTTCGAGGAGCGCGCCGTCACGCCCGCCGAGCGGGTCGCCCTGCACATCGAGGGCGACGAGGACGACGACGTGGACGAAGAAGACATCGACATCGAAGAAGACCCGGAGGCAGACGCGATCGTGAACGACGCTCTCAACCTTGACGAGGCGGCCGAGTCCGAGGCCGCCGCAGAGGTTCTCAACGACTCCGTGGCCGAAGAGGCCGCCGATCGTGAGGCCGCGGCCGCCGATGAGGTGGCCCCCTACGACGGTCCCGACGTGAACGGCGACGAGGACCAGTCCGACGACGAGGCCGCGGAGGAGGACCCGTACGAGGCCTTCCGCCTG
Source organism: Microbacterium sp. 13-71-7 (assembly GCF_002257455.1). Classification (GTDB taxonomy): domain Bacteria; phylum Actinomycetota; class Actinomycetes; order Actinomycetales; family Microbacteriaceae; genus Microbacterium. The sequence goes on from NZ_NCKN01000060.1 coordinate 16,754, forward strand.
GACCTGCGCATGCTCCCCGGCAAGTGGTACGTCATCCACTCCTACGCCGGCTTCGAGCGCAAGGTGAAGGCCAACATCGAGCAGCGCAAGTCGACGCTCGAGGTCGAGGACGACATCTACCAGATCGAGGTCCCGATGGAGGACGTCGTCGAGATCAAGAACGGGCAGCGCAAGATGGTCACGCGCGTCCGTATTCCCGGCTACGTGCTCGTGCGCATGGAGCTCAACGAGGACACGTGGTCCGTCGTGCGGCACACGCCCGGCGTCACCGGCTGCACCCGCGGCTCCGGGCGGTTGCCGAGGTAGAACGCCGCGTGCGCATCGAAGGTGAGCAGGTTGAACGGCCGGTAGTGCGCCGCATCGGCGCGCAGGTGCGCGGCATGCGCCGCCGCGTCGTCGGTGCCGGTGAGGTAATCCACCGCCAGCAGCCCGCGCGAACGTCCCAACTGCGGATCGCGCGGGTCGCGCACGTTGGTCACCACCGCGCAGCGACCCGCGTCGGTCACCCCAAGCCAGGTGCCGCCGGCTTCGAGGTCGCGGCCGGCGGCCATCGCCGTATCCGGCCAGCGTGCCAGCGGCTCACTGGGCCGGCCGTGGAACTCGTCGCGATTGCCGGCGAGCACCAGCCGCCAGCGGGGATGGGCGTTCCAGGCGAAACCGATCAGGCACATGCCGCGCGTCGCCGCACCGCCTCGACCCAGCGCGCGGCAACCCGCGGCGTGGTCATGCAGACCGCCTCGTCGGTGACCGTGGTGACGGCGCGCTCAAGCAGCTGGATGTCCGCCTCGTGCTGCCGCGGCACGTGCGGGTCCTCGAAGAAGATCGCGCGCTGGCAGCGATGCTCCAGCACCAGGTCGGCAATTTGCGCGTCGCCGCCCATCGGGCCGCTCTGGTAGCGCTGCACCCATTCCCGGTCGGCCGGCCAACCGCGGCTCCACGCCAGTTCGTTCAGGCGCTGGCCGGTGGTTCCGGTGGCCACGCGTCCGGCGAAACGTGACAGCACGTCGAACTGCTCGGCGGCGTAGGCCAGCATCTGCGGCTTCATCGCGTCGTGTGCGATCAACGCCAGCGTCTGCGTCTCCAGGGCATGCAGCGCGTCGGCACCGGGATCGGGCGGCAGGCCGGCGTGCACGCGCTCCATCTCGATCCAGTCGCGCGCCGAGGCCACGGTGGAGATGAACGGCTTGCCGTGGATCACGCACTGGCGCTTGAGCGCCACCGCCTCGGGAAAGATCGAGGAGGGATCGACCGGGTCGATCAGGTAGATCGCCCCGTCCAGTGTGCGCTCCGGCCCCATCCCGACCACCTCGGCGACCAGCTTCATCAGGCCGCCGGCGCGCCCGTACGGGTAGCGCTTCAGGCCTTCGTAGCCGAACAGGATGCGCTCGCCGGCCAGCGCGTCGTAGGTGCGGCCGACCGCATGCAGGTCCACCCCCAGCTCGCGAATGCCCCGCTCGCAGGCGCGCAGCCAGCGGAACAGCGCGGCCTCGCGGTGACTGTGGTGGAGACGGTTGGCGGCAAGGCCCAGGCGCATCGTTTTTCTGCTCCGATCGGATAGTCAGCCGAAGAACCAAT
>NZ_NCKN01000061.1 GCF_002257455.1 Microbacterium sp. 13-71-7
GGCACGGTCCTCGAGATCAACGACGCCGTCGTCGACGACCCGTCGCTCGTCAACTCCGCTCCTTTCGAGGGCGGCTGGCTGATCAAGATCTCGGTCGCGGCGGGAGCCGTCGACGGTCTTCTCGACCGCGATGCCTACGTCGCACACACGGAGGGCTGAGAGTGACCGCGTTCCTCGACCGTCACATCGGCACCACCGCCGACGCCCAGCGGGCGATGCTCGACGCGATCGGCATCGCGTACGGCGCCGACGAGCGTCCCGTCGACGCCCTCATGCGCGAGGCCGTCCCCGCCTCGATCCGCTCGGCCGCCGATCGCGTCAGCGTGCTGCCGGCCGCGGCGAGCGAGGCGGAGGCCCTTGCCGAGCTGCGCTCCCTCGCGAACCGCAACACGGTGAACCGTCCCATGATCGGCCTGGGCTACTACGGCACGCTCACGCCCAGCGTGATCCAGCGCAACATCCTGGAGAACCCGTCCTGGTACACGGCGTACACGCCGTACCAGCCGGAGATCTCGCAGGGCCGCCTGGAGGCGCTGATCAACTTCCAGACCATGGTGTCCGAGCTCACCGGCCTCGACACGGCGAACGCGTCGATGCTCGACGAGTCCTCCGCCGTCGCCGAGGGCATGCTGCTCGCGCGGCGCGGATCCAAGGCCGCGTCCCACACGTTCGTGGTCGACGCCGATGCGCTGCCGCAGACCAAGGCGCTGCTCGCCACGCGCGCGGCGGCGCTCGGGATCGAGCTCGTCGAGCGCGACCTCGCGGGCGGCGAGACGCTGCCCGACGACCTGTTCGGCGTGTTCGTGCAGTACCCGGGAGCCTCGGGTCGGATCTGGGATCCCTCCGCGGTCATCGATGCGGCACACCTCGCCGGCGGCCTCGCGGTCGTCGCGGCCGATCTGCTCGCGCTCACCCTGATCGCCTCGCCGGGCTCGCTCGGCGCGGACGTCGCCGTGGGCACCACGCAGCGGTTCGGCGTGCCGATGGGCTTCGGTGGCCCGCACGCCGGCTACATGGCCGTGCGCTCGGGGCTGGAGCGCCAGCTGCCCGGCCGCCTCGTGGGCGTCTCGCAGGACGCGGACGGCCACCCGGCCTACCGCCTCGCGCTGCAGACCCGCGAGCAGCACATCCGCCGGGAGAAGGCCACGTCGAACATCTGCACCGCGCAGGTGCTGCTGGCCGTCATGGCGTCGATGTACGCGGTCTACCACGGCCCGGAGGGGCTGAAGGAGATCGCCTCCGGCGTCGCGTCGAAGGCCCGCTTCCTCGCCACTCAGCTGGAGAAGGCCGGCGCGGAGATCGTGCACGCCGACTACTTCGACACCATCACCGTGCGCATCCCCGGCCGGGCCGAGGCGATCGTCGCCGACGCCCACGCGGCGGGGATCCTGCTGAACCCCGTCGATGCGGACACGGTGAGCATCGCCGCCGACGAGACCACGACCTACGAGGACATCCTCGCCGTCGCGACGGTGTTCGGCGCGGGCGAGGGCTCGTTCGCGTACATCCCGGTCACGAGCGTGCCCGCCGCACTCGCGCGCCAGGACGAGTACCTCACGCACCCCGTGTTCCACGCGCACCGCTCCGAGACCGCCATGATGCGGTACATGAAGAGCCTCGCCGACCGTGACTACGCGCTCGATCGCGGCATGATCCCGCTCGGATCCTGCACGATGAAGCTCAACGCCGCGACCGAGATGGCCGCGATCACCTGGCCCGAGTTCGCGCAGCTGCACCCGTTCGCCCCCGAGACCGACGTGCAGGGCTCGCTCGAGCTGATCGACCAGCTCGAGGCGTGGCTCGCCGACGTCACGGGCTACGACGCGGTCTCCCTGCAGCCGAACGCCGGCTCGCAGGGCGAGCTCGCGGGCCTGCTCGCGATCCGCGGCTACCACCTCGCGAACGGCGACGATCACCGCACCGTGTGCCTGATCCCTTCGTCCGCGCACGGCACCAACGCCGCCTCCGCGGTGCTGGCGGGCATGAAGGTGGTCGTCGTCGCGACCGATGAGCTGGGCAACGTCGACCTCGACGACCTGCGTGCGAAGATCGCGCAGCACGCCGACGAGATCGCCGCGCTCATGATCACGTACCCGTCCACGCACGGCGTGTACGAGCACGACGTGCTCGACATCACGGCGGCGGTGCACGCGGCCGGCGGCCAGGTGTACATCGACGGCGCGAACCTGAACGCACTGCTCGGCTACTCCCGGTTCGGCGATCTGGGCGGCGACGTCTCGCACCTCAACCTGCACAAGACCTTCGCGATCCCCCACGGCGGGGGCGGCCCCGGTGTGGGCCCCGTGGCGGCCAAGGCGCACCTCGCGCCGTACCTGCCGGGACACCCGCAGGCGCAGCGCACCGCGCACGCCGGCGGCTACGTCTTCGAGGGCGGGCCCGTCTCGGCGGCGCCCTACGGATCCGCCGGCGTGCTGCCGATCTCGTGGGCGTACGTGCGGATGATGGGTGCCGAGGGTCTGCGCGACGCGACCGCGGCGGCGGTGCTGGCGGCGAACTACGTCGCCGCGCGCCTCGGCGAGCACTACCCCGTGCTGTACTCGGGGGAGCAGGGCCGGGTCGCGCACGAGTGCATCCTCGACCTCCGTCCGCTCAAGGAGGCGACCGGCATCACGGTCGACGATGTCGCCAAGCGCCTCATCGACTACGGCTTCCACGCGCCGACCATGTCGTTCCCGGTCGCGGGCACGCTCATGGTGGAGCCCACGGAGTCGGAGGATCTCGGCGAGCTCGAGCGCTTCGTGGAGGCCATGATCCAGATCAAGGCAGAGGCCGACGAGGTCGCCGCGGGCGTCTGGCCGGCCGACGACAACCCGCTCGTGCACGCCCCGCACACGGCGGCGTCGCTCCTGCTGGGCGAGTGGGACCACGCCTACACCCGGGAGAAGGCGGCGTACCCGACGCATGCGCTCATCGCGGGCAAGTACTGGCCGCCGGTGCGCCGGATCGACAACGCGTACGGAGACCGGAACCTGGTGTGCGCCTGCCCGCCGGTGGAGGCGTTCGCGCTGTAGCATCCGCGCGAGCCGCACGCACGACGAGGCGCCCTGGGAACGGTCCCAGGGCGCCTCGTCGTTCAGGTCACCAGTAAGTAACGGTTAACGGCACGCATTCGTGCGATCGGCGGATCGGCGGTTAGGCTCAGGTATCCCTGAGCACTCGACGACGAGTGTGCAGATTGCTGTCAACTGTCCACAGGAGGACACAACGTGAAGCGCAACAAGATCGCCCTCGCGGGCATCGGGCTGCTTGCGGTGGGCGCACTCGCCCTCGCCGGCTGCTCCAGCAAGTCGGGCGGCGGAGACAACACCGCCTCGGCCGGTGGCAACTCGAACGCCATCATCAAGGTCAACGGTTCCGAGCCCGAGCACCCGCTCGTCCCCACCAACACCAACGAGGTGGGCGGCGGCAAGATCCTCGACTCGCTCTTCGCGGGCCTGGCGTACTACGACGCCAAGGGCAAGCTCGTCAACGACATGGCGGAGTCGATCAAGGTCGACGACGCGAGCACGCTGACGGTCAAGATCAAGCAGGGCAACACCTTCTCCAACGGCGAGAAGGTCACGGCCGACAGCTTCATCAACGCCTGGCAGTACGGTGCCAAGTTCTCGAACAAGCAGCTCAACCAGTCCTGGTTCGCCGACATCGAGGGCTTCAGCGACAGCGCCGACTCCGAGCTGACCGGTCTGAAGAAGACCGACGACTACACGTTCACCATCAAGCTGGCGAACCCGGTCGCGGCGGACTTCTCCCAGCGCCTCGGCTACTCGGCCTACTACCCGCTTCCCGCGGCTGCGCTGACCGACATGGACAAGTTCGGTGAGAACCCGATCGGCAACGGTCCGTACAAGTTCGCCAAGGAAGGCGCCTGGCAGCACAAGGTCCAGCTCGACCTCGTGAAGAGCGACTCCTACAAGGGTGGCCGCCAGGCGAAGAACGGCGGACTGGACTTCATCTTCTACCCGACCGCCGACGCCGCCTACGCCGACCTGCAGAGCAACAAGGTCGACGTGATCGACCAGATCCCTGCAACCGCGCAGCAGACGTTCGAGTCCGACCTGGGCGACCGTGCGGTCAACCAGCCGGCCGCGATCTTCCAGTCGTTCTCGATCCCGGGCAACGCCGAGCACTTCACGGGTGACGAGGGCAAGCTGCGTCGCGAGGCCATCTCGATGGCCATCGACCGCGCCTCCATCACGAAGACGATCTTCAACAACACCCGCACCCCGGCCAGCGACTTCACCTCGCCGGTCATCGCGGGCTGGTCGGACTCGCTCAAGGGCGCCGACGTGCTGAAGTTCGACGCCAAGAAGGCGAAGGACCTGTGGGCCCAGGCCGACAAGATCTCGCCGTGGTCCGGCACCTTCCAGATCGCGTACAACTCCGACTCCTCCCACCAGGCTTGGGTCGACGCGGTCTCGAACCAGCTGAAGAACAACCTCGGCATCGACGCCTCGGGCAACCCGTACGTCGACTTCGCCTCGCTCCGCAAGGACGTGAACGCGCGCACCATCAAGACCGCGTTCCGCACCGGCTGGCAGGCCGACTACCCGGCGCAGTACAACTTCCTGCAGCCGATCTACGGCACCAAGGCGTCGTCGAACGACACGGACTACTCGAACCCCGAGTTCGACAAGCTCGTCGCCAAGGGCGCTTCGGAGTCCGACCAGTCGGCGGCCACGAAGGACTACGCGCAGGCGCAGGAGATCCTCCTGCAGGACCTCCCGGCCATCCCGCTGTGGTACTCCAACGTGAACGGCGGCTACGCCAAGGGCGTGAACAACGTCCAGTTCGGTTGGAACTCGGTTCCGCTGTACTACGAGATCACCAAGGGCTGACCTGCTCGAGTGATCACAACCGCGAGGCGGTGACGACCACGTCACCGCCTCGCGGGCTGTCCAAAACAGTGTCGTGCGCGTCGAACACGTGACACGATTCTCAGTGAGGCGCCGAACCGGCACAGATCGTGCCGGTCACCCGGGGCGCCTCCTCATCTGGAGGGAGGGCGAATGTTCGGATATATCCTCAAACGCCTCTTGCAGGTGATCCCCGTGTTCCTCGGGGCCACCCTGCTCATCTACTTTCTGGTGTTCGCCATGCCTGGCGACCCCATCGCGGCGCTCTTCGGCGACAAGCAGCCGAGCAAGCAGCTGCACGACGCCCTCGTGGCGCAGTACCACCTCGATCAGCCGTTCATCGTCCAGTACGGCTACTACATCGCCGGCATCTTCCGCGGCGACATGGGCACGACGTTCTCCGGACAGTCCGTCAACGACGTGCTCGCGGCGACGCTGCCGGTCACGGGGCGTCTGGCGGTCATGGCGATCGGCATCGAGTTCGTGCTCGCGATCATCATCGGAACCGCGTCGGCGCTGCGCAAGGGCAAGATCTTCGACAACTCGATGCTCGTCGTGTCGCTGATCTTCATCTCGCTGCCGATCTTCGTGATCGCGTTCCTGGCCCAGTACTTCCTGGCGGTCAAGCTGCAGTGGTTCAGCCCGACCGTCGGCGGAGACAACAACTGGGGCGACATGTGGCTGCCCGCACTCGTGCTGGGCGTCAGCCTGTATGCGACGAGCATGCGCCTCATGCGCGGATCCGTCATCGACACGCTCAACCAGGACTGGGTGCGCACCGCGTACAGCAAGGGCCTGCCGCGGCGACGCGTCATCCCCGTGCACGTGCTGCGCAACTCGCTGATCCCGGTGATCACGAACTCGGCGACGAACTTCGGCGTCCTCCTGGTCGGTGCGACCGTGACGGAGGGCATCTTCAACATCCCCGGCGTCGGCAACACGATGTTCCAGGCGATCCGCCAGCACGAGGGGCCGACCATCGTCTCCTTCGTGACGGTGTTCGTCATCATCTACGTGCTCGTCAACCTGCTCGTCGACCTGCTCTACGGCCTGCTCGACCCGAGGATCCGCTATGTCTGACACCAGCGCGACGCACTACGTCGCTCCCATTCCCGAAGGCACCGTCGCGGTCGACGCGATCAAGATCGCGGAGAAGCCGTCCAACCTCTGGCGCGATGCCTGGGCGGACATGCGCAAGCGTCCGATGTTCTGGATCTCGCTCGTGATCGTGCTGATCGTGCTGCTCATGGCGATCTGGCCGACGCTCTTCACGCAGACGCCGCCGAACAGCGACTGCCACCTGGAGAACTCCAACGGCGGACCGGCCGCGGGCCACCCGCTCGGATACACGTTCCAGGGCTGCGACATCTACGCCCGCACCGTGTGGGGTGCGCGCACCTCGCTCTCGGTGGGTCTCATCGCGACCCTGATCGGCTCGGTCGTCGGACTCATCATGGGTGCGCTGGCCGGCTTCTACGGCGGCTGGCTCGACGGGCTGCTGTCCCGCGTCGGCGACATCTTCTTCTCGATCCCCTACATCCTCGCGGCCGTCGTCGTGATGAGCGTGTTCGCGCAGTACCGCAACGTGTTCACCCTCGCGCTCGCGATCGGTGGATTCGCGTGGGCCTCGACGGCCCGCGTCGTCCGCGCAGAGGTGCTGAGAGTGCGGCAGGCCGACTTCGTGATGGCGTCCCGCGCCCTCGGGAAGTCGCGCTTCGGCACGCTCGTGTCGCACGTGATCCCGAATGCCATCGCCCCGCTGCTCGTCGTCACGACGCTGAGCCTCGCCGCCGCGATCGTCGCCGAGGCGACGCTCTCGTTCCTCGGCGTCGGTCTCGGCAGCGACACCATGAGCTGGGGCAACGACATCAGCCAGGCCCAGGCCTCGCTGCGTGTCGCGCCGATGGCGCTCATCTATCCCTCGATCGCGCTGACCATCACGGTGCTCGCGTTCATCATGCTGGGCGAGCTCGTGCGAGACGCCCTCGACCCGAGAGCGAGGGCGCGCCGATGAGTGCATCGACCGACACTCCGCTGCTGCGGATCCGCGACCTGAAGGTCGCCTTCGACACCCAGTCGGGTTCGAGGGAGGTGCTGCACGGCGTCAACCTCGAGCTGTTCGCGGGCGAGACGCTGGCCATCGTGGGCGAGTCCGGATCCGGCAAGTCGACGACCGCATCCGCGATCGTCAACCTGCTGCCCGGTACCGGACACGTGACGGCCGGCAGCATCACGCTGGACGGTCAGGAGCTGACCGGGCTCACCGAAGGGCAGATGGAGAAGATCCGCGGCCGCGAGATCGGCTACGTGCCCCAGGATCCGATGTCCAACCTCAACCCGGTGTGGTCGATCGGCTTCCAGGTCAAGGAGGCGATCCGTGCGAACGGACTGGCCTCCGGGCGCAAGGAGATCGAGGCTCGTGCCATCGAGGTGCTGCAGCAGGCCGGTCTCGCCGACGCCGCCAAGCGTCTGCACCAGTACCCGCACCAGTTCTCGGGTGGCATGCGTCAGCGCGCGCTGATCGGCATCGGCCTCGCGGCCGACCCGAAGCTGCTGATCGCGGACGAGCCCACCTCGGCGCTCGACGTGACCGTGCAGCGCGTGATCCTGGATCACCTGGCGTCGCTGACGCAAGAGAAGGGCACCTCGGTGCTCCTGATCACGCACGACCTCGGCCTCGCGGCCGAGCGCGCCGAGAAGATCATCGTCATGCAGAACGGCGAGATCGTCGAGGCGGGGCCGAGCCGCGAGATCCTGGAGAACCCGCTGCACCCGTACACGAAGAAGCTCGTGGCCGCGGCCCCGAGCATCGCGTCGCAGCGCATCCAGGCCGTCGCCGAGAAGCGCGGGATCGAGACGAGCGAGGACATCGCCGGCATTCCGCCGACGGTCTCCGTGCGGGGTCTGACCAAGGACTACAAGATCCGTCAGGGCCAGTTCCGCAGCGTTCCGTTCCGTGCCGTCGACGACGTCTCGTTCGACATCCCGAAGGGCAAGACGCTGGCGCTGGTCGGCGAGTCCGGTTCGGGCAAGTCGACCGTGGCGAAGATGGTGCTGAAGCTCGAGGAGCAGACCTCCGGGTCCATCCACATCGACGGCTCGGACGTGTCCGGCCTGTCCGGTCGGGAGACGCTCGCGCTGCGCCGTCGCATGCAGCCGGTGTTCCAGGACCCGTACGGGTCCATGGATCCGCTGCGCAACATCGGCAACACGATCTCCGAGCCGCTGGACATCCACGGCGTCGGCGACAAGGCCTCGCGGCATGCGCGCGTGCTGGAGCTGCTCGACCAGGTCTCGCTGCCGCGAGAGCTGGCCACGCGGTACCCGAACGAGCTGTCCGGCGGTCAGCGTCAGCGCGTCGCGATCGCGCGCGCTCTGGCGCTCAAGCCCGACATCGTCGTCCTCGACGAGGCGGTCTCCGCGCTCGACGTGCTGGTGCAGGACCAGATCCTGAAGCTCCTCGCCGAGCTGCAGAACGAGCTCGACCTCACGTACCTGTTCATCACGCACGACCTCGCGGTCGTGCGCGTCGCGGCCGACATGGTCTGCGTGATGGAGAAGGGCAAGCTGGTCGAGCAGGGCACGGTGGACGAGATCTTCGCCAACCCGCAGCAGGAGTACACGGAGCGTCTGCTCCAGGCCATCCCCGGCGTCTCGATCGCCCTGGGTGGTCGCAGCGCGTGAGTTCGATGGATCAGATGCCCGTGGGCGCGCGGACCTACCGCGCGTCCACGGGCATCGCCGTACTGGTCGTGAGCTCGATCCTGGCCGTCTTCCTGCTCGGCGACGCGGTCGTGCGCGGCAGCTGGGCGCAAATGCTGCTGTACGCGCCCTGGGTGCTGCTCGTCCTGTGGCTGATCTACGTGATCAGCGTGGTCTCGATGGTGCGGGTCGACGAGGACGGCGCGAAGGTGCAGAACTTCCTGCGCCGCACCGCGTTCGGCTGGCACCGAGTGAGCGAGCTCGACCTGCGCTGGCAGCTGGACTTCACCCTCGACGACGGCAGGAAGCTGGCGTGCTGGGGCGGCCCCGGCCGGATCCAGTCGCCGCGGCTGAGCAGGCGCTCCGGCGAGCTCAAGGTCCCGCAGAGCCTGCAGACCCTCACCGAGGTGCGCACCCGCTGGGAGAACGCGGTCGAGCGGCCGGCGCGCACGGCGGGGGAGGGCGTCGACGCCCCGATCCGCCGCGGCTGGGACTGGCCCGCGATCGGCGCCCTGGTCGCGATCGTCGCCTGGGCCGCGATCGCCGTCGCCGTCACCCGCTGACGCGCTCCGCCGTCGCCCTGGTTTGTGGCCGGCTTCTGGCCGGCGATCTGGCCGCGAGACTCCAACTGGGCGACGAGACTGCGGTCGTGGAGCGCAGTCTCGTCGCCCAGTTGGAGTCTCGCGGGTCAGTGCAGGGCGTCGCGGAGGGACGCGAGCAGGAACGGGTCGGCGGGGAGCGGGCGCGGCACGCGCGCTGTGCGGAGGATGTCGATGAGCGGATCCAGTTCTCGCAACTCGGGCCAGCCCCACCGGATCCGGCGCGCGGCGCGGCGCAGAAGCCGGGCCTCGCGACGCTTCTCCTTGAGGATCGCCTCCGTCGGATCGCCGAACTCCCCGCCGTACTTGACGGCCCCGTCCGCCTCGCCGATGAGATCCCGCGAGCGCCAGAAGAAGTCGACGCGGTCTTCGACGCCATCGATGAGGAACGTCACCTGCGTCTCCGGCAGCTCGAAGCCGGCGAACTCCATGGCGGCGAGGCTGAGGGACTCGAGCACGCTCTCCGGCACGCCGCTCGCCCGGTCGAGAGCCCAGCGGGCCCTGCGCCGGTTGCGCGAGGAAAGGCGCGACTCGTTGATCGCGCGAAGCCGGGCCGCCGTCAGGTGGGGCGTGCGACGGATCAGCGCATCGGCGTAGGCGAGACCGGCGCCGGGAGACGAGGCGCGGGCCACGTCGACGGCGGTGTCCGCCGCCGACGTCAGCCGGATCCCGTCGATCTCGTCGATCGCACGCCGATCGACGGAGGTGAGGACCCGAACGACGCCCGAGACGCGACTGGTCCTGTCGGGATCCAGGACGAGGACGGGATCGCTCTGCCTCCCGAGGAAGACGCCGCGGAGAGCGGCCGCGGAGGCGCCGCAGAAGACGAACCCGGGGTGGGCGAGGTTCACGGCATGCACGCGAGTCAGGTAGCGGTCCCAGGGCGCCGAGTCCTCCCACTGCCTGACCGGCGCGTAGACGCCCGGGACGACCCGGACGAGATCGCCCTGCCGCCAGGCCCGGTCGAGGACGGTCGTGTTCGCCGCGCCGTGCGAACGCATCAGTTCGACCGGAGCGGGCGTCAGCGCGGGCGTGAGAATCGAGTTCAGCATGCGCCGATCCTCCGCGAACCGCGTCTCCCATGGCTCTCGCCTCACAGGATCCGTGTCGAACTCCCCGCCCTGCCCGCCTGTGCAGACCGAAGCGCTCACCCTCCGCATCTGACCGCGAGACTCCAACTCCGCGACGAGACTGCGGTCCAGCAGCGCAGTCTCGTCGCCCAGTTGGAGTCTCGCGGTCAAAGAGAGCGGGCGGGCCGAGCGGGCGGCGGGCCGAGCGGGCGCCGGGGAGGGCGTCAGTGCGACGGGAGGCCGAACAGGGCGGGCCACGTCGAGGCGGCCCAGGGGTAGCCGACGAAGACGGCCGCGTCGATCAGGAAGTGCGCCACGAGGAAGGGCAGCAGCCGGCCGGTGCGCAGGAACAGGAAGCCGAACAGCAGTCCCATGCCGAGGTTGCCGATGAACGCGCCCGGGCCCTGGTACAGGTGATAGCTCGCGCGCAGCACGGAGGTGGCGAGGATGATCGTCCACGGACCCCAGCCGAGCTGCCGCAGCCGGGCGAAGAGGTATCCCAGCACCACGAACTCCTCCTGCACGGAGGCGCGGGCGGCGGAGAGCAGCAGCACCGGGATCGTCCACCAGTATCCGCTCTGCGGGCCGGGGTCCACGGCGACGAACAGGCCCATCGCGCGTCCGGCGAGATAGAGCGCGAGGCCGGGGATCCCGATCGCGAGCACGAGGGCGACGCCCTGGCCGGCGTCGCGGCCGATGCGGTCGCCGTCCAGGCCCAGCGCGCCGAGGTGCGGGCGCGCCGGACGCCAGAGCAGGAAGCACACCAGCAGGACCGGGACCACGGAGAAGCCGATCCCGAGCACCTGATAGAGGAAGTCGAACAGCTCGCGGCTGGACTGCGAGGGATTCAGCGTCGCGGTCTGGTCCGCGAGCGGGGTGGAGAGGGACAGGCGGTCCAGGAGCTGGACGACCGCGTACACGGCGGACTGCCCGAGGCCGAGGCCGAGCACGATCGCGATCTCCCAGCCCAGGCGCTTCCCGGACGGGGCATCCGGCGGGTCGAGCGGCAGGGCGATCCTCATGCGATGAGCGTACGCGTCGCCCTGCAGAGGACGTCCAGGAGCGGTGATGTAACCTGAAGAGTCCGGAATCCCGGGCGAAACCCCAGCTGCATTGGATTCCTTCATGGCGCACGCCCTCCGTTCCGATCTCCGCAACGTCGCCATCGTCGCGCACGTCGACCACGGCAAGACCACGCTCGTGGACGCCATGCTCCGCCAGACCGGTTCCTTCGGCGAGCACGCGCACGTCGAAGAGCGCGCGATGGACTCGAACGACCTGGAGCGTGAGAAGGGCATCACGATCCTCGCCAAGAACACGGCGATCACCTACAACGGCATCCACACCGAGACCCCGATCACGATCAACGTGATCGACACCCCGGGCCACGCCGACTTCGGCGGCGAGGTCGAGCGCGGCCTGTCCATGGTCGACGGCGTCGTGCTGCTCGTGGACGCGAGCGAGGGCCCGCTTCCGCAGACCCGCTTCGTGCTGCGCAAGGCCCTCGAGGCCAAGCTCCCCGTGATCCTGCTGGTGAACAAGACCGACCGTCCGGACGCGCGCATCGCCGAGGTCGAGGAGGAGGCGCACGACCTGCTGCTGGGTCTCGCATCCGACCTCGTCGACGACGTCCCCGACCTCGACGTCGACGCGCTGCTCGACGTGCCCGTCGTGTACGCCTCCGGCCGTGCCGGCGCCGCGTCCCGCACCCGACCCGACAACGGCGCGCTGCCCGACAACGCCGATCTGGAGCCGCTGTTCGAGGCGATCCTCGAGCACGTCCCGGCCCCCGCCTACGACGACGAGGCGCCCCTGCAGGCCTGGGTCACGAACCTCGACTCCTCGCCGTTCCTCGGCCGCCTCGCGCTGCTGCGCGTCTTCAACGGCACCCTCAAGAAGGGCCAGACCGTCGCCTGGGTGCGTGCGGACGGATCCACCAGCAACGCGCGCGTCACGGAGCTGCTGAAGACCCGCGCGCTCGAGCGCTACCCCGCGGAGGAGGCAGGCCCCGGCGACATCGTCGCGATCGCCGGCTTCGACAACATCACGATCGGCGAGACGATCGCCGACCCCGAGGACGTGCGTCCACTCCCGGCCATCACGGTCGACGACCCCGCGATCTCGATGACCATCGGCACCAACACCTCGCCGCTCATGGGCAAGGTCAAGGGCCACAAGCTCACCGCGCGCATGGTCAAGGACCGCCTGGACCGCGAGCTCATCGGAAACGTCTCGCTCAAGGTCGTCGACATCGGCCGCCCGGACGCCTGGGAGGTCCAGGGCCGTGGCGAGCTCGCGCTCGCGATCCTCGTCGAGAACATGCGCCGCGAGGGCTTCGAGCTCACCGTCGGCAAGCCGCAGGTGGTCACGAAGAAGATCGACGGCAAGACCTACGAGCCGTTCGAGCACCTCACGATCGACACCCCCGAGGAGCACCTCGGCGCGATCACCCAGCTCCTCGCGAACCGCAAGGGCCGCATGGACAACATGACCAACCACGGCACCGGCTGGGTGCGCATGGAGTTCATCGTCCCGTCCCGCGGTCTCATCGGCTTCCGCAGCGAGTTCCTCACCACGACCCGCGGCACCGGCATCGCCAACGCGATCTCGCACGGTTACGAGCCCTGGGCCGGCCAGATCACGACCCGTCAGAACGGCTCGATCGTCGCCGACCGCTCCGGTGTGGTCACCCCGTTCGCGATGATCGCCCTGCAGGAGCGCATGTCGTTCTTCGTGCAGCCCACCGAAGAGGTCTACGAGGGCATGGTCATCGGCGAGAACTCGCGTGCCGACGACATGGACGTGAACATCACCAAGGAGAAGAAGCTCACCAACATGCGCTCCTCCACGGCCGACAACTTCGAGTCGATGACGCCGCCGCGCCTGCTGACGCTCGAGGAGAGCCTCGAGTTCGCGCGTGACGACGAATGCGTCGAGGTCACGCCGGAGAAGGTCCGCATCCGCAAGGTGATCCTGGATGCGACGACCCGCGGGCGCGAGGCCTCGCGCCAGAAGCGTCAGGACGCCAACGCCTGATCGGCGTCTGCTCGAAACGGCCCGTCTGCCTCGGCAGGCGGGCCGTTCGCGTACCCTGCGGGCCGTGCGCGCCGCGCTCCGTGCGCGCCGCGCTCCGTGCGCCCGGTGCGGCTCAGCGCAGCTCGGAGATGAGCACCGCGGAGGTGCCGGGCTCGAGAGCCTCGAACACGTGGGACGCGTCGCCGGGGTAGGAGAGGTAGTCGCCGGGGTGGAGCTCCTCCGAGGCGTCGGCGGGCCCGATCATGGCGCGTCCGCTGATCAGCACCACATGCTCCGTGGTGCCCACGTGGTGCGGCTGCGAGCGGCGCGGCTCGCCCGGCTCCGCCTGGATGATGTAGAGGTCGCGGCGGGCGCCCGGGGGACAGGCCGCGATCAGTGTCGCCAGATACGGCGCCGCGGCAGAGGGCACGCCCGCATGCTCGCCCGCACGGATCAGGGTCGGCGCGTTCGTGCGCTCCTCGACGAACGCGGCGAACGGCACCCCCAGCGCGTCGGCGATCGCCCACAGCGTCTCGACGCTGGGACCCGAGGATCCGCTCTCCAGCTGCGACACCGTCCCCTTGGAGACGCCGGCACGGCGGGCGAGCTCGGAGACGGAGAGTCCCGCGGCCTCGCGCTCTCGACGCAGGGACCGGGAGATGCGCTCACGGAGATCATCCATGCGGCCAGTATTTCAAACGATCGTTCGCCTTGACAAACGAATTACCCTTGTTCAGAATGATCGTCATGCGTTCAGAGGAACGAACGATCGAGAGCGGATCCGAGGACGAGGCCGCCGCCGAGGTGCGCGTCGCACGTCGGGAGGCGCTCGGCGTCGCCCTCGCCACGAGCGCGTACGGGATATCCTTCGGCGCGCTCGCCGTCACCAGCGGCTTCGACGTCTGGCAGACGTGCGTGCTGAGCCTGCTGATGTTCACCGGCGGATCGCAGTTCGCCTTCGTGGGCGTGATCGGGGCGGGCGGCCTCGCCGCCGCACCCGCGGCGATCGCCTCGGCGCTGCTGCTCGGCGTGCGCAACGTCGCCTACGGCATGCGGATGTCGCCGGTGATCGGTCGCGGAGCACTCCGGCGCGGCCTGGCCGCGCCGTTCACGATCGACGAGTCCACCGCCGTGTCGCTCGCACAGCGCTCGCCACGGGCGCGCCGCGTCGGGTTCTGGATCACGGGCGTGGGGATCTACCTCGGCTGGAACCTGACCACGCTGCTCGGTGCGCTGCTAGGCGACGTCCTCGGGGATCCGAAGACCTACGGACTGGATGCGGCCGCCGCCGCCGCGTTCCTCGCGCTGCTGTGGCCGCGGCTGCGCAAGCGCCAGGCCATCGCGGTCGGGATCGCTGCCGCCGCCGTCGCCACGGTCCTCACACCTGTGCTGATCCCCGGTCTTCCGGTGCTCGTCGCGGCGTTCGTCGCGATCGTCGTCGGCTGGTTCAACTGGTTCGCGCCGCAGGGCGCTGCCCGGACGTCGGGGGAGGGGGCGGCATGACCCTGTGGAACGCCGTGCTGCTGGCCGCGATCGGCTGCCTGGCGCTCAAGGGCGCGGGCTATCTGGTGCCGGCATCGGTGCTCGAGGCGCCGCGCCCGGCGCGGATCACCGACCTGCTGACGGTCGCGCTGCTGGCCGCCCTCGTGGCCGTGCAGACGCTCGCCGCGGGCCCGCACATCGTCGTGGACGCCAGGGTGCCGGCGTTGCTCGTCGCGGCGGGGCTCCTGCTGCTGCGTCAGTCCTTCCTCGTCGTGGTGATCGCCGCCGCGGCGGTAGCGGCTCTCCTGCGGCTCCTAGGGTGGGCCGCGTAAGCTCGGACCGTGCGTGGATCGTGGCTCGGCAGAGCGCTGTCGTGGGTGGCCCTGTTCGTGGTGGGGGCGGTGTTCGGCCTCGCAGCGACGGTCACTCACGCGACCTCGGTCTGGGGCCTGCCGTGGGTCGGCCTGGTGCTCGGCGCCGTCGCGTGCGGCGGGATGCTCCTCGCGGTGCGGCTGCTGCTGCACGACCGCTGGGGCGCGCTCGCGACGGGGCTGGGAATGCTCCTGGGCATGGTCGTGATCTCGGGCCGCGGGCCCGGCGGCTCGGTGATCGTCCCGAACGATCTGCTGGGTGTGACCTGGACGTGGACCGTCGCGGTGATGGTGCTCCTGGTCGCCGCGTGGCCCGACTTCTCGCGGATCCGCCGGCTCCAGCAGGAGCAGGCCGCCCGAGCGCGGGTGGCGGGAGAAGGGCCCGTCGACGGGTCGTAGACTGGGTCCGTGACATATGTGATCGCTCTTCCCTGCGTCGACGTGAAGGATCGTGCCTGCGTCGACGAGTGCCCCGTGGACTGCATCTACGAGGGTGAGCGATCCTTGTACATCCACCCCGACGAGTGCGTCGACTGCGGCGCCTGCGAGCCCGTGTGCCCCGTCGAGGCGATCTACTACGAGGACGATCTCCCCGAGGAGTGGGCGGACTACTACAAGGCGAACGTCGAGTTCTTCGACGAGATCGGGTCTCCCGGTGGCGCGGCCAAGGTCGGCGTGATTCACCACGACCACCCCGTCATCGCCGTGCTCCCGCCGCAGGGCGAGTAACCGCCGCCATGTCCGTCCGCGATCTGGCCGACTACCCCTGGGACGCGGTCACCCCGTTCCGTGAGCGTGCGGCCGCGCACCCCGACGGCATCGTCGATCTCGCGATCGGCTCCCCGGTGGATCCGACGCCCGAGATCATCCGCCATGCGCTCGCCGAGGCGACCGACGCGCATTCGTATCCGCAGACGGTCGGCACCCCGGCCGTGCGCGAGGCGATCGTGGACTGGTACGCACGGCGCCGCGGGGTGCCGGACCTCCGGGTGGACAACGTGATGCCCACGATCGGCTCCAAGGAGCTCGTGGCGCTGCTGCCGACCCTGCTGGGCCTCGGCGCCGGCGACATCGTGGTGCAGCCGCGCGTCGCCTATCCGACGTACGCGGTCGGCGCGCAGGTCGCCGGAGCGACGGTCGTGAGCGAGGACGATCCCGCGCTCTGGCCGGAGGGCGCCAAGCTCATCTGGATCAACACCCCCGGCAACCCCGACGGACGCACCTGGAGCGTCGACGAGCTCGCCGCGGCGGTGCGGCGGGCGCGCGAGCTGGGCGCGATCCTCGCGAGCGACGAGTGCTACGCCGAGCTCGGCTGGGACGGCCCGTGGGCGAGCGAGCCCGTGCCCTCGGTGCTGGATCCGCGCGTCACGGGAGGGACCAGGGCAGGCCTGCTCAGCGTGTACTCGCTCAGCAAGCAGTCCAACCTCGCCGGCTATCGCGCCGCGTTCATCGCCGGCTGCGCCCGCGTCGTGGGGGAGATCCTCACCGCCCGCAAGCATCTGGGTCTCATGCCGCCGGCGCCCGTGCAGCACGCCATGGCCGTGGCCCTGCGCGACGACGAGCACGTGGCGGCGCAGAAGGAGCGCTACCGGCAGCGGCGGGACGTGCTGCGACCGGCGCTCCTCGACGCGGGCTTCCGGATCGACGGCTCCGAGGCGGGCCTGTACCTGTGGGCCACCCAGGGCCGTGACGCGTGGGAGTCCATGGGCGTGCTCGCCGACCTGGGGATCCTGGCGGGGCCGGGGCCGTTCTACGGCGAGCACTCGCCGCAGCACGTGCGGCTCTCGCTGACCGCGCCGCTCGAGCGGATCGAGGCGGCGGCGGCACGTCTGCGCGGAATGGCTTCGTAGCTTTCCACAGGGGTCCAGGCGTCACTCTTGGTCGTTTTCACAGTAGGTCTGTGCGCGGACTAGGCTGTATGAGCGACGCGATCGCGGGCCCACCGGCACGGATCGCGCATCCCCCACACGAGACAGACGCATGAGGAGGTCTGCGTGAGCGCAGCGGGCGAGCGGCCTACGAAGGCAACGCTGACAGTAGGCGACAAGACCGCGGAGTTCCCGATCCTGCACGGCACCGACGGGCACGCCAGCATCGACTTCTCCACCCTGACCAGGCAGACCGGCCACACCGGTCTCGACTACGGCTTCGTGAACACGGCCTCGACCAAGTCGGAGATCACGTTCATCGACGGCGACAAGGGGATCCTGCGCTACCGCGGCTACCCGATCGAGCAGATCGCGAACTCCTGCTCGTACCTCGAGGTCGCCTGGCTGCTCATCTACGGTGAGCTGCCGAGTGCGACGGAGCTGGCGGAGTTCGACGAGAAGATCCGCCGGCACACGCTGCTGCACGAGGACCTCAAGCACTTCTTCTCCGCACTGCCGCACACGGCGCACCCCATGTCGGTGCTGTCGAGCGCGGTCGCGGCCCTCTCGACCTACTACGAGGGCGAGACGGACGTGAACAACCCGGAGCACGTCGAGCTGAACATGGTCCGCATGCTCGCCAAGCTCCCCGTGATCGCGGCGTACGCGCACAAGAAGAGCGTCGGCCAGGCGTTCCTCTATCCGGACAACTCGCTGAGCTTCGTGGACAACTTCCTCAAGCTCAACTTCGGCGTGCACAGCGAGCCCTACGAGATCAACCCCGTCATGTCGCGGGCGCTCGAGCTGCTGCTGATCCTGCACGAGGATCACGAGCAGAACGCCTCCACCTCCACGGTGCGCCTGGTCGGCTCCACCGGGGCGAACCAGTTCGCCTCGATCTCCGCCGGCATCCAGGCGCTCTCCGGGCCGCTCCACGGCGGTGCGAACGAGGCCGTGCTGACGATGCTCGGCCAGATCCGCGACTCCGGCCAGAGCGTGCAGCGCTTCGTGGAGCGGGTGAAGAACAAGGAAGACGGCGTGAAGCTCATGGGCTTCGGGCACCGCGTGTACAAGAACTACGACCCGCGTGCGAAGCTCGTGAAGGCCGCGGCCGACGAGGTGCTCACCGAGCTCGGCGTCACGGATCCGCTGCTCGACCTCGCGAAGGAGCTCGAGGAGATCGCCCTCGCGGACGACTACTTCCAGGAGCGTCGCCTGTACCCGAACGTCGACTTCTACACCGGCGTGATCTACAAGGCGATGGGCTTCCCGACGCGCATGTTCACGGTGCTGTTCGCGAT
>NZ_NCKN01000403.1 GCF_002257455.1 Microbacterium sp. 13-71-7
GGCGCTGTGGAACGCCGGAGGCGCCGCCCTCGAGGTCGAGCCCGGCCAGCCCGTGGCCGTGCACACGCGTTGGGACGTGCTCGCGATCGGCGCCCTGCGCTACAACGTCGCGCGCGCCTGAGATCCGGCGCGCCTGAGTTCAAGAAGGCGCCCTCCGCCTCCGCGACGGGAGACGAAGGGCGCTCACGGCTACGCGCCGAGCTCGCGCAGGAAACCCTGCACGTGCTGCTGCAGGCGGAGGATGCGCTGATCCCGCGCCGCCTCTCGATCGAAGCCTTCGTAGGCGAGCGCCGGAAGGCGCCGCACGTTCGCCGAGCAGCCGAAGTTCGCGCAGATCAGCACGCCGAGCGTGTCTCCGTTGCGTCCCGCGGGGCCGGCCTTGCGCGCGGCGAAGAACTGCACGTCGTTGCGCAGGGTGACGTCCTCGCACCACGAGCACTGCGCGCGGGCGAGCGTGCGCTGCTCGGCCTGCTGCAGCATCACCGAGACAGGAGAGCCATCGTCGCGCTGCGCGACGATGTACGCCCTCCGTGGCATCTTCGGGTCGGACCAGCCCAGGAACGAGAGGAGCGAGAAGTCGATCTCGGCGAACTCGGGCGGCAGGGTGGCGGAGGAGGCCTCCTTGCGGGAGGTGTTGCGGAAGGAGGCGCGGATGGCGCGCTCATCGATGGGAAGCATGTCGTGCTCTCTGTGCGGTGTCTGACCGCCTGCGAAATGCAGGCGTGAGGAGACGGCTGCCGAACGCAGCCGGAGGAGGACCCGCGGAATTCTCGCGCGGGCGCGATGATCCGGCCGGTGGGGGAATCCACCGGCGGGGGCGTCAGCCTCTGTCACCGGCGCGGAGCGCGCCAGTGACCTCCTTCAGCACCGGAACGGTGCCCCGAACGACGAGCATGTTTCGATCCTAAGCCACCCTGGTGCGGGCGGCTCCGTGCTCAGGTGCCGCTCAGGCCGCCATCATCGACTCGCGCATCGCCATGCAGGCGTCCATGCACGCCTTGCAGGCGGCGGCGCACATCCGGCAGACCTCGCTGTGTGCCTCGTGCTTCATGCACATGTCCATGCAGAGCTGGCACATCGCCATGCAGGCGTCCAGCATCGACATCATCACGGCCGGCGTCATCCCCTGCATGCGCATCATGGACCGCATCATGGTGTTGCACATGTCCGCGCAGTTCATGCAGGCCGGCGAACAGTCCATCATCTGAGTCGAGCAGACCGTGCACGCCTGCTCGCACGCCGAACACGCGTCCATGCACGCCTGCATGAGAGCCATGTCCATCGTCTGCATGCCGGGCATCATGTCCATGCTCTTCATCGAGTCCATCATCATCGAATCCATCGTGCGCTCCTTCGTCCACCGGGGATGGCGGGCGAACGGCCCGTCTGACGCCCAGGGTAGCCCGGTGTCGCCGTCGAGTCGATGCCCAAACCTCGAGCTCGGCGACGCTCTCACCGCTCCGCGTGATCGCGAGCGGCCGGGCGCGGGCACGCGAATCCCGCCGCGCAGCGGCGGAGGTCGCGGGGCCGCGCACGCACGAAAAAAGGCCGCCCCTGGGGGCGGCCTTGAATCAAAACACTTCGCAGAATGCAGAAA
>NZ_NCKN01000062.1 GCF_002257455.1 Microbacterium sp. 13-71-7
TTTGTGCTCCGGCCTGTGGCAGGAGGGATCGGGCCAGCACGAAAACTCGGCAGGGCCTCCGATCGGGTCGGCGGCCCTGCCCAGCCCGGGTCGGCTCCGAAGAGCCGACCCGGGCCGGCCTGATGCTTACTTGATGGTCGCGAGCGACTCCTGGGCCGCCTTCAGGACGGAGTCCGGGAGCGGCGCCGCACCGGCGTTCTTCACGGCGACCTGCTGGCCGAGCGTGCTGTCGATGAAGCCGATGTAGCTCTTCACGAGCGCGGCCTGGGCCGGGGTCTTGAAGGTGGTGCACGCGATCGCGTAGGAGACCAGCGGGATCGGGTAGGTCTCGGCGGTCAGCTTCGAGTAGTCGAACTTCTTCGACAGGTCGCCCTTGACGCCGTTGGAGGCGTCGACCGCGGCGACCTCGAAGGTCTTCGAGACGGCCTCGGCGCTGAACGGAACGGCCTTGCCGTCCTGCAGGATCGAGACGCTGGCGAGCTTGCCGATCGCGGAGTGGTCGGCGTAGCCGATCGTGCCCGTGCCGGCCTCGACGGCCTGGACGACGCCCGAGCCGCCCTTCTGCTTGGACACGTCGCCCTCGACCGGCCAGTCCTTGCCCGCGGGGAAGGTCCAGACGCTCTTCTGGGTGGCGGCGAGGTAGTTGGTGAAGTTCGCCGTGGTGCCCGAGCCGTCCGAGCGCGCCACCGTGGTGATCTTGCCGGCGGGCAGCGCCTTGCCGTTGTCCTTGGTGATGGCCGGGTCGGACCAGTCGGTGATCTGCAGCGCGAAGATCTTCGCGATCGTCTCGCCGCTGAGCTTGAGGTCGGTCACGCCGGGGATGTTGAACGCGATCGCGACGCCGTCGAGGTAGACGGGGATGTTGATGCCGCCCTCGGTGCACAGAGCCTTCGACTGCGTGGTCTGGTCGGCGTTCAGGGGCGAGTCGGAGCCCGCGAAGTCGTACGCGCCGCTGAGGAAGTTGGTGACGCCGCCGCCCGAGCCCTGGGACTTGTCGTAGTTGATGGTGACGCCCTTGACCTGCGCGTTGTACGCGGCGGTCCACGCGGCCTGCGCGTTCGCCTGAGCGCTCGAGCCGCCCGAGGTGATGGTGCCGGTCAGCGATGCGTCGACCTTCGAGGTGATCGCGCTCGAGGTCGGTGCCGCAGAGGGGGAGTCGCTGCTCGTGCTGCTGGGCGTCGAGGAGCAGCCCGCGAGCGCGATGGCGGCGAGCACGCCGGCTGCGCCGATCGTGGTGATGCGGTTGAGCTTCACTATGTAAGTCCTTCGCTGTGTCGAGTGTGCCCTGGTGCAGGGCCACGCCAGACGATATGCGCCGGTCGTTACGCGATCAAAGATCGAAGGTAAACGGGGGGTGAACGACCGTCTGCGCCCGTTCAGATCTTCGGCAGGTGCGTCTCGATCGAGATGATGCCGGATCCGGGGTTGGTGGCGCTCAGATGCACGACGCTGAACGCCCCGACCTCGAGCGCGGAGGCGCTGCCGAGATAGGAGCCGTGCATGGTGCCGGTCGCCAGCGCGATCTCGCGCATGATGTCGGGCAGCACCGGTCCGTGGCTGCACAGGACGGCGGGCCTGCCGGAGCGCACCCGCTTGCCGATCACGGTGCGCGGATCCGAGAGCCCCTCCTCCCAGGAGTCCTGGCTGAGCAGCTCCGTCTTGCGGACCTTGTGCCCGATCGCCTTGGACAGGGGCATCACGGTCTCCACGCAGCGACGGGCGTCGCTCGACACGATCCGCTCGATGCCGAACGCCCGCAGGGGTCCCACGATCGCCTTCGACTGGGCGTGGCCGCGCGGAGTCAGCGGGCGCGACGCATCGGATCCGAGCCACACGCCGCGGTTGGCGGCCTTCGCATGCCGCAGCACGACCAGCGGGAACGTGCGCAGGGCGCCGTCGTCGACGAGCTTCGCGAACGCGTCCAGGATCTCGACGTCGACGGGGTAGCTGAGCCGCGCGCGCGCCTTCTTCAGGCTCACCCATTCGAGGGCGGCGATCTCCCGGTTGGGCACGAACGCGGACGCGCGCACGGCCTCGTCGGTGGCCTCGGCGGCCCAGTAGTGCACGACCTTCTGCTTGCGGTTGGCCATCGTGTACCGCGAGACGCCGACCGGAGCGCCGAGCGAGACGCGGATCCCAGTCTCCTCGAAGATCTCCCGCACCGCGGTCTCCGCGAGCATCTCGCCCGGGTCGACCTTCCCCTTGGGGAGGGTCACGTCGCGGTACTTCGTGCGATGGATCAGCAGGATACGCAGCTTGTCCTCGAAGACGCGCCACACCAGACCGCCGGCCGCGTACACGGCGCGGTCCGGGCGATCGGCGACGACCGTGACACCCGTGGTGTCCGCGGTGGCGGTGGAGGGTCCGAGGGAGCTGGGGGTCATCGCACCGCCCTGGCCCTGCGACGCTGCTGGATCTGCGACATGGTCCTATCCTGCAGGTCGACGAGCGGAGCGCCAACCTCGGAGAACGCGCGCCGGGTCCACACGCCGTCCGCTCCCAGGTGCCAGGACGACGTGTCGGGGGAGAGGGCGAGGTCGAAGAACGCGAGCAGCTCGTCGATGTGCGCGGGATCGGTGACCCGCACGAGCGCCTCCACGCGACGGTCGAGGTTGCGGTGCATCATGTCGGCGCTGCCGATGAAGACCTGCGGATCGCCGTCGTTGTGGAACGCGAAGATGCGCGAGTGCTCGAGGTAGCGGCCGAGGATCGAGCGGACCGTGATGTTGTCGGTGATGCCGGGCAGATCCGTCCGCAGGCTGCAGATGCCGCGCACCCACACGTCCACGGGGACGCCGGCCGCGCTCGCCCGGTACAGGGCGTCGATGATCTGCTCGTCCACCATCGAGTTCACCTTGATGCGGATGTGCGCCGGCTTTCCGGCGAGGGCGTTCTCGCGCTCCTTCTCGATCTGGCGGAGCAGGCCCTTGCGCAGGTGCAACGGTGCGACCAGGAGGCGCTTGAACTTCTTCTCGATGGCGTAGCCGCTGAGCTCGTTGAACAGCCGGGTGAGGTCCTTGCCGACCTGCGGGTCGGCGGTGAAGAGACCGAAGTCCTCGTAGATGCGGCTGGTCTTCGGGTTGTAATTCCCGGTGCCGATGTGACTGTAGCTGCGCAGCACGCCGTCCTCCTCGCGGATGACGTTGACCAGCTTGCAGTGCGTCTTCAGCCCGACCAGGCCGTACACGACGTGCACGCCGGCCTTCTCGAGCTTGCGCGCCCAGACGATGTTGTTCGCCTCGTCGAAGCGGGCCTTCACCTCGACGAGCGCGAGCACCTGCTTGCCGGACTCGGCGGCGTCGATGAGCGCCTGCACGATCGGGCTGTCTCCCGAGGTGCGGTACAGCGTCTGCTTGATGGCGAGCACGTGCGGATCGCGCGCGGCCTGCTCGAGGAACGCCACGACGCTCGTCGTGAACGACTCGTAGGGGTGGTGCACGAGCACGTCGGCCTTGCGGATCGCCTTGAAGATGTCGATGCGCTCGTTCGCGCCGGGCTTGAACGCGAGCGCGGTGGTGGGCACGTGCGGGGTGTACCGCAGATCGGGGCGATCGATCCGGCCCAGCCCGAACAGGCCGCGCAGGTCGAGGGGCCCGGGGAGGCGGTAGACCTCCTGATCGGTGATGTCGAGCTCGCTGAGGAGCAGGTCGAGCGTCACGTCGTCCATGTCGTCGGTGATCTCGAGGCGGATCGGCGGGCCGAAGCGGCGGCGCAGCAGCTCGGCCTCGAGCGCCTGGATGAGGTTCTCCGACTCGTCCTCCTCGATCTCCACGTCCTCGTTGCGGGTGAGGCGGAACGCGTGGTGGTCGAGCACCTCCATCCCGGGGAACAGGTCGTCGAGATGGTTCGCGATGAGCTCCTCGAGCCGGATGAAGCGCAGCTCGCCGTCCGTCGAGGGCACCTCGACGAAGCGCGGCAGCATGGGCGGCACCTTGAGGCGCGCGAACTCCTGGCGTCCGGTGCGGGCGTTGCGGATCCGGATCGCAAGGTTCAGCGATAGCCCCGAGATGTACGGGAACGGGTGCGCAGGATCCACCGCGAGCGGCATCAGGACGGGGAAGACGTTGGCCTGGAAGTAGTCGGTGAGCTCGGCCTTGGCCTCGCCGTCCAGGTCGTCCCAGTCCACGATCGTGATGCCCTCGGCGGCGAGGGCGGGGCGGACCATCCCGGTCCATGCGGCCGCATGGCGTCGCTGGAGCATGTGCGCATCCGCGGAGATGTCGGCCAGCACGTCGGCGGGCGCGCGGCCGACGTTGGTGGGCACGGCGAGGCCGGTGACGATGCGGCGCTTGAGGCCGGCGACGCGCACCATGAAGAACTCGTCCAGGTTGCTCGCGAAGATCGCGAGGAAGTTCGCCCGCTCGAGCACGGGAAGCGTCTCGTCCTCGGCGAGCTCGAGCACGCGCTGGTTGAACGCCAGCCAGCTCAGCTCGCGGTCGAGGTACCGGTTCTCCGGGAGGAGGGAGTCGTCCGGCGCGATGAGCTCGTCGAAGTCGTCGTCCTCGGCATCGCCGAGTCCGGAGTCTGCCAGTGCGGGATCGATCATGCGCCCATCATTGCAGGATGATGTTGCCTGCAGGTGAACGCGTCGGGATCCGGATCCGCGGTCCGCTCGCGGGGGCGGATCCCACCGTCGCGGGAGCGCCGTCAGCGGGCGCTGGGAGCGACCGGGCGGACCTCGTCCTCGTCGACGTTGAAACGGTAGCCGACGTTGCGCACGGTGCCGATGATGTGCTCCTGATCGCCGAGCTTGGCCCGCAGCCGCCGCACGTGCACGTCGACCGTGCGGGTGCCGCCGAAGTAGTCGTAGCCCCAGACCTCGCTGAGCAGCTGTTCGCGCGTGAAGACCCGGGACGGGTGCGTGGCGAGGAAGTGCAGCAGCTGGAACTCCTTGTACGTGAGATCCAGCGGGGTGCCGCGCAGCTTGGCGGAGTACGACTGCTCGTCGATCGTCAGCCCTGATGTCTGCACCTTGACGGGCTCGTTGGACGGCGCGTCACGGGACAGGGCGAGCCGGATGCGGGCGTCGATCTCGGCGGGGCCGGCCCCGGTGAGCAGCACGTCGTCGATGCGCCATTCGCCGTTCACGGCGGTCATCCCGCCCTCGGTGACGACCAGCAGCAGCGGCCCGCGCAGGCCCGCGGTGCGGATCAGCGTGCACAGCGATTTGGCCGCCACGAGGTCGGTGCGCGCATCCACGATCACGGCATCCGCGTCGGGTGCGGTCACGAGCTCCGCCGGCTGCGCGGGGATCGTGCGGACCCGGTGGCCGAGCAGCTCGAGGGCGGGCAGAACCGGCGCCCCAGCGGGAGACGACGTCAGAACCAGCAGTTGCGCCACGCAGATCCTTTCCTGTTGACACCTTACTCAGGACCGCACGCACAGCGCGGATGGGTGACAATGGGCGCATGGCCGATCCCGTCCTCGCTCCGCGCAGTCCCTTCGTCGGGCTCGCCGTCACCTGGGCCGTCGCCGCGGTGGGGGCGATCCTGATCGGGATCGTCGCGCCCGACGCCCTGCTCATGACCTGGTACGCGATCGGGTTCGGGATCTGCGTGCTGCTGTCCTTCGCGGTGCAGCTCCTCCGCGGAGAGACCCGCGGCTTCATCCTGCGCGTCTCCGCGGGGAGCCTCGGCGCGCTGCTGGTGATGGGGATCGTCTCCGCGGGCTTCGGCATCGCGGCGCTGTTCGGCGCCTGAACCCGCATCCGTCACCGCGCGGCCGACCGGCGCGGCACGGGCTGCGGACGGCATAGAGTAGTGGCATGGACATCGTCGCGCTCGAACTCTTCTTCGTCGGCCTGCTGGTCCTCGCGGGGCTCGCGATCACCTTCTGCGCAGGGGCCGTCCTGGTCAACCTGTTCCGCGGCCAGCGCTGATCAGCGCCGGCCTCGCGACGACTGCTGAGAGAGAAGGCTGCGCGTGCTCGATCTGCCCTCCGACCTGCCCGCCGACATCGTGCCGCTGTCCTGGCTGCTCGGCGTCTGGGAGGGCACCGGCGTCATCGACTACGAGGTCCCAGGACCCGATGGCGACGACGACGCGCACTGCTATCGGGGCGAGTTCGCGCACCGCGTGAGCTTCAGCCACGACGGCGGGCCGTTCCTGAACTACGCGGCGACCGCGACCTTCACCCCGGAGGACGGCGAGCCGGTGGCGCTCGTGGCCGAGACGGGATTCTGGCGCCTGGCGCGTCCCGCCGACGCGCAGGACGCCGGGCCCGGCCTGCTCCCTCCGCGCGAGGCCCGCACCGCTGAGCGCACCGTCGATGACGTCGAAGCGCTGCGACGGCCCGAGGGCGGATTCGCGATCGAGGTGTCGATCGTGCACTCGGACGGCATGCTCGAGCTCTACCTCGGCCGCATCGACGGACCGCGCATCGACATCGCCACCGACGCCGTGGTGCGCGCCGAAGGCGCCAAGGAGTACGGCGCCGCCACACGGATGTACGGTCTCGTCGACGGCCACCTGCTCTGGGCCTGGGACATCGCCGCGCTCGGCGCGGGACTGGGCTCGCACGCGTCCGCGCGGCTGGCGAAGGTCTGACCATGGCCGGCTTCCCGCCCCTGGCCGGGGCGATCGCCGAGGGCGACGTCGCCGCGCACTTCGGGGATCCCATCCGCGAGCAGCGCGCGCTGGAGCGCGGCGAGGCGCTGGTACCGCTCGGCGACCGCACGGTGATCGAGCTGACCGGATCCGAACGACTCACCTGGCTCGACTCGATCACCAGCCAGTCCGTGGCGCGCCTGCAGGCCGGGCAGAGCACGGAGCTGCTCGTGCTGGATCCGCAGGGGCGGGTCGAGCACGTCGCCGCGGTCTTCGACGACGGCTCCTCGACGTGGCTCATCGCCGATACGGCCGATGCCGCGCCGCTCGCGACCTGGCTGCAGCGCATGGTGTTCCGCGCGGATGTGAAGGTCGCGGTGCGACCGGAACTGCTCCTCGTCGGATTCTTCGCCGGCGCGGACGCCGAGCAGCGCGCGGAGCGGGCCGCACTCGCCCCGCAGGGACAGGCCGTCGTCTGGACGGATCCGTGGCCGACCGTTCAGCCCGGCGGGCATCAGTACCACGTGGGTGAGCACCCCGGGTCGGACTATCACTGGCGCACCGCCGTGCTCGACGAGTCCGCCGCCGCCGCGCTCGCCGCCGATTCCGGGACGGTCTGGGCCGGCGCGCTCGCCGCGGAGGCCCTGCGGATCGCCGCCTGGCGCCCCCGCTGGGCCGCCGAGGTGGACGAGCGCTCCCTGCCGCACGAGACCGACTGGATCCGCAGCGCCGTGCACCTGAATAAGGGCTGCTACCGGGGGCAGGAGACCGTGGCGAAGGTGCACAACCTGGGGCATCCGCCCCGTCGCATCGCGGCCCTGCACCTGGACGGCAGTGAGAGCCTGCTGCCCGACGTGGGCGCCCCGGTGCTGGCGGTAGGGCCCGACGGTGCGGAGGACGAGGTCGGGCACATCACCTCGGCCGCGCGGCACCACGAGCTCGGCCCGATCGCGCTGGCGATCCTGTCCCGGCGCGCTCCGATCGGCGACCTCGTGGTGCGCACGCCGGACGGCGACATCGCGGCCGCGCAGGAGGTCATCGTCCCCGGCGATGCCGGAGCGACGGCGGAGATCCCCCGGCTGACACGGCTCTCCCGCCGTCCGTCCGCGCCGGATCCGCGCGACGCGCACTGACGCGGTGCCGCCGGTGGGCTCGGAGATCGAGAGCGCGGGGGCCGATGCCGCCCCGGGAGCGGAGCACGGGGAACCCCGGCCGCTGCGCATCCTGCTGATCGACAACTACGACTCGTTCACGTACAACCTCGTGCACCAGATCGCGGCGACCGCCGGCCAGGCCCCCGTCGTGGTCCACAACGACTGGGCGGAGTGGGATCCGTCCGTGCTCGACCGGTTCGACGCCGTCGTGCTCTCGCCGGGGCCGGGGGATCCCCGGGTGTCGGAGGACTTCGGGATCTGCGCCGACGCGATCCGGATCGCGGCCGAGCGGCGCATCCCGCTGCTCGGCGTGTGCCTCGGACACCAGGGGCTCGGACACGCCTTCGGCGCCGCGGTGCGGCGCGCCCCCGAACCGCGGCACGGCAGGCCCTCCCCGGTGGCGCACGACGGCACGGGCCCCTTCGAGGGGCTCCCGTCGCCCGTCGAGGTGGTGCGCTACCACTCGCTCATGATCGACGACGTCCCGGACGAGCTGGTCGTCACGGCCCGCGCGGACGACGGCGTCATCATGGGGATCCGGCACCGCGAGCTGCCGTTGTGGGGTGTGCAGTTCCATCCCGAGTCGATCGGCACGCTCGACGGCACGCACATGATGGCGAACTTCGCGGCGTTCGTGCGGGCGACGGCGGCGCCGCTGACGAAGCCTGCTCCTGTGGTTGCGTCCTCGGCGCCCGTGTCTCGCGCTCCGGTCGCGCGACGCGCCCTGCGGCGACGCACGCTGCCGCTGCGGGTCACGACCGAGACGCTGTTCACCGATCTGTTCGGCGATGCGACGCAGGCCGTGTGGCTGGACGGGAACCGTCCAGGGGATCCCCGCGCGCGGTACTCGATCCTCGGCGGCGGGGATCTGCCGACCGCGATCGCGGACGTGCAGGCGGGCACGGTGACGGTCCGCGACGGTGCGCAGGAGCGTGTGCTGCGCACGGGCTTCTTCGACTGGCTCGATGCCGAGCTCGCGGTCACCGCGACCGAGGTGAGTGACCTCCCGTTCGCCCTGGGCTGGGTCGGAGCGCTCGGCTACGAGCTGCGCGCGGAGTGCGGCTCCCCGCATCGGCGGCGCGCGGCCACGCCGGATGCGGCGCTGGTCCGCCTCGACCGTGCGCTCGTCGTCGACCACGAGGAGGAGCGGATCCATCTGCTCGCCCTCGACGACGAGGACTGGATCACCAGGACGACGGCCGAGATCGCCGCCCTCGAGGAGGCCCCGCCCGACGGGACCGCACCGGATCCGCTCGTCGCGCCCCCGGTCGCGCTTTCGGCCCGGCACTCGCGCGCCGAGTATCTGCGGCTCATCGCCGAGGCGCAGGAGGAGATCGCGGCGGGGGAGACGTACGAGGCGTGCCTGACCAACCTGCTGCACGCCGCGGCCCCCGGTGCGGGGGATCCGCTGGCCGCCTACCTCGCCCTGCGCGCGCAGAACCCGGCGCCGTTCGGCGCGTTCCTGCGCATCGGCGGGGTGAGCGTGCTGAGCACGTCGCCCGAGCGGTTCCTGCGGATCACGGCGGACGGCGCCGTCGAGTCCCGTCCGATCAAGGGCACCCGTCCGCGCGGCGGCACCCCGGAGGAGGAAGAGCGGATCCGCGCGGAGCTCGCCGCGTCGGAGAAGGACCGCGCGGAGAACCTGATGATCGTGGACCTCGTCCGCCATGATCTCGGGCGCACCGCGGACCTCGGATCCGTGCAGGTGGACGGCCTGTTCCGCGTGGAGAGTTACGCCACGGTCCATCAGCTGGTCAGCACCGTCCGCTCCCGGCTCGCCGACAGCCCCGTGGCGTGCGTGCGGGCGGCCTTCCCTCCCGGATCCATGACCGGCGCGCCGAAGCTGCGCACGATGGCGATCCTGGATCGGCTCGAGGACGGCCCTCGTGGGCTGTACAGCGGCGCGCTGGGCTACTTCTCCTTCGACGGGTCCGTGGACCTCAGCGTCGTGATCCGCACCCTGGTCGCGCACGACGGCGGCTTCGACTACGGCGTCGGCGGGGCGATCGTCTCGCTCTCGGACCCCGACGAGGAGTATGCGGAGACCGTGGTCAAGGCGCGCCCGCTGCTGCGTCTGACCGGCGCGGCGTTCCCCGAGGGCTGAGCCCCGAAACAGGGCGATGCACAGCGGCCGCCCCGGACGCAACCCGCTGTCTCGACCGGATCGCGTCGTCTACCCTGCCGGGATGGACACGGGTGAGGACGCCTCCGAACGGGCGAAGGACGCGGCACGGTCGACCCGGGACTCGCCGGCGCTCCGGCGCACGGCCCGCATCGGATTCGCCGTGCTCGGCGTCCTGCACATCCTGATCGGGGCGATCGCCGTCTCCGTCGCGGTCGGCGGCGACGCGCGCACCGCCGACCAGGGCGGGGCGATGCAGCAGCTCCGGCAGAACGCGATCGGTGGGCTCGTGCTCCTCATCGTCGCCCTCGCCCTCGCCGCGCTCGCCGTTTGGCGGATCGCGGACGCCTTCCTCACCTCCGGCCCCGGGGGCACGACGAGGTGGGGTCGACGGATCAAGAATCTGGGCGTCGCCGCGGCCTACCTCGTCCTCGCTGGGACGGCGATCGTGTACGCGGTCGGCGGGCGCACGGACGCCTCGCAGAGCTCGCAAACCCTGAGCAGCCGGATCCTCTCGGCTCCGGGCGGCGGAATACTGCTGACCGTGATCGGCCTGGCCGTCGCCGCGATCGGCGGAGGCTTCATCGTCGGTGCGATCACGCGCTCGTTCACGAAGGAGCTCCGCGTGCCGCGCGGAACCCGGAAGGCGGCGATCGAGGTCTTCGGCGTGGTCGGCTATCTCGGGAAGGGCGTCGCCGTGGTGGTGACGGGCCTGCTGTTCGTGATCGCCTCGATCACGAGAGACCCGCACAAGGCGGCCGGACTCGATGCCGCGCTGCGCGACATCACGGCACTGCCGTTCGGGCCCGTGCTGCTCTGCGCGGTGGCGGCGGGGCTCGTCGCATACGGGGTGTTCTGCATCGCCCGCGCCTGGTACGAGCGGATGTGAGCCCGCCGCACCGGACGGTTCGGCGTTTCGCGGAACGCGGTCGTCCTGTCCGGCCGGCGTCTATCGCTCGACGATGAGGCGCGGGCGGGGGCCTTCGATGCGGGCGATCGCGACCTTGACGTCGGTGAACTCATGCTCGACGGTCGTCCGGAAATCGGACAGGTTCCGCTCGACCGCGTCGATCTTCGCGTCGAGTCTCTGCTCGACCGAGTCGATCCTGCTGGCCAGCTTCGACTCGACCGCGTCGATCCGGCGGATCACCCAGGCGAAGCCCGCGAACATCGCGACACCGAGGGTCAGCAGGCCGCCGAGGCCGCTGCCGATCAGCGCGAGAGTGTCCGTGGACATGTACATGCCTCCATTGTGGGCGTCCATCGTGATGAGGGCCAGCATAGACGGGCACTTGTACCCCTGGCGGGCGTCGTGCGGAATCTGTGCGGAACCCGCTCCCGTGCCTCGATGTGCAGACCGCTCAGGCCGGTGCGACCGCGCTCCACGGCACCGTCAGCTCGCCGAGGCGCCAGCGGGCGCGCGTTCCGAGCACGGGATGCCCGGCGTCGCGGAGGGCGGCGACCGCGGCGAGGAACCGCTGGGTCGCGCCGAACGTGGACAGCGGCGCGGCGCGCTCCCACTCGCGGTCCAGATCCGCGAGCAGGGCGTGGATCCGCTCGCCCGGCACGTTGTGGTGGATGAGGGCCTTGGGCAGGCGCTCGGCGACGATCGACGGCCGTTCCAGATCCGCGAGCCGCAGCGACAGCGTGAAACGCTGAGCGACGCCGTCGGGTTCGACGTCGATGAAGCTCGCGATGCGGCCGATCTCGTCGCACGTGCCCTCCACGAGCATCCCGCCCGGCGCGAGGCGCGACGCCATCCGCGCCCACGCGTCCGGCACGTCCGCCTCGTCGTACTGGCGCAGCACGTTCATGGCGCGGATCACCGCGGGCCGCCGGCCGTCGGGCAGCGGCACCTCGAACCCGCCGCGCGCGAAGGACACCGGCAGGTCGGCCGCGAAGTGCCCCGCGCCGCTGCGGAGCTCGGCGAGCTGCGCCCGCGCGGTCGCGACGCGTGCCGGATCCAGTTCGAGCCCGAGCACCTCCGCCTCCGCACGCACCCGGACGAGCCGGGTGGCGAGCTCGAAGGCGGTCACCCCGCTCGCCCCGAAGCCGAGGTCGATCACGAGCGGATCCGCCGCGCGGCGGAACGCGGGCGACGCGGCGATCCAGCGGTCGTTGCGGCGCAGCCGGTTGGTGCCGGTCGTGCCGCGGGTGGGCCGGCCGAGCGGAGAGGACGCCATGCAACCATCCTGCCCGGTCCGTCGCCCTAGGCTGATCCCCATGCAGACGATCGAGGTCGGAATCCCCGGGACAGCGGATGCAGACGGGATCGTCCGCACCTATCTGGCCGAGGTCGTCTCGCGCTATCACGGCAGACCCGCGACGGACGGCGAGCGCGACAGGGCGCTCGCGGACGAGCCGTACGAGGACCTCCAGGGCGATACCGGGATCCTGCTCCTGGCGCGGGACGGCGGCGACGTGGTCGCGTGCGCCGGGGCGCGCTTCGTCGGTGACGATGCCGAACTCACCAAAGTCTTCACGATGCCGGCGGCGCGGGGGCAGGGGATCTCGCGTCGGCTGATCCTGGCGCTCGAGGAGGCTGCTCGCGATCACGGCGCGCGCACGCTCCGGCTGAACACCCGCTCCGACCTCGTGGAGGCCTGCGCGATGTACGAGCGCCTGGGCTTCCGGTCGGTCGAGGCGTTCAATGCCGAGCCGTACGCCGACCGCTGGTACCGGAAGGACCTGGATCCCGCGGCGAAGAGCACGCCGACCGGGCTCTAGCCCGCGCCGGTCAGCGCGGTCCGCCGCCCATCGATCCGCCGGTCGGCGCGGTCCGGGTGTCCACGCGCACGGTCAGCGTCGCCGTGAAGCCGCTCGCGGCGTCCCCGGTCAGCGCGGCGATCTGCAGCGCCCCGCCGTCGTCGCCGAACACGTTGTCGGAGGAGAGCGAGGTCTGCGCGAGGTTCTGGGCCGATCCGTCGTAGCCCGCGGTCGCGTACACGGCCTCGCACGCGGACTGCGGCAGCGCGAGCTG
The DNA here is from genome assembly GCF_002257455.1 of Microbacterium sp. 13-71-7. Classification (GTDB taxonomy): domain Bacteria; phylum Actinomycetota; class Actinomycetes; order Actinomycetales; family Microbacteriaceae; genus Microbacterium. Next base: position 12,802 of record NZ_NCKN01000062.1, read on the forward strand.
GGAGGTCGCGATCGCGTTCGCCGCGTCCGTGACGGCCGCGGCGCTCGGATACACCTCGAAGTGGATGTGCGGCCACCGACCGGAGTAGCAGCCGGGGAAGACCGAGGTGAACGACACGCGTCCGTCCGCGTCGGCGACCTGCACCCCGCGCAGGTAGGTCTCGCCCTGGATGCCCGAGGAGTACATCGAGTATCCGCCCGCGGCGTCGCAGTGCCAGGCGTAGACGGCCACGCCCGCGAACGGCGCATCCCCGTTCGCCATGTCGAGGAGGTTCAGGGAGAACGTCAGCGGCACCCCGGCCGCCGTGGTTCCGCCGCCGATCGACGAGCGGATGTCCTGCCGCACGATGCCGGAGTCCGTCAGCGCATCCGGGCCGTTCGAGCCGTCGCCGGGGTAGGGGCCCGCCGTCTCGTCGGGGATCTCCGCGGCCGGAACCGCCGAGGCAGGGGCCGACGACGCGGAGGCGGCGGGAGTGCTGGTGACCGTGGGGACCGCGCTCGAGGTCGCCGTCGACGCGGCGCCCGACGCGATCGGCGTGCACGCGGCCAGCACCGCTCCGCCCGCCCCGAGGCCGACGAGGCTCAGCACCGTGCGACGCGTCATCAGGGTGCGGATGTCGAACGGGGCGCCCTGATCCACGACCTCCTCCTCGGGGCGGTCGAGCAGGCGACCCTCGTACGCGGGGCCGTCCGGGGTGCGGGTCGGGTCGGGGAAGGTGCTCATGTCCGGATCCTCTCGTGGCTGTCAGGAGGATCCTCTCGGGGCGAGCGGACGCGGGCCTGTGCGCCTGCTATGCGTCGCATAAGCGATGTCCGTCATGCGAGGACCCCGGCTTCGGAGCGGTGCGGCGCACGCCGTAGGCTGGGAGCATGACGCGCACCCTCATCCTGCTCCGTCATGGGCAGAGCGAATGGAACGAACTGAACCTGTTCACCGGCTGGGTGGACGTCCGCCTGACCGAGCAGGGCGAGAACGAGGCCCGCCGCGGCGGCGAGCTGCTGGCGGAGTCGGGGATCCTGCCCGACGTGCTGCACACCTCGCTGCTCAGCCGCGCGATCCAGACCGCGAACATCGCGCTCGACGCCGCCGACCGGCTGTGGATCCCCGTGACCCGCTCATGGCGGCTCAACGAGCGTCACTACGGCGCTCTGCAGGGCAAGGACAAGGCCCAGACGCTCGAGGAGTTCGGTCCCGAGCAGTTCCAGCTGTGGCGCCGCTCCTTCGACGTGCCGCCGCCCCCGCTCGACGACGCGAGCGAGTACAGCCAGGTCAACGACCCGCGCTACGCGGGCATCGACGGCGAGGTCCCGCGCACCGAGTCGCTCAAGCTCGTCATCGACCGGCTGCTGCCGTACTGGTCCTCGGCGATCGTGCCCGACCTCGAGGCCGGCAAGACCGTGCTCGTGACGGCGCACGGCAACTCGCTGCGCGGACTCGTGAAGCACCTCGAGGGCATCAGCGACGACGACATCGCCGAGCTGAACATCCCCACCGGGATCCCGCTGGTCTACGAGCTCGACGAGAACAACGTCCCCACCGGTCCCGGCCGCTACCTCGACCCCGAGGCGGCCGCCGCCGGCGCCGCCGCCGTGGCGAACCAGGGCAAGAAGTAACCCCGCAGACGTCGATCCCGCCTCGACCGGTTCTCTGAGCCGGGCGGGGCGGGATCCGTCGTTCCGGGACGTTTCCTGCCCGGGATCCCCGGTCGCGCCCCTGACGGTCTGGGCCCCGAAACGAGAAGATCCGCCCCGAACCGGATGGCGGGGCGGATCTTCGACGCGAGGGGTCAGGCGTGGCCGGATCCGGACTCCGCCTCGTGCTGGGCTTCGACCGCGAGGGCGATGTCCTCTTCGTCGATGGCCCAGTCGCCGGTGGCGAGGTAGACGACCTTCTTCGCGACGGCGACCGCGTGGTCGGCGAAGCGCTCGTGGTACCGGCTGGCCAGGGTGGCGTCGACCGTCGCGCCCGCCTCGCCCTTCCAGTTGTCGCTGAGCACCTTCTCGAAGACGCTCGCGTGCAGCTCGTCCACGTCGTCGTCGGCGTTGCGGATGGTGTCCGCGAAGCGCAGGTCCTGCGTGCGGAGCAGCTCGGCGAGGGTGCGCGCGATCTCCACGTCGAGCTCGCCCATGCGGGTGAAGGTGCCCTTCAGGCCCTTCGGGATGGCGCGCTCGGGGAAGCGCAGCCGCGCGAGCTGGGCGATGTGCTCCGACATGTCGCCCATGCGCTCGAGCGACGCGCTCACGCGCAGCGCGGTGACGACGATGCGCAGGTCGCGGGCGACCGGCTGCTGGCGGGCGAGGATCTCGATGGCCTGCTCGTCGAGCGCCACCGCGAGTTCGTCGATGCGGGCGTCGTCGGCGATGACCTCTTCGGCCAGGGCGACATCGCTGGTCGCGAACGAGCGGGTGGCCTTCTCGATCGACACGGCCACGAGGTCGGCGATCTCGACGAGCTGCGACTGCAGGTGCTCGAGGGACTGGTGGAAGACTTCGCGCATGGCTGCGCACCTTTCGTTCTGTGACCCGGGGCACCGGATGGTCTGAGTCGCACGGTGGCCCGCGGAGCGGGCACGGGACAGTGCCCGTCACGGTCGTGACACGCACGTGGCGATTCTCTTCGGCGAAGGTTAACGATTGGTGCCGTCCTCGTGAACACTAGCGCGCCAGGGGGTGCGAGAGGCGGGAACCCGCGGATCCGGGGGGTGAACGACCTCTACGCTGGACCCATGGACAGCACTCTGCTCGCCCTCCTCGCCCTCGGGCTGGGTGTCGCGATCGGCGCAGGCATCGCCGCGATGATCGTGGCCGCGATGCGGGCGCGGACCGCCGCCGAGCAGCAGGCGTCCACCGAGCTTCCGGACGGCCTCACCGACGTCCTGGCCGCGATGGACGACGCCGCGTGCGCGGTGGATCCGTCGGGACTCGTCACGGCCGCGAGCACGGCCGCCGCGCGCTTCGGCATCGGCGTCGGCGCCGTCCTGGAGAACCCCGAGCTGAGCCAGCTCGTGCGCTCCGTGCGCGAGGGTGGCTCGCAGACGAGCACGCTGCGCCTGACGCGCGGCGGGCGCAACCTCGATCCGCGCCTGGTCGCGGCGCGGGCGAGCCGCATCGGGCCCCGACTGAGCCTGCTCATCATCCGCGACGTCACCGAGCAGGAGCGCCTCGAGCAGATGCGCACCGACTTCGTCGCCAACACGAGTCATGAGCTGAAGACCCCGGTGGGCGCCGTGAGCCTCCTGGCGGAGGCGATCGAGTCGGCCGCGGAGGATCCCGCCCAGGTGCGCGCGTTCGCCACCAGGATCCAGGCCGAGGCGGCGCGGCTCGGCCAGCTCACCGGTCGCATCATGAGCCTCTCCCGCCTGCAGTCCGCCGATGGGCTCGGCGCCTTCGGCCCCGTCGCGATCGACGAGGTGATCGCCACGAGCGTCGAGGGGCACGCGGTGCAGGCGGCGTCCGCGGGCGTCGAGCTCACCCGCGGCGGCGACCGCGGCGCCTGGGTCCAGGGCGACGCGCAGATCCTGATCGAGGCGGTCGGCAACCTCATCGCGAACGCGATCGTCTACTCGCCGCGCGGATCCCGCGTGGGCGTCGGCGTGCGGGTCGACGACGGCGTGGTCGAGATCTCGGTCTCGGACCAGGGGATCGGGATCGACGAGGCCGACCGCGACCGCATCTTCGAGCGCTTCTACCGCGCCGACGAGGCCCGGTCGCGCCGCACCGGAGGCACCGGCCTCGGGTTGTCGATCGTGAAGCACGCCACCCAGCGGCACGGCGGCGAGGTGCGGCTGTGGTCGCGCCCCGGTCGCGGATCCACCTTCACCATGCGCCTGCCGCAGATCGCGGCGCCCGATGTCGAGGACGACGGGGGCAAGCGCAAGAAGCCCAAGAAGGACAAGAAGAAGCGCCAGGCGCGCAAGGCCGCGCGCCTCGCCGCGTCGCCCGCGACGACCACGGACCCGATCCGCACCGATACCGGAGAACTCGTATGACCCGCATCCTCCTCGTCGAAGACGAACCCGACCTCGCCGACCCGCTCGCGTACCTGCTGCGCCGGGAGGGCTACGAGGTCGAGATCGCCGAGGACGGCCCCACCGCTCTCGCGCTGTTCCGCGAGAGCGGGGCCGACATCGTCCTGCTCGACCTGATGCTGCCGGGCATGCCTGGCACCGAGGTGTGCCGGCAGATCCGCACCGGCTCCGCCGTGCCGATCATCATGCTCACCGCCAAGGACTCCGAGGTGGACATCGTCGTGGGGCTCGAGCTCGGCGCCGACGACTACATCACCAAGCCCTACTCGTCGCGCGAGCTGCTCGCCCGCATGCGCGCCGTGCTGCGCCGGGTCGTGCAGGCCGAGGAGGACGTCGACGAGCGGATCCTCGAGGGCGGTCGCGTCACGGTCGACCTCGACCGGCACACCGTCGCGGTCGACGGCGCGGTGATCAACATGCCCCTCAAGGAGTTCGAGCTGCTCGAGGTGCTGATGCGCAACTCCGGTCGGGTGCTCACCCGCGGCCAGCTGATCGACCGGGTCTGGGGGAGCGACTACTTCGGCGACACCAAGACCCTCGACGTGCACATCAAGCGGATCCGCTCGCGCATCGAGCAGAATCCGTCCGAGCCGGTGATGCTCGTCACCGTGCGCGGACTCGGCTACCGCTTCGAGGGCTGAACCCGCCGCCTGCGGGCGAACCCTCCGCATACGCGAGAGCCCCCGGATCCTCACGGATCCGGGGGCTCTCTGCGGAGGACGAAGGGCTCAGCCGACCGGGGTCTCGCTGGGCGTCGGGGTGACCTCGACGGCCGGCGCGACGGGCTTCGTGGTCGGGCTCGGCTGCGGGGTCGGGACCAGCGTCGAGTAGTAGGGGAGGGTGCCGTCCAGCACCGGGATCGCGTACTTGATGCCCTCGGCGTCACCGGACTGGAAGTAGACCTCGATGGTCTCCCCGGCCTTGGTGTCGAGGTTCTCGAAGGTCATCGGCTGCGCGTCGTCGCCGCCGAGGCTGACGGACTTCTGCGCCGGGATGCGCACGCTCTGCCCGGGGCCGTCCCCGATCGAGATGTGGATCGTCTGGGCGTCGGAGGTGGTGTTCACCAGACCGGCGACGAGGTTGCCGAGCGTGCCGGCCTCGTCCACGACGACGAAGGCGTTGCGCACCTCGATCGGACCGCTCTTCGGCACGTTCGCGCCGTCGGAGGCCGAGTAGTCGATGGTCGTCGCCTGCGGAGTGATCCCGGCGCACCCGGTGGCGCCGACGATGACGAGGGCGCTGAGGGCGATGGACGCAGCAAGGCGCGATTTCACGGGTCCTCCAGAAAATTCACGTGATGATCCGTCACCATTCTAGGGGCACGCGCCTGCGCCGCACGGCCCGCCCCGCTCGCGCGCGGGACGGTCTGACGGTGCAGGGGGCGCGAACCTTAGCGCATTCCCGCTGTGGTATCCTGGAGGTTGCC
>NZ_NCKN01000404.1 GCF_002257455.1 Microbacterium sp. 13-71-7
GTGCCGTCGCGAGGCCAGCACGCGGAAGTTGCCGCGCAGCAGGATGAGGGCGATCCCGAGACCTAATGGGATAAGGGTCGCAAGGCTCAGCCCGAGCGTGACCTCCCAGTGCGTTCCGGTGGGAGCCGCAATCACAAAAGGCAGTCCCGATACCGGCAGGATCCCGAAGTAGAACAGGCTGAGCGCGCCCAGCAGCAGATTCACGACCGCAGCGACCCATACTGCAAAGCGCCGCCCCCGCAGCATCCCGTATGCCGCCACGAGAAGCAGGACCAGCGGTGCCGCCGATACCACGACAGCGCCCGGGTTCGCTGCACGCGCGAGCGTCAGCACGCGCACGCATGAATCGGTCACATGCAGAGCCTCGCAGCGTGCCAGCTCGGGCATGTGCGGGGCCTGCTCCAGCAACAGCTGCGCGATCGGGGCGAGTGGGCCGAAGTGCGAACCCGTGGCCAGTGCAACGGCCGGGCCGGCGGCGGTGATGGCCACGACAGTTGCCAGCAGCACCCGGATCTCGTGCTGCGAACCACGAACCCAGCGCAGCACTTTCTTCTCGCGGCGCAACGCCACCCCCAACACCAGGCCGCCCACAGCGGACAGCAGCAGGTAGAGGTCCGTGGGCTGTCCGGAGTACAGCAGCAGCACGAGAGCGAGCATCAGGGTCAACACCCGGATACGACGCCGCCACAGAGCACTCGCTGAACCGCTCGCAGCCATCAGCGCACCCGCGACCGGTGCCAGGGGATTCAATCCGATGGATTCCACCGTGCTGCGGGTCCAGAACTCGCCAGACCCGCTGCCGAGCTGCTGCAACGAGATCCCTGCGACCGCGCCGGCGATGCCCGTGACAACGTAGGCGAGAGCCGTCCGCCATGTGCCCAGCAGCCGCTCGGCAGCGCCGAGCAGCAACACGATAGTGGCGACGGCGACGGCAAGCGTGGCCGGATCAGGAGCGAACAACATCCACGTCACGAGCGTCCACCACTGGCCCTGCTCGGCGACGGGTTCGAAACCCGTCGCCGTCTGCCGCAGCAGATCTACCGGAGTGCCGAACAGAGAGTGCTGCAGCAGGCCCAGCACGAGCACGGCCGCGGCAGTACCGATGCTGAACGGCTGTGCGCGCAGCATCGACTTGGCCGTTCGTGCGGCCGAAAGGCTCCGTCGCCAGGGCACGTCGACAATGCTCGTCATCGGCCCAGGCCCATCCGATCGGCCAGCTGCGGAAGCGCGCTGGCATAGACGAACCGCACGGTGTTCCAGTCGTGGCCGGAGCCTTGCGCGATCATGAGCTGTGTGGCGATGCCGGCGCGGCGGGACGCCGCCGACAACTCCCGTGCATACTGCGTGAACACAGCATCCCGGACTCCCGTTCCGATGATGGCGAACGTGTCACGGTACGGGGCGTGCGCGCCCATCATCGTGAGGGGCTGCGCGGCGCGGTAGGCGACCGCCGAGCCGCCGAAGCCCTTGGCTACCGTGTCGGGCCCGATCGTCGGCTGGAGCTCGGGGAGCGCGGACACGAACGAGCCGAAAAGTTCGGGATGGCCGCTGCCGAATTGGACGGCGCAGGTGCCGCCCTC
>NZ_NCKN01000405.1 GCF_002257455.1 Microbacterium sp. 13-71-7
AGTCGTGCCGATCGCGGCGACGGTCGTGCACGCGATCTGCAGGGCCTTCGCGAACGGTACGGGCGACTTGCTCAAGACCCCGGCGCAGGCGGCGTATCCACCGATGGCCGCATAGCTCTCGGCCCTGTTCAGGTGGACTTGGATGTACGGGCCGTAGAAGTTGACCGTGGGATCTGCGACAACGGGGAACGATGCTCCCGTCGTGTCGACGATCTGCGTCAGCATCGATCCCGAGATCTCGTAGTGCGTGGGCAGCGACCGTCCCTCGGCGTCGATCGCCCATGGTGCGTCGATCCCGCCCAGGAACTCTTCCCCTTCCGAGATGCTGACCGTCCCGTCATCAAGGAGCAGTAGTCGCGTACCATCCGCGAACGTCCACTGCGGCCGTGCATCGGTCGAGTCCGCAAGGACCGCTGCGAAACGTGTTGTCCCCTCTCCCGGGTGACTGACCGCGTAGGTGATCGAATCGTCCTGCACCGTCGCGTACTGACCCGAGTCGGAAACCACAGCATTCTTTGACGCTCCCATGGTGACCGACAAGTCGCCGCCGTTCACATCGACCGTCGCACCACCCTCAACGACTGGTGACGGTGCTTCGGCGGGGGTCGGCGCTCCCACCGCAGCAAGCTCTGCCTTCTCGATGACATCAGCTACGGAATCGTCATCGATGGCCGTGGCGTCCTGCCCGCTCGAATCGGCTCGGTGGGTAGAGGCCATAGCGGGGGGAGCGGTCACCGCCGCCCCGAACGCTATCGCGACGACGAGCGCCCCGCCTGCGAACGTCGTGCTCAATCTGTGCGTGCTCATGCTTCTCCAGTCGTCGTACAGCTACGGCGGCCCGAGCATCACCACACTATTTCGAAACTGGATCCAAAATCTGTCCCCCATTCGGAGGACAAGTATCACAACGGCCGCAGCACGCTTCTCGCTGCCAGTGCCCCAACGATCGCGGGTTCACGTCCCGCCCGCCCCACCGGATCCGTTCTCCGCACCCGGCGGGGCGTCGCTCGGGGCTGATCAGTCGTGCATTGCGTCCTTGACGTGCTCTCCGGCCTTCTTCACGTCGTCCTTGAGGTTCTCTCCGGCTTCCTTCAGATCGGCCTTGGCCTGATCCATCCGACCCTCGTTTTCGAGCTTCTCGTTGTCGGTGACCTTGCCGGCCCCCTCCTTGATCTTTCCCCCCATCTTCTCCGCAGCGTTCTTCGCGTGATCGGCAGCGCTCATGTGCGCGTCTCCTCTCGTGTCGTGTCGAAGACCACAGGTTCGCAGCTTCGTCGGCGGTGCGCGACGGGGTTGACGACGGTGCGCTGCTTCGCTAACGCGCGAGGCGGATGAAGTTACCCTTGCGGGTACGTAACAGGGCGGGTACATTCAAGCCATGGACGCCGTGCTGCAAGCCCTCGCCGACCCGAGTCGTCGCGTCGTCCTGGGCATCCTGCGCGATCACGAGGCGACGGCGGGCGAACTCGCCGAGGCGCTGCCGATCGCACGGCCCGGGGTGTCACGGCATCTGCGGGTGCTGCGCGAGGCGGGGCTGGTCGACGTGCGCCAGGAGGCGCAGCGTCGCATCTA
>NZ_NCKN01000063.1 GCF_002257455.1 Microbacterium sp. 13-71-7
GCACGAGCGTCGCGCGATGCTTCGTCGGCATCACGTTCTCGATGAGGTTCGGCAGGTTGATCTCGTTCCAGTACCCCATGGCGGTGGTGACCGCCTCCTCGTCCGTGAGGTGCGCGAAGACGTTGAAGTAGGACGACGGGTTCGTGAACGCGCCCTGTCGCAGGGCGAGGAAGCGGTCCACGTACCACTGCGCGATGTGGTCGAGCTCGGCGTCGACGAAGATCGAGAAGTCGAAGAGGTCGCTCACGGCGACGTCGTTCGGGGCGGGCGGCGGCTGCAGCACGTTCAGGCCCTCGACGATCACGACGTCCGGGCGGCGCACCACGACGTGCGCATCGGGCACGATGTCGTAGCGGATGTGCGAATAGAACGGGGCGCGCACCTCGTCGGCGCCGCTCTTCACCTTCGTCAGGAAGTCGATCAGCGCACGGCGGTCGTACGACTCCGGGAAGCCCTTGCGGTCCATGATCCCTCGTCGCTCGAGCTCCGCGTTGGGATAGAGGAAGCCGTCGGTGGTGACCAGCTCGACACGCGGGGTGCCGGGCCAGCGGCTCATCAGCTCCCGCAGCAGGCGGGCGATGGTCGACTTGCCGACCGCGACGGATCCGGCCACGCCGACGATGAACGGCGTGGTGTCATCCGCTTCGCCGAGGAACTGGTTGGTGGCCTCGCCGAGACGCTTGGTCGAGGTCGCGTACAGGCTCAGCAGGCGGCTCAGCGGGAGGTAGACCTCCTTGACCTCGGTGGGGTCCAGCCGGTCGCCGATGCCGCGGATCTCGACGACCTCGGTCTCGCTGAGCGGCTGGTCGAGGTCGGCGGCGAGGCGCGCCCAGTCCGCACGGTCGATGCGACGGTACGGCGACAGCGGCGCGAGAGTGTCGGAGCTCACGCGCTCCATCGTATCGGCGTGCCGCCGGGCAGTCGGCGACGCCCCCGAATCCCGCACCGGAATGGGCCTTGATCGGATCGCGACCGCCGTGGATCATATGGCGACTCCGGCGTCATCTGCTCCCCCGCGCGACGCCAATCTGACGCTAGCAACTACCGACCGGACCCGCCATCCCCAGGCGTCTTCGGTCTGCTCCCTGGGGAGGGGCCCTCTCCCCGGAGAAGTTCCGCATCAAGACACCGGAGTTATGCATGGAAGACACCACCTCGTCCCCGTCCCGCAGCGTCAGCCGCCGCGCCCTCGTGAAGGGCGCCGCCTGGTCGGTCCCCGTGATCGCCGTCGCCGCCGCCACCCCGCTCGCCGCGGCCTCGACCGCCACCAACGTCGGCAACTTCGCCCTCAACGGCACCTGTGGCGTCCTCGGCCTCCTCGGCCCCGGCTTCACCCTGACCGCCGGCGCCGCACCGCTCCCCACGGGCACGATCATCAACATCACCGGCTCGGGAATCGCGAACATCGGCGTCTTCTCCGTCACCGGCGGCACCGCGACCGTCAACGTCCTCTCCCCGGCCTCGCGTCAGATCACCCTGACCGCTCCCCTCGCGGCGGGCGCCACGATCGACTTCCGCACGACGCTGTCGATCTCGGTCGCCTTCACCCTGTCCGCCACCACCACGCTGCCCACCGGCTTCGTCGCCGGCAGCGGCGCGAAGCAGACCGGCGGCGTCAGCTCCACCCTGGTGCTCTGCAGCGCCAGCTGAGCGGATCGACGATGTCGGCTTCGGCCGAAGAAAGGGGCCGGGTCTCAGACCCGGCCCCTTTCTTCGTGCCGCGACCTCCTCCGATGGGCGGTTCACACGCAGCGAGTAGTCTTCCTCCGTGCGTCTCGGAGTGCTCGACATCGGATCCAACACCGTCCATCTGCTCGCCGCCGACGTGCATCCCGGCGGCAGGCCGCTCGCGACCACGAGCGATCGCACCGTGCTGCGCCTCATGCGCTTCCTCACCCCCTCCGGCGCGATCAGCGAGGAGGGCGTGCAGGCGCTCGAGGCCGCGGTGCGGCAGGCACGCGGCGTGGCGGCGCAGCAGCGCGTCGACGCCCTGCTCGCGACGGCGACGAGCGCGGTGCGCGAGGCGGCGAACGGCGCAGAGGTGATCGCCCGCGTCGAGGCCGCGCTCGGGCAGCCGCTCCAGGTGCTCGACGGCGAGACCGAGGCGCGGCTGACGTTCCTCGCGGTGCGCCGCTGGTTCGGCTGGGCCGCGGGGCAGATCCTGCTGTTCGACATCGGCGGCGGATCCTTCGAGATGGCCGCGGGATCCGAGGAGCTCCCCGACATCGCCGCCTCCGTGCCGCTCGGCGCAGGGCGCTCGACGCTGATGTTCCTTCCCGACGACCCGCCCGGTGAGGAGGCCGTTGAGCGCCTCAGGGAGCACGCGGCCGACGTGTTCGCCCCGGTCGCGGCGCGGTTCTCGACGCTCCCCCGCCCGGAGCACGTGGTCGGCTCGTCCAAGGCGATCCGATCCCTCGCGCGGCTCGTCGGCTATCAGACGCCCGGCTGGTCCGGTTCGGAGCGGATGCTGCTGCCGCGTGCCTCGCTCGGATCCTGGATCCCCCGCCTCGCACGTCTGCCCGCGTCCGCCCGGCAGGAGCTGCCCGGCATCACCCCGGATCGCACCTTCCAGATCGTGGCGGCCGCGGTCGTGCTGCACACGGCGATGACGGCGATGAGGGTGGAGGAGCTCGAGGTCTCACCCTGGGCTCTCCGCGAGGGCGTGCTGCTGCGCTACATCGAGGATCGCGCGCGCGACGACGACGCCTGACGCACGGCGCTCGCGGGCGGATCCGGATCCCCTACCCTGGTGTCATGGACGACGCGAGGGAGCGGGGGACGCCGCGCGGCGCAGTGCCGGGGGGACTCACTCGACGAGAGCTGCGGCAGCGCCGCGAGGCGGCGGCGATCGCGGGGGTGCCCGCGGAGCGGGTCGACCCGGCGACAGGGCTGCCGACGGCACCGGTGCCCGATCCCACTGCGGAGCCGAGACCCGGCGCACCTGCCGCCGAGGACACCGCACGTCCGCCCGGCGGCGTCTCGTTCGGATCCCTCGCCGGGATGTTCGCGGCGCCCGCCGAGGAGGCCTCCCCGAGCCCCACGGTCCTGACCGTGTGCACCGGGAACATCTGCCGCTCGCCGCTCGCGGAGTCGCTGCTGCGCGCCAGGCTCGCGGAGCTCGAGCTGCGCGTGCACAGCGCCGGCACGCAGGCGCTGGTGGGCCACGGGATGACGGAGCCCGCCCAGCGGATCGCCGCGCAGCGCGGGGCCGCACCGGCCGTCACAGCCGCGCACAGGGCGCGCCTGCTCACCGAGCCGCTGCTCGACGACGCCGACCTGATCCTGACCATGACCGCGGAGCAGCGCGACTACGCCGTGCAGATGCTCCCCCGGCGCCTGCACCGGATCTTCCCCGTCCGGGAGTTCGCCCGGCTCGCCCAGGGGGTCACCGACGCGCAGGTGCGCGCGATCGCAGACGGCGCCGGATCGGATCCGCGCCGGCGCCTGGTCGCGGTCGTCGAGACCGTCGCGGAACGCCGCGGAGGCTCCGCCCCGAAGGGCGAGGACGTCATCGACCCCTACCGGAGGTCGGACGAGGTGTACGAGCAGTCGGCCGACCAGCTGGATCCGGCCCTCGCAGAGGTGGAGCGCGTGATCCGCGCCGCCCTCGCGTAGACCCGTCCCCTCCGCATCACCGCGCTGAGCGACACGAGGCGTCAGCGTTCGACCTGGTGTATACCTAAGCGTCATAATGTTTGCGGGGGCGGGACATCTTTGTCGGCATCCGCACGTCCGAAAGGGCATATCTCGCCAGTGTCATCCCCAACACGTCTGCTCGAGTCCCACCTGGGCCTCACCTCGCATCACGCCGGCCTGATCAGCGCGCGCACCTTCCGGTCGATCTTCATCACGGTCCATCGTCCGCACCGTCAGCACTGGACGTGGGACGACACCGAGATCGGCGAGCCGTACGCGGTCGTGCTCTTCCCCAGCGGGGAGGGACCGGACGGATCCGCCCTGCCGATCGGGCAGTTCATGCCTCCGCAGGCGGGCACGAGCATCGAGTGGGGCGTGGCGAACGAGGTGGTCGGCGTCTGGGTCCCCGTCGAGACGCTGCGGGACTTCATCCACGATGCGCCGCTGCGCCCCCTCGCGCTCGAGCCGACGCCGATGGTCCTGGCGTTCCGGGCTTTCACGCTCGCCCTCGCCCGCAACGTGGAGGACACCTCGTCGATCTCGCGGTACGCGATCGAGCGACTGCTCGCCGAGATGGTGTTCGGCGCGCTGCTCGAGCTCTACTCCTCCGACCTGCCCGAACGAGGACAGGCGCCGCTCGTGGATCGCGCGCGTTCGGCGATGCTGGTGCACCGGGAGGATCCCCGGTTCACGATCGCGGAGCTCGCGACGGAGCTGCACGTGTCCCTGCGGCACCTGCAGCGCGCGTTCGCCAAGATCGGCACCACGCCCGGCGACGCCCTGCGTCATCTGCGCGTCGAGTTCGCCGAGTCGCTGCTGCGCAATCCCGACTACGCGGTGCTCACGATCGAGGAGATCGCGGCGCACTCCGGCTTCTCCAGCGCGCTGCAGCTGCGCCGCGCTCTGCGCGCCGAGGGCCTGCCGTCGCCGACCATGATCCGCCCCGCCCACTGAACCGAGGGCGGCATCGGGATCAGGACCTCCGGTTGATGATCCCGGACTCGACCAGCTGGTCGATCGCGGCCAAGACCAGCTCCCGCGGATCCCCCGACGCCGGACGGCCGAACGCGGCGACGACGTCGTCCACGATCTCCTCGACGCCGCGGCCCGCGCGCAGCGCGTCCCAGATGACGGGCGCGATGCCGTCGAGCACGTGCACCCATCGGTGGGCCAGCACGACCACGCGGTCGTCGCACCGGACGGCGTCGGAGACCGGCGAGAGGTCGAACGCGGGGTTCTCGCCGTCGACCGTCGCGGGCTCCCACGCCTCGTGCACGCGGGCGTGGTCGAGCAGCTCCGGCACGATCGGGGGCACGGTGGCCGCGTCCGGATACGTCAGCCGCACGACCCCGCCGATGCGGTCGCAGACCGCGGCGAGGGTCTGCAGCGGGCGGGGCAGCTCGGCGAAATAGCTCATCTGCGGTGCGAGCTCGGCGATCGCCTCGGGGAAGGCGACCTGCTCGATGCTCGGCGCCGGGTGCTCCGCATCGCGGGAGATGAGCACCAGCGCGGCGAGCCGCAGAGGCGCGTCCGGCGCGGGCCTGAGACCTGCGGAGTCCGGGGAGACCTGCTGCTTCGGCTTGCCCGCCCGCACCACCGAGAGCGGCTTGCGGTACGGGTGCACGGCGAGGTCGGGGGCCACCGCGATCGTCTCGTCCGAGATGTAGCCGTGCTGCGCCCCGAGAGCGCGGCTGAGCGTCGTCTTGCCGCGTCCGGACGGCCCGACGAACGCGGCGACGCGTCCGGCCGGATCCGCGACGCCGCAGGCGTGGAACATGAGCAGCTCGCCGCTGCGCTGCTCCAGGGCGGCCAGGGTGACGCGCACCGTGAGGGACTCCGCGAGCGCCTCCGGCTCGAGCTCGGCGTCGACGCGCACCAGATCGTCGGGCTCGGCGGTCTCGTCGTACGGCAGCCCGGCGCCTTCCCAGGACGCGCGGATGGCCGCGACGGTCGCGTCGTCCAGGTCGTCGGCGAAGGTCAGGCGGATGCGAGCGCCGAGAGCGCTCACGTCGAGGGGCGTGCGTCCGTCGCCGGACGGCGCACTCGCCTCCGGCGCGGTCACGCCGCCTCCGCGTCTCCTCGACGCCGGGGCTTGTCGCCGCGCACCGCGCCCGTCGGCAGCTCCTGGTCGTCGCCGCGGTAGTACTCGCCGTGGTACTGGTAGCCGTAGTACGCGGCACCGCTGCCGCGTCGCGGCACCCGGTTCAGCACGAGGCCGAGCGCCCGGGCTCCTGCCCGCTCCAGGTTGCCGATCGCCTTCCCGAGCACCTCGTAGGTGGTCTTGCCGACCGTGCCCACGATGACGGCGCCGTCGGCGCTGTGCGCCAGGACGGCGGCGTCGGTGACGGGGATGAGCGGGGGCGCGTCGATGATGACGATGGCCTCGCGCGCGATCGACTTCAGCAGCTCGCGCATGCGGGCGGATCCGAGGACCTCGCTCGGGTTCGGCGGAACCTTGCCCGCCGTGACGACGAGCAGCTGCCCGTTGCCGAAGCGCTGCGCCACCTCCGCGATCGTGGCGCGGCCGGCCAGCACGTCCGAGATGCCGGCGCCGCGGGGCAGGCCGAAGACCGTGTCGATCATCGGGCGGCGCAGGTCGCCGTCGATGAGCACGACCGGCTGGCCGCTGGATGCGAGCGTGACGGCGAGGTTCGAGGAGATCGTCGACTTGCCGTCACCGGGCAGCGGGCTCGTGACCACGATGATGCGCGGCGGGTTGTCGACGTCCATGTACTGCAGGTTCGTGCGCAGCTCGCGCATGGCCTCGCCGATGCCGAACAGATGGGCGCTCTCGCTCGAGCTGCTCGTGCCGCCGTCGAAGGGCAACAGGCGGTTGTCGGCGGTGAAGGTCTTCTCTTCGGGGATCGTCCCGACGACCGGCTTGCCGGTCTCGCGCTCGACCTGCTCGACCGAGCGGATCCGGCGGTCGAGCGTGTAGCGCAGCAGGCCGTAGCCGACGGCGATCGCGAGGCCGACCAGGCCGCCGAGGGCGAGCGCGAGCCTCGTGTTCGGCGACGACGGGGAGTCCGGAAGCCGTGCCGAGTCGATCGGGCTGAGGAAGACGGCGCCCTTCTTCGCGGGGTCGCTCGTCTCGAGGCGGTTGACCTCCGCGCCCATCGAGCGGACCCACGCCTCGGCGACGTCGCGCGCCTTCTCCGGCGTGGCCGCATCGGCCGTGACCTTGAGCGTGGTGGTGTCGACGGTGTTGGTGACCGTGACCTGCTTGACGAGCTGGTCGGCGGAGACGCCGAGGCCGAGGTCCTTGATCACCCCGTCCGCGACGGCGCGCGACTGGCCCAGCGCGACGTAGGTCTTGACCCGGCCGGAGGTCAGCGAGTTCCCGAGCATCGCGGAGCTGAGATTGCTGTCGCCGGCGTCGCCCGCGGTGTTCGCCTGCACGATCGCGGAGGCGTCGGCGGTGTAGACCTTCGGCTGCAGAAGGGTCCATCCGAAGGCGACCGCGACACCGAGGAGCGTGATGAGGACCATCCCGAGCCAATGCGCACGGAACACCCGAAGATACTCACGCAGATCCATACGGGTGGTTCCCCCTCGCTCGGCTCACCCTGCGAGGGCGACAGTCAACGGCGTCTCGATGCTACCGGACGCGCCATCCCGGCCGCGACCGGGCATCCGACGGCCCTTTCGAGCGCGTCGCTCATCGCGGCGCGCGACCGGGCATGATGGACCCATGACCGATGACGCTCCCGTCTCCCGCCGCCCGCTCTGGCGCCGGATCACGGGCAGCTTCCTGTTCCAGCTCTGCGCGGCGTTCGTCGTGTTCGGACTCATCCTCTCCTTCGTCGCCAAGCCCTACTGGGTGCCGTCCGGATCCATGGAGCAGACGCTGCAGGTCGGCGACCGCGTGCTGGTGAACCGCCTCGCCTTCGCGGGCGGGGCGACACCGCACACCGGCGACATCGTGGTCTTCGACGCGGACGAGGCATGGGACGGCGGGGCGCGCACGCCCGCGAATCCGCTCACCGCCGCGCTGCGCTGGATCGGGGAGGTCACGGGCTTCGGGCCGTCGGGCCCGCACACCCTCATCAAGCGCGTGATCGCGGGGCCGGGGCAGACCGTGCGGTGCTGCTCCGCGGACGGGAGGCTCATCGTCGACGGCAAGCCGCTCGACGAGCCCTACGTCTTCCAGGACTTCCCGTTCCAGCCTGGGGCGCTCGACTGCACGACTTCGCCGGTGTCGCCGCGCTGCCTGCCCGAGGTGACCGTGCCCGCGGACTCCTACCTGGTGATGGGCGACCACCGTTCGAACTCCTCCGACGGCGCGGCGCAATGCCGCGGGCGCACGGAACCTGATGCGGGGTGCTGGCGATGGGCGCACTCGGCGGAGATCGTCGGGAAGGCCGTGGTGATCCTGTGGCCGGTCAACCGGTGGTCCGGGCTCTGATCCCGCGCCGGCGCACGATCAGCGGCTTGGGCCGGCCCGAGACGGCGCCCATCAGCCATTCGACGGGACCGGTGCCGACGAATCGCCACCAGAGCCAGGCGACCGCGAGCGGTGCGAGGACCACGCTCGCCCAGCCGAGCGGCATGTTCGCGGTCGGCCAGCCGATCGATGTCGCCCAGAGCGACACGATCCACACGTGCAGCAGATAGAGGCTGAGCGCCAGCTGCCCCCAGACGCGCAGGGGCGCGAAGACCCCGTCCACGACCGCGCCGCGCCGGGGAAGCCCCGCGAGCAGCACGATCGCCGCATAGGCGACGAACACGAGACCGACGTCGTGCAGCGTGTCGGGGTAGCTGCCCGAGACGGCGGCGGGCTGGTGCAGCCCCTTCTCCAGCACCGGACGCACCGCGTAGGCGAACGGGGCGATCGCGAGCATGATCCACATCGTGCGACCGCGGCGCAGGCCGCCCCGCAGCAGGAGGGCGCCGAGCAGGAAGAACGGGAGCAGGTTGGTGAGCCGGTAGGAATGCCCCAGCACGCTCCAATCGGCGAGCTGCTGCACCACGATGTTCGACGAGAGGATCTGCGCGATCTGCCCCCGGGCCAGCTCGTTGAGCGGGGCGCCGACCACGACGACGATCGCGAGCACGACCGCCAGAGCGCGCGAACCGAGCAGGAGCAGCGGGGCGCCGACGATCAGGAGCGTCCCGAGCGCGGGCAGCACGATCACGACCCACGATCCCCAGGTCAGCATCCACAGCCCCAGGGCGATGAGCACGATCCCCCGGAGCGCCTGCTGCAGCAGCGTCGCGCTGACCCGCCGGGACGTGTTCCACACCAGCTGCGCCGACATGCCCATGACCAGCGCGAACAGCGGGGAGGCGAGGTCGTTGACGTTGCCGATCACGAACTTGACCGCCAGGGGCAACTGCGGCAGGAGCGGGTTCGCGTGCGCGATCAGCATCGCGACGATCGCGATGCCTCGCAGCACATCAGGAACGATCAGCCTCTCCGTGCGCGCGACAGCCATCCGGTTCCTCTCGTCGCCAGAAAGCTATCGCATCCCGGCCAGCGAGAACGGAGAACGGGGCGGATACCGCGCCGGCCGCGCGGCATCCGCCCCGTTCGTCACGGGTGAGCGAGGCTCAGGGGCACACGCATCCCGGAGGCGTACCAGGAACGTCGATGTGCAGCACGATCGGAGAGTGGTCGTGATCCGAACCGTCGGACGCGTGACCCCAGGTGACGTTGAAGTCGAAGGATCCGGCCTGGTTGGCGCTGTTGCCGGACTGCGCCTGGAGCACGATGTTGATCGTCGCCCCCGGTGCGACCTGGATCGGCAGCGCGGGCGAGGTCGACGGCGTCAGCGTGATGCCCAGCGTGTTGTTCGTGATCGAGAGCCCGGTGATCCAGATCGTCTTGACCGGATCGGGGTTGTGCACCGTCGCAGGGACGTTGTACCCCTTCGGGAACGTCTTGCAGCTGTTACCAGGGGACTTGCAGGCGGCCCCCGTGACGATCTGCGGCGGCGGGCCCGACACCGCATACGCAGGGATCGGGGCGGCCAGCGCGACAGCCGGCACCGCCCAGGCCATGGCCTTGGTCACCGTACGGCGACTGACGCCCTTCGACTGTTCGACTTCAGACATGATAGGTCGCTCCTCCGGGTTGTCCCATCGCCCGAATCCCCAGAAGACATCGGGCGAGCACGTCGGACCCGGCAAGCTCCGTCGTGCACGAGAATTATCGCACAGCCGACGCGCCGGAGAAAGGGCGGATGCGGCGATTGGCGCGAAATGTGATATATCGACGTCTCACCCGTCGGCGAGAGGCTCCCCGGTCTCCGGATCGAACCGCATGTCGAGGCCCGTCTCCTCCGCGCCGTCCATCGCGAGGAGGACCACGGGCAGCCGCCATGCGGCGCCCAGCACGACGGGCCTCACGCTTTCAGGGGCGTCCTCATCCGACGGCCATCCCGACTCGGATCCGTCCGGCGCGACGGCCCCCTGCTCGTCCTCGGCATCGGGTTCCGGCGCGGAGACGTCCGCCCCCGCGGCGTCCGCTTCTTCCCCGCTCTCGGCCCCGCGGTCCGGCCGGATCGCACGTCGATCACCGTCTCTCGCGTTCATGAGCAACGCGCACTTCCCCTCTGCAGATCCCCTCCCCAGGGGCTCCCTCGCAGGGCCCGGAAGCCCGCGACGGATCATGATCGCCGACGGCTTTCGGGTGGCCGTGGCCCCCTCATTCAACGTTGAAAAGCTGGGAGCCACCTTCGCCCGCGTCGAAATCACCCGCGCCGTCACCCTTTCCGGGTGACAAGGCCCTGGTCGTGCGGAGCCGTCAGAGGTAGCCGAGCGCCGTGGCGCGCAGCACGGCCTCGCGCCCCGAGGCGACCCCGAGCTTGCGGTACAGGGATCGCTGATGCGTCTTCACCGTGTTCACGGAGCGGAACAGCGACGTGGCGATCTGCTCCCTGGTCTCCCCGCGCGCGAGGCCCGCCAGCACGTCGAGCTCGTGCGTCGTGAGCCGGGGATCGTCCAGGACGCCGGGACGGGCGTCGGCCGCGCCGAAGGCGAGAAGACCCGGGACGAACTCGCCGAGCGTGCCGAGCAGACGCGGCGAGAGCATGCGGAGCACCGCGACCTCGTGCTGCCCCGACTCCAGGTTCAGCAGGCTCAGGCGCTCGACGGCCGCCGAGGCGGCGAGGGCGTTTCCGCTGAGGTGCTGCGCCAGGGCGAGGAGCATCGTGCGCTGACGCTCGGCCTGGCGGAGGCCGACGGTCTGCGGCGCTGCGGCATTGAGGTCGGCGATCGCGGTCTTGGTCGCTCCCGAGGCGATGCGGATGAGGTCGAGGACGACGCGGGAGGGCCAGCTGCCGTCCTCGACCGCACGGGCCTCCTCCCTCGCTCTCGGGATGTTGCCGCTCAGCAGCGAATCGAGAGCGAGCAGCGATTGCGGGACGGAGCCGGGCAGGCCGGACGATCCCACTCCCAGGCCGGCGAAGAGCAGGGCCTCGATGCGCTCCCGGCCGTCGGCGCGGCGCTCCGCGAGCACCCCTGCCCTGTGCAGGGCGAGCAGCTGCAGCGGCCAGATCTCGCCCATCCGTCCGTACGTGAGCTGGAGCATCTCGGCGAAGGAGCGCTCCGGCTCCCCCTCCCGGAGGAAGGCCTCGACGAAGCGCTGCTCCGCATCCAGTTGCGGCTCGACCCAGCTCCGGGAGCGCTCGAGTCGCTGCGCTTCGGTGAGGTGCGCCACGGCGGCGTCCGGCGTCCCGTACACGCCGTGGATCAGGGCGGCGCGGAGGTGGGCTTCGCGGACGAGGAAGCTCAGATCGGTGATCGACTGCACGCAGAGCGTCCGCTGATACAGCGCGAGAGCCTCCCTGAAGCGTCCCGACAGCGCCGCGGTCAGCGCGGCCTGGTTCAGGAACAGACTGCGCACGCCGCGGGTCGGATCCACGAGCGTCGGATCCGTCTCCGTGATCTCCGGCAGTCCGATCAGCACCTCGTACGCGGTCTCGACGTCTCCCCCTCGCCGTGCCTGCCAGCCCTCCACGAGGGCCATCCACCGGCGCAGATGCGGAGGCAGATCCTCCCGCCGCCCGACCGAGAACCCGGACGGGTCCTGCAGAACCCCTGGTGCGAGCAGTCGTGAGGCGAGCGCGGCCTCGGGGCTGAGCCGCAGGCGATCGGGCGGAAGATCGGAGATCATCCGCCCGAGATCCTCGGGGGGCACGGTGAACCACAGCTCGATCGAGCGCGTGGCCATGAGGCGGATCAGCTCGTCCGCGTCACCGGCGAGCCAGGCCGCCGCAGCTCGCCCGGCGATGTCTCGCACTGCCCCTCACCCCATTCACGGCCCGCAGGGGCCGTGACGCCGAGCATACCCACGGCATCCTGATCTGTCGCGCAGGGCGCGGAGGCGAAGGCGGTCGCGACGCGCAGGATCCTGTCGCGCGCATCGCTCCTGCGTGTGACGATGGTCGCGTGCGCCTGGTCTACGTCTCCCCCGGCCCGCTCGACGCGAAGGCCGTCGAGGGGCTCTCCGAGTTCGCGGCGACGTGGCCCGGCGAGGTCGTCGCCGTGGCCCCTGATTCCGGTGTCGCCTCCCCCGAGGGGGTGCGGGTCGTCGCCGATCCGGCGCCCTCCGCCGCATCCGTGCGAGCCCTCGCCCCCGATGTCGTGCTCGCGCTGCACCGCCCCGAGTTCGCGTGGCTCGCCCCGATCGCGCCCACCGTCTTCACGGCCGAGTTCACGCGGCAGATCCGCACCGATCAGCAGCTCCTCACCGCACACACCGGACAGGAGCGCATCCGGATCCGGCTCGGGCAGCTCCGCCGCGAGCGGCGATATCGGGCGATGGCCGCGGCCGCGGCGGGTCTGCAGTGCAACGGTCATGCCGCCTGGGACGCCTATGCGGGCCTGAATCGCGACGCCCTGGCGTTCCGCGACCACCGGATCCGGCGCGCGGACCTGACACTCGCGGGGGGCAGGGACACCTGGACCGGGGACAGGCCGCTGCGCGTGGCGTTCTCCGGGCGCATCACCGCCGTCAAGGGGCCCGGGACGGTGCTGGACGTCGCCGCGCGTCTGCCCGAGGTGGAGTTCGTGCTCCTCGGCGACGGCGACCAGCGCGCCGCGCTGGAGAGCCGCGCGCCGGGGAACGTCCGCTTCGCGGGGTTCCTGCCGTTCCGCGACTGGACGGCGTTCATGCGGGAGCGCGTCGACCTGGCGCTCCTGCCGTACCCGCAGGGCGACCCGTCCTGCACCTACTACGAGGCCCTGGGCTGCGGCGTGCCCGTCGTCGGTGCCCGCAACACCACGTGGACGCGTCTCGCGGACGAGGAGGGGCTGGGCTGGGCGGAGCGGGACGCGGAGGCCCTCGCCGATCGCCTCCGCACCCTGCGCCCCGCCGATCTCGACGCCGTGCGCACGCGCGCGCTCGAGGCCCTCACCCCGTTCGAGGACGTCGCCGCCCAGCGCGTCGCGCACCTCGCCGCGGTCGCGCGCGGCGGACGCTGACTCACCCCTCGGAGCGGTCCCTTCCCTGACCGAATCGGGCGGAGACGGCCCGCGCGGTGCGACGCAGCGCGTCGCGGACGGCCTTCGCGGCCCCGACCGCGCGGGGGAACCGCACCCGGATCCGCTCCGGCAGCGCGTATCGATGCCGGAGGTCCATGATCTCGTCGTGCTGGCGGAAGACGAAGGTGAACAGGTCCTCGGCGTGGTCGGCGTAGGTCTGCAGGTTGTTGCGCAGGATCTGCGAGTGCGCCGCGATCAGGTCCTCCCGGGACATGCTCGAGTTCACCGAGCCGCCGTCGGGACCGATGCGGTAGTAGTAGCGCACGGCGTCGATCCGATGCGGCTCGCCGCCGCGGCCGAGCACGCGCATCACGAAGTCGTGGTCCTCCCTGCCGCGGCGCATCGTCTCGTCGTAGCCGCCCACCGCCGCCCAGTCGGCGCGCCGGAAGAGCGCCGCATCGAAGATCTGGTTGTGGATGAGGAAGCCGGTCCAGTCGAAGTCGGGAAGCGGCCACGGGCCGGACTTGCGGCCGAAGAGCTCGGCCCGCGCATAGACCAGGGCGACGTCCGGGCGGGCGTCGAGCACGGCCACGGCCTCCGCCACGTACGTCGGGGAGATGCGGTCGTCGCTGTCGAGGGGCAGGAAGTAGGCGCCCTCGCTGGCGCGGATGCCGGCGTTGCGCGCGGCGGAGGGACCCGCGTTGTCCTGACGGATGACCTGCAGCCGGTCGTCGCCGCGGAGCTCGTCGAGCAGCTCCCGCGTCCGCGGATCCGTCGACCCGTCATCGACCACGACGATCCGGATCCGGTCATAGGTCTGCGCCCGCACGGAGTCGAGCGTCTCGGGGAGCGTCGCCCCCGAGTCGAACACGGGGATCACGACGGCGACGACCGATTCGGACGGCGATGGCGGGCTCACGGGCAGGTCCTCCGCAGGATCGGACGGGCACCGGCGCGCCCCGGACAGCCTCAGTATCCCACCGCGCGGGACGGCCGTCGCGGCGCCGTGGATCCGCCCCTGCGCATTGAATAGGGTGGACGCGTGCGCTCCCTGCCCTCCGATGACGCGGCGCGCGGGGCTCGCGCTCCGCGCATCGTCCTCGTCGCGCAGGAGCCGCCGATGCGGAAGGCCGACAGCGCCGGTGCGGGCTATCTGAGAGACCTCGTTGACCTGCTCGTCGAGCGCGGGGCCGCCGTCACCGTGATCGTCCCCGAGACGGAGACCGGACGTCGCGCCGCGGCCGACGCCGCGGGGTACGCCCTGCACCTCGTCCCGGCCGCGCCGACCCCCTCGGCCCTGCGGGCGAGGACGCACGCGATCGGCGTGCGCCTGGCACCCATCCGCCCCCCGCGCGGATTCCTCGCCGCGCTGCGCCGCGACCCCGCCGTGCGCGCGGTCCTCCGCGCCGCGGACGTCGTCGACGTGCAGTGGCCGACGATGACGGCCGCCCTCCCCGCGCTCCGCCGGCTCGCCCCGGGGGCCCGCCTGATCGCCACGATGCACGACGTCGCCAGTCAGGGCCTGCGGCGGCAGCGGCAGCGCGCCCGCACCCCGAAGGCCCGGGTGCGCTTCCTGGTCGGCGCCGCGCACGCCCGCATGGTCGAGGTGCGCACCACGGCCCTCGCGGACACGGTCATCGTGTTCAGCGACAAGGACCGCGCGCTGCTCCCGCCGACGGAGCGGGTCGAGGTCGTGGAACCCCCGCTCGGCCTCTCGCCGACGCCGCCCGGCTCCACCCCGCCCGCGCCCGCGGAGGAGGCGCTCTTCGTCGGGCCGCTGTACCGCGGGGAGAACCGCGAGGCGCTGCGCTGGTTCGCGGACGACATCTGGCCCCTGGTGCGGGCGGGCGCACCCGGGGCGCGCCTCGTCGTGGCGGGGCGCGCCACCGAGGCGCATCGCGCCGCCTACGCCGATGTGCCGGGGATCGAGTTCCTCGGCTTCGTCGACGATCTGGAGCCCGTGTACGCACGCGCGGCCGCCGTCATCGCGCCACTGCAGGTCGGCGCCGGCGTGAAGTTCAAGGTGGTCGAGGCCCTCGTCCGGGGCGTGCCCGTGATCGGCACGTCGGTCGCCTTCGAGGGCATCGGCGACGACGCGCGCCGGCCGCAGGCGCACGATGACGCCGAGAGCTTCGCCCGCGCCCTGGTCGACGTGCTGCGGGATCCGGCCGCCGCCCGCTCCGGCGCCCTCGCCTGGCAGACCTGGTCCGTGCAGCACTACTCGACCGCGGCATTCGCGCGCCGGATCGCCGGCATCTACGCGCTCGCCCCCTCCCCTGCGGCCGGCACCGCCGCCGACGCCCCGGCGCGGGCGAGCGTCGTGATCCCGGTGCGCAACGGCGCGCACGGCATCGCCCGCCAGCTCGCCGCGCTCGCCCGGCAGGAGCAGGCGGCGGTCCTGGACGTGATCGTCGCCGACAACGGCTCGACGGATCGGACCGCCGAGGTCGCGCTGGCCTATCGGCACTGCTTCCGGGATCTGCGCATCGTCGATGCGGGGGCCGGACCGGGGGTCAACCACGCCCGCAACACGGGCCTGCGCGCCTCGCGGACCGACGCGGTGCTGTTCTGCGATCACGACGACGAGGTGCATCCCGGCTGGGCGGGCGCGCTGATCGCCGCGCTGGAGGGGGCGGACGTGGTGGGCGGGCGCCTGCTCCTCACGAGCGAGGGCCCGCGGGGCCCGCAGGCGACGGGAGAGGTCGCGGCGCTGCCGACCGCGCTCGGCTACCTTCCCTACGCCGTCGGCGCCAACCTCGCGGTCGACCGCTCGGCCGCGCTCGCGATCGGCGGGTTCGACGAGAGCTTCCGCCGCGGCCACGACGAGGTCGACTTCTGCTGGCGGCTGCAGGAGGGCGGATCCGGGATCGCCTTCGCCCCCGATGCCACGGTGTCCTACCACCAGCGCCGGCGGGTGCGCGACCGCGCGCGGCAGAGCTACCACTCGGCGCGCACGTCCGTCCTGCTCTGGACGAGGCATCACGACATCGGCCGCCTGCGCATGCCGTCCTGGCGGAGATCCGTGCTCCATGCGCTCGGCTCGATCCGCTACCTCCCGGGGCTCCTCTCCGCGACCCGGCGCGACGAGTCGGCGCGGGCGCTCGGCTGGGTCTGGGGCACGCTCGACGGCCAGCTCCGCTACCGCGTGCTGGGCTCGCCTCCGCCGCCGCGGCTGATCGCCGCTCGGGATGAGGGGGCTGCGCCGTGACCGGCGAGCCCCGGGTGACCGTCGCGATCGTCGCCTACCGTCATGCCGCGTACATCGAGCAGTGCATCGCCTCGATCCGCGAGCAGACCGTGCCCTGCCGGATCGTCGTGGTCGACGACTGCTCGCCCGACGGCACCGCCGAGGTCATCCGCCGCATCGTCGCGGGCGACGGGTCGGGCCGGATCACCGCCCTTCTGCAGCAGGAGAACATCGGGCTTCCCGCGAACCTCAACATCGCCCTGCGCCTCGCCGACACCGAGTACTTCGTGTACCTGGCGGGGGACGACTGGTCCCTCCCCGAGCGACTGGAGAAGCAGATCGCGGCGATGGACGCGGCAGGGCAGGGCGCGGGCCTCTGCTACACGGACTGCCTCCGCGCGCGCGCCGACGGCAGCCTTCACGACGAGACCTTCCGCCAGAACCATGCCCACGTCTTCGCCCCGCACGCCGAGGATCCCTACCGGGAACTCCTCCTGGTGGACAACTGGATCCCCGCGCCCACCGTGATGTTCCGCACCGCGGCGCTGCGGAAGGTCGGCGCCTTCGACGAGTCGATCCGCTACGAGGACCACGACGCGTACGTGCGGATCGCGCGCGAGTACCGGCTGGTCTACGTCGACGAGCCGCTCTCGGTGCACCGCGAGCTCGAGGACGGCCTCGGCACCGAGATCTTCCAGCCGGACAACCGGGACTGGCTCGAGGGGCAGCTCATCATGGAGCGCAAGCAGCTGGGGCTCGACCCGGCGCTGACGCGCGAGCTCTGCGCCCGCCTCAGGGTGCGCGCGATCCGCCTGTTCAAGCTCGGGGGCGACCCCGCCCTCGCCGCGGGCACGCTCGCCAGGGTGATCCGCGCCAGGCCGGCGTTCGATCCCGTGCTGTGGGCGTACTGGCTGCTCGCCTCGGCGGCCCGGCTGCGCCGCCCCCGGTGAGGGCGGAGATCAGGCGATCCCGCGGAGCACCGCCGCCGCCTCGCGCCAGGTGCGGCGGAAGGTGAAGCGCTCCTCGACCTCTGCCCTGGCGGCGGCGCCCAGGCGCGACCGCAGGAGCGGATCCGCGCAGGCGCGACGCACCACCGCGGCGATCCCCGCCGCATCGTGCAGCGGCAGGGCGAGGTTGGTGCGGCCGTCGTCGACGTACTCGTCCATGGCCGCGGTCCGGGTGACGGCCGTGCAGCGCCCGCACGCCATGGCCTCGAGCAGCACGCTCTGTCCGGTCGGGTAGGCGAGGTCGTGCGTCGGCACGAGCACGAGATCCGCGGCACGCAGGTTCTCCCGGTGCTGCTGCATCGACGTCGGCGGATGCAGCGTCACGTTCTCGGGGGGCGAGGGGATCCTGCCGGGCTGGGTGAAGACGTCGTAGCGGATCTCGGGGGTGAGCCGGGCGGCGTCCATCAGCGTCTCGAAGTCCCGCCCGCGGTCGATCCCCATCGCCGCCACCTGCATCCGCGGGCGGCGCGGCCCCGCGGGCGTGTACCAGTCCTCGTCCACGCCGAAGGGGATCGGCACCATCTTCTCCGCCGCGCCGATCGCCCCGAACGCCTCGACCTGATTGCGGGAGAACACCAGGATCCGATCCACCTGCCGGACGGTGCGCGCGATCCTGCGGCGCTGCTCCGCCGAGCCGTGCAGGATCTCCTCGGCCCACCAGCACGACACCACGACCAGCGGAACCGATCGATACGGCGGGATCCGGCGCCGGCGCAGCGCGGCCGGCAGCACCGCCTTGTCCTCGAGCATGCAGAGCACCGCGTCGGCGCGCACGGCACGGGGCAGGCCGCGCAGGGCGAGGTCGACGCGCACGCCCGTGCGGTGCTCCACGACGTCGCGGAGCTTCCGGTGGATCCGGCCGGTCGCGGGTGCCAGCGGCACGAGGTCCACGCCCTCGTCCATGAGCAGATCGACACGGCCCTGGTCCACCGTCCACAACCCGGCCGACAGGCTG
>NZ_NCKN01000064.1 GCF_002257455.1 Microbacterium sp. 13-71-7
AGACCGCGAACTGTCCGCGCGGATCGACCGCGGGGTCGAGCACGGCGGCGCCGATGTGCACCGGTATGCGGAGGCGCCGCGCCGCGATCGCCGCATCGTGGTAATCGAGCGTGGATCGCGCCTCGGGGTGCGCGCGGACATGTGCCCGGACGGCCTCTCCGCTCCCGGTGCAGCGCCGGCTGAGCCGGATCTCGTGCGCGCCGAAGCTGGGCACGTCCAGCGCCGCTCGCCGGAAGCGCGCGTCCCACGGAAGCGCCATGGCCCCGATCCCGCCGCCGAAGCTGCTGCCGCTGAAGTCGAGCGCGTCCGCGGCGGGGGTCAGGTCCCGCAGCACGGTCGCCGCACGCCAGATGTCCGCCGCGGCGAAGCGGAGCGAGTAGGTGTCCCGGTGCGCGATGCCGGCCACCACGTGTTCTGCGGGGAGTGCGGGGAAGCGGCTGGGCGCATCCGGGCCGGTGCCGGGCGCGCAGGGGAAGATCGCGACCGTGTCCCCGGGCACGCGGTCCGCGTCGGGGCCGGTGCGGCCTCCGTAACCGTGCCCGACCACGAGCCCGCGCCGGATGGCGGACGTCGCGTGCGGCACCATGACGAACGCGACGGCGGGCTCGTCCGCGGAGGACTCGAAGCGGATCTCGGTCACGCGATGGGTCGGTGTGGCGTCCTGCTCGCGAACGGTCCGCCACGCGACGGCGCCGGTGCCGAACTCCTCGAAGGTCGCCCGCCAGAACTCGTCGAAGTCGTCCGGCTCCGGCTGCGCGGGCGGGGCCACGAGCAGCGCTCCGAGGGAGTACTCGGTCAGTTCTTCGGGTGTCCCGTCGCGCAACGAATGGCTCCTCACCGGTTCCGTACCTCCTCGATCCTGCCGCGCAGGCGGCATCCGCACCGCTGCGGAAGGATCCATTGACATCATCGCATACGGATTGCAATATATGCATCATGATTGCAAGGAAGAATGAGAGGGATGACGACGGCTCCCTGCAGTGGAGTCGACGATCCGTGCTGCGCATGCTGGTGATCGCGGGCGTGCTCCCGCCGGTCCTCGGTGCGCAGGCGGGCGGGGGCGCGGCGGCGGCCACGGAGCTCCCCACGGCGAGCGGCGCCTACGCGGACGCGCTGCGCCGACTGGACAAGCCGAACCTGGCGATGACGCAGGTGGCGCAGCTGGTCGGCACCCACCACCGGATGACCTTCTTCCAGGCCACATGGGACGGAGGGGCGACGATCGTCCGGGATCTCGAGGTCGCCCACGACGGCGGGTGGCTCGCCGTCACGGATCCCGCCCACCGGTTCGACGAGCAGTGGGTGGTGCTGAAGGGGGCGCTGCCGTCCGGCAGCGCGCCGGAGCTCTACGGTCCGCTGGCGCCGAGCTGGCTCGGCTTCACCTCGTTCCAGGTCCTCGGGCCGCAGGCGATCGAGCTGCGCACCAGCACCGACGACGTCGAGCTCGTCGTGCGCTGGCGGCTGGAGGGCGACAACCCGGAGGCCCACCATGTGCTGACCGCGAAGAACGCCGGGGACTACATCGTCGGCTATCAGAGCCAGGACGCCCGATCGCTCGACGATCTCGACGAGGTGCTGTGCGGGTCGTATCAGCATGCCCTGTCGGTCCTCGACGGCTCCGCCCCGCTCGGGGCATGGGAGCTGTTCGCCCCGATGGCGCTCACGCAATACGCCGTGAGCGGCATCGCGGTCACCTCCGGCGTCTACCTGCCGTCCGAGGTCGCCGAGTTCGTGCACGAACGGCAGCTCATGTCGGACCGGCAGCCCTATGGCATGAGCCTGCGCAACGACAGCCTCGACCTCGTGCCCTGCATGTACTCGCCGCAGCCCGGCCTCCGCACGGCGATGGCGGCGGGGGAGGAGCGCGGCTTCGCGTTCGGCGTGGCCGCGCAGACCGGTGCCCTGTACGACGCGTACACCGCGCTGTGCCGGGGCGAGTACGGGGTGACGGCTTATCGGCGCAACGTCTACGAGCGATCGCTGACCGACGCCGTGCACGCGATGGCGGAGCTGATCGCCGTCGAGCCCGCCGGCGACGACTCGGTGGACTACATCCCGTCCTTCTCCGGCTGGTGGAACCGCGCCAAGGGATTCGTCGACGTGGAGAACGAGGACGCCGTCCGCACCGCCGCGAGCGGTGTGGTGCTCTCGGCGCACTACCTGACCGGCAAGCCGGGCGGCTCCCTGTACGACCGGCGCGCCAGGCCGCTGATCGAGTACCAGGTGTCCCGCAAGGGGATCGGGCACTCCCCGGTGATCGGCAGCCCGGTCTACAACGACAAGACGCAGTACCGGCTCGGCCGCATCCCCACCGACGCGGTGAACCTGACGGCGCTCTACCAGCTCACCCACGGGCGCAACGCCGGAATACAGCGGCTCGCGGTGCAGGCGACGAAGTCCGGCGTCGTGGGGCAGAGCCGCGCGCCCTTCACCGTCCCGCTCGCGACCTACCGCGCCACCGGGGATCCGGCCTACCTCGCGGAGGCGAGCCTGATCGGCCGCCGCTACGTGCAGGAGCAGATCCTCACGCCCTACCGCGGCAACGGCCAGCCGCCGGGCGGCTTCGCCTACAGCTTCTCCAAGTACTGGGTCGACCTGCTCGAGCTATTCGAGGTCACCGGGGAGGCGCTCTTCCTGGAGGGGGCGCACCGGGAGGTGCAGCGCTTCATCACTCAGACCGCCGTGCGCCCCGTGCCGGACCAGACCGTCACGGTCCCCGAGGGCCACGTGATCATGCAGCAGTACGACTGGGAGACCCGCTCGTCGCTGCCGCCGTACCCGGTCACGGGCGTGGCGACGGAGACGGTTCCGGCCTGGTACGTCTCGCCCTCCGGTCTCACCTTCGAGGCGCTCTCCTCGTTCAAGCTCGGGGTCAGCGCCGTGACCGATCCCGGCGGCGGATACGTCTTCAATCCGTGCTGGGCCGGAGCGCTGCTGCGACTGGCGCACCACACCGGAGACGCGCTGCTCGCCGACGTCGCGCACAACATGGTGATCGGCAGGTTCACGACCTATCCCGGCTACTACGGGCGTCAGTTCCAGGTCGCCCACATGAAGCCGGACTTCGCCACGAGCGGGCCCGTCGGGATCACCGGC
This sequence comes from Microbacterium sp. 13-71-7, assembly GCF_002257455.1. GTDB lineage: Bacteria > Actinomycetota > Actinomycetes > Actinomycetales > Microbacteriaceae > Microbacterium. The sequence continues at coordinate 3,097 of NZ_NCKN01000064.1, forward strand.
TACTACTTCCACCATGCGCCGGCACAGCTGGGGCTCGCCATGGACTATCTGATCAGCGAGAGCTTCTACCGCAGCTCCGGCAGCATCGAGTTCCCGCACGTCTTCGAGGCGGACTTCGCGTACTTCAAGTTCTTCGCCTACGGCCACGCGCCAGGGTCGTTCTTCGGTGAGACCGGGGTGTGGCCCTACTTCCCGGCGGGCCTGATCGCGCTGGACAACCCGCTGGTCAACTGGATCGCCGGGGTCGGGAACGGCGCGCTCTACATCAGTCTCACGAACTCGGCGTCCGACGCCCAGCAGGTCGTCGTCGACCTCGCCGGGGATCTGACCGGGCTGCCTCGCTCCGCCGCGCCCGCGGTCGAGGTGGTCGCCGCCGACGGCAGCCGCTCCTCCCAGGCGGCGGTCGACGCGCGCGTCACGGTCACCGTCCCGGGGCACGGGCTGCTCGCCCTGGTCGTCCGCAACGTCGCGGTGCCGCGGCCGGAGCTGCCGTCCGACGACATCGCCGACCACGGCCCGGACAGCTTCCGCGAGGTCGACTCCGATCCGGCGACCGACTACGGACTCGTCCGCGGGATGCTGCTGGTGCGGCCGGGCGGGCAGGGATACGACGCCTATGTGCAGATCGACACCGAGCAGCAGGCGACGCTCTCCTACCGGATCGGCGGACAGGCCGCGCAGCAGGCGCCCGTCAAGGGATACCCCTATGAATGGACGATCCCGGTGGATGACCCGACGAAGACGTTCGCCTATACGGTCTCCGCCGGCGGCACGACCACGGACGAGGTCACGCTGCGCCTGCCGGCGCGGCTCGCCGGCGCGGGATCCGAGGTCTCGGGAGACGTGGTCGCCCAGGCGACGGGCACGGCCGGGGACAGGGTCCCGCTGATCATCGAGGTGCGCAACGGGACGGCGCAGCCGATCGCGGGCAGCGTCGCGCTGACCCTGCCGAGCGGATGGCAGCTCGACGGCACGGTGCCGGCGGTCACCGCTCCCGCGCACGCGACGATCCGGGTGGAGTCCGCGGTCGTGATCGCGGCGTCAGCGCCGCTCGGGGAGGTCCAGGTGGCCGGATCCCTGTCGGCGCCGGGGGCGGCGCCCGTCACACTGAGGCCCGCGTCGATCGAGGTGATCGATCGCCGCCGGCTCGTCTCGCTCGCGACCGACACCGAGGTCGCGAGCGGACCGGGGGCGACGGTGAAGCTGACCGCCCTCGTGATCAACACCGGCGTGACGCCGCTGCAGGGCACGCTCTCCCTCTACGGCGCCACCGGATGGACCATCGATCAGCGCGACGCGGCCGTCGTCGTGCCGCCGCGCTCCGATCTGACGCACACCTGGACCGTGACGGCAGGGGCGGGCGTCGCTCCGGGGTCGAGCACGCGGTTCGAAGCGCGGCTGGATCAGAGCCTGCGCCGAGCGGTCCTGGTGCGGATGGCCGACGAAGGCGTGATCGTGCACACCCAGTCGCCCTGGCCCGGGTACCTGGAGACGGGTCGGTGGTATCCCAGCGGCCTGTCCGGCTGGAACGGGACGCGCACGCGGTACAGCGACTCCGACTCCGTCGGCAGCACGGTGACCTGGAAGGCGACCCTTCCGCAGCCGGGCCTCTACCGCGTCTCGGTCTGGTACCCGACGAATCCGACGACGACCACGTCGGCGGCCTACGTCGTCGAGCACCAGGGCGGCAGCAGCGAGGTGATCGTGGACCAGACCCAGGGCGCGGCCGCGTGGCGGGCGCTCGGCACGTTCCGCTACGACGCGGGTGCTCCCGGGGTCGTGCGGCTGGAGGTCCGCAGCACGAGCATCCACCGGGTCAGCGCCGCCCAGTTCGTGCGGGTCGGGGATTGACGAAGGGGGTGGACCGGAGCGGGGCTCCGGTCCACCCCCTTCGGGCGGTGTGCGGTCAGCGCCGGACGAACTGTGCGACGGCCGTCTCGTCCACGGTGACGCCGAGCCCAGGGCCGGTCGGGACGAGGAATCCGCCATCGGGTCGCACCTCGAGCGGGGTGGTGAGGATGAGGTTGGCGACGGGCAGCGTGAACGGCTGGTACTCGAAGGCGAGCAGCGAGGTCGCGCTCGCCGCGACGTGCACGCCGGCGGCCATCGCGATGCCGAAGGCGGCGGAATGGTGAGGGGCGACCTGCGCGTGGAACGCGTCGGCGACCGCGGCGATCGCGAGCCCCTCCGTGATGCCGGTGCGGCCGATGTCGGGCTGCGTCAGGCCGACAGCCCTGCGGGCGAGCCAGTCGGAGAACTCGAACCGGCTGCGCATCGCCTCGCCGATCGCGATCGGGGTCGCCAGCGACGCCGCGAGATCGCGGTGCCCCTCGACATCCTCCGGTGCCAGGGGCGCCTCGAAGAACCAGGCCCTGCGGTCGTCGAGCTCGCGTCCGAGCGCCTTCGCCTCGCCGAGCCGGTAGGTCCAGTGCGCGTCGAGCGCGAGATCGAGATCCGGGTGCACGGCCCGGATCGCGTCATAGGTGGCGAGGTCGGTGCGGATATCGGTGCCGAGATGCAGCTTGATCCGTCGCACGCCCGCCTCGACGAAGGCCGTGGCCTTGTCGACGCGCTCCGCATCGTCGTTCCCGCGGATCCCCGAGACGTAGGTCGGCAGGATCTCCGCGAAGCGGCCGCCGGCGAGCTCCGAGACGGACAGGCCCGTCGCGTGCCCCCAGAGGTCCCAGAGCGCGATGTCGACCGCCGCCATGGCGTCCGCCTGGTGTCCGGTGAGGTGCCCCCGCTCGCGCATCGACTCGGTCATCCGGTGCCAGAGCGTCCGCACGGATCGCGGATCCTCGCCCAGGATGAGCGGGGCGAGCAGGTGATCGACCACCGCGGCGACCACTTCGGGGGCCACCGGGGCGAGTGCTTCGCCCCATCCGACGAGGCCCTCGTCCGTCTCGATCTTGACGAGGAGGGTCTCGTAGCCGGGGGAGTACAGGCTCCGCCACGGCGGCCGGATGACGTAGCCGCGATGGGCCACGCCCGAGTCGCCCGCATAGGAGTCGTCCGCATCCTCTCGCGACAGGAAGAGGGGGAACGTCTGGACGCGCGTGATCTTCACAAGGGTCTCCGAAGACAGTCGTGGGGGGAGAGGCCGACGGCGTCTGCCGCGGCGATGAGCTTCTGGGCGCCGCGACCGGATCGCGGCAGCGGGTCAGAGGGCCGCGAAGGCGCTCGCCGAGCGGGAGGGGCTGTACCCGAGCGCGACCGAGATCTCGTCCGCCGCTTCGATGAGCTGCAGCGCGAGCTCCTGGTGCGGGGCGTGCAGGTCGAGCACGGAGAGCGGTCCGCTCGCCGAGAGCGCGGCGACGATCTCGCCCGCCCTGTTGTGGATCGGTGCGGCGATGCACGCGCGCCCGAAGGCGAGCTCCTCGATCTCGGTCGCATATCCGCGGCTGCGGCTCTCGTCGAGCGCGACCTGCATGACGTCGCGGTCGACGATCGTGTGCGGGGTGAAGCGCTGAGGGGAGTGCTCGAAGTACTCGTCGACCTTCTCCGACGTCATGCCGGAGAGCAGGGCCTTGCCGAGCCCGGTGGCGTGCAGGGGCCCTGTGCGTCCCGCCATCGCGAACGACTTGGGGGCGAGCGCGCCCTCGAAGTTGCAGAGGTACGTGAAGGTGAAGCCGCTGAGCTCTGCGACGTTCACGCCGATCTCGATCCGGCGGGCCAGGTTCTGCGCGATCTGCCGCGATGCGCGGAAGATCGGCGAGCCGTTGAGCGCGATCGTGCCGAGGGCGACCGCCGCCGGCCCGAGCCGGTAAAGACCGGTCCGGCCGTCCTGGACCACGAACTTCATCCGGTCGAGCGCCGACATCATGCGCGAGACGGTGGACTGCCCGAGCCCGGTCAGCGTGCAGAGCTCGGAGACCCGCAGCTCACCCGACTCCTCTGTGAAGCAGGCGAGCAAGGACATCGCCCGTTCCACGGTCTGGGTGCCACCCACCGATTCCGACGCCATCGCGACTTCTCCTCCCTGCGGCCGTCGCATCTGCGAAGCCGTTGCCAGTCATCCTAATGAGACTGTTGATGCCAGGCAAGGCAAATGTGGGTGTCTTATGCATTTTGTGGATTTCGCATCCGCATTGTGGTTGACTGACAGCACGTCATCGTCGACGACTGCGACGACGGCGTGCAGGGGCCCGAAGGGTCCACCCCACCCGGAAAGTGAATGCCATGCCACAAGCCACCCTCGAGCGGCCAGAGGTCCGCGAGCAGGTCCCCCCGCCGCGCTCGGGACGCCGCTCCACGCTGGGCGCGAAGGACCGCACCTTCGGTTTCATGATCGCACTCCCCGCGGTCCTGCTGTTCCTCGTGATCGCGATCTTCCCGCTCGTCTCGAGCATCGGCACCAGCCTCTACGACCAGTCCCTGCTGCGACCCGAGCGCACGTTCGTCGGCTTCGACAACTACGCGCTCATCTGGGACGAGTTCGTGGCGAGACTCGGCACCACGCTCGTGTTCGCCTCGCTCTCCACGGTCTTCCCCCTGATCCTCGGCGTCGCCCTGGCGATGCTGCTGAACTCCCGGATGCGCGGGCGCACGGTGCTGCGCGGCGCGCTGATGCTGCCGTGGCTGCTCCCGGGCGTGGTCGTGTCCTTCCTCTGGGCATGGATCTTCAACGACAGCTACGGCGTCGTGAACCACGTCCTGACACTCCTCGGCCTGCCCGAGATCAGCATGCTCGGGAACCCGGTCGGAGCGATGGCCGCCGTGATCATCGCGAAGACCTGGCACTCCTTCCCCTGGATCATGGTGGTCGCGCTCGCCGTGCTTCAGACGCTGCCCAGCGAGCAGATCGAGGCCGCGACGATCGACGGCGCGACCAGGGCGCAGCGCTTCCGGTACATCTCGCTGCCGCACATCGCCGGTCCCGTGACGCTCGTCGCCGTGCTCGAGTTCATCTACAACTTCGGCAACTTCGACACGATCTTCGTCATGACCGGAGGAGGGCCCGGCAACTCCACGACGACCCTCGCCGTGAGCCTCTACCACCTCGCCTTCGGCAGCTACGAGCTCGGCAAGGCCTCCGCGATGGGGGCGCTGTGGCTCGTCCTGCTCGCGATCATCTCGAGCGGATATCTGCTCCTCAACCGACGACTGGAGAAATGATGCGCCGCAACCGCGACGTCGGCGAGGGGATCATCCGCCCTCATCTGTCCGTCCCCGGGCGCGTGGGCCTCATCGTGCTCGCCCTGTTCGGCCTGCTGCCGGTGTACTGGCTCACGGCGACCGCGTTCACGAAGAAGGAGGACGTGTTCGCCCAGAACCGGCCGTTCTTCCCGGTGGATCCCACGATCGAGAACTTCGTCGGCTTCTTCCAGAACGACGCCCTCCTGAAGAACCTCGGCAACAGCATCATCGTGTCCAGCGGCACCGCGCTGCTGGCCGTGCTCGTCGGCGGGCTGATGGCCTACTCGCTCTCGAAGTTCCGCTATCGCGGACGCAACGCGATCATGTTCATGTTCCTCATCGGTCAGCTGATCCCCGGTGCGCTGCTGCTCATCTCGCTGTACCTGATGCTGAGCTCCGCGGGCCTGCTCTACACCTATGCGGCCCTGATCCTCTCGTTCACGACCTTCACGCTGCCGCTCACGGTCTTCCTGCTCAAGGGGATCATGGACGGCCTCCCGGACGACATCCTCGAGGCCGCGAAGGTCGACGGGCTCTCCCGGACCGCCACCGTGTTCCGGATCGTCTTCCCCCTGGTCGTCCCCGGGCTCATCACCGCCGCGATGTTCGCCTTCATGCGCGGGTGGAGCGACCTGCTGTTCGCGCTGACGCTCGCCGGTCCCGACAAGCAGACGCTGCCCGCGGGCCTGACACAGGCGTTCATCCATGAGGGCACGGCGGATTGGCCGGCGCTCATGGCGGCCTCGCTGATCACCTCGCTCCCGCTCGTCATCATCTTCGTCGTCCTCCAGCGCTACTTCGTCTCCGGCCTCGCCGCCGGTGCGGTGAAGGGCTAGCCGCTTGTCCCCGAAACACCTCGATTCCCGACCTGTCCCTGAAGGAGCTGTGCCCATGAACATCCCGAACTCGCAGTTGAGTCGTCGCGCCTTCCTCGGCGGCGGCACCGCGCTGGCCGCTTTCGGCGTCCTCGCCCTCGCCGGCTGCGCGACCCCCGCCGCGACACCCCCCGGTGCCACGGCGAACGCCGCGACCAAGGCCAAGACCATCAACTTCTACGGCAACTCGCTCGGCGAGGAGGCGCTCAAGCCGGCCTGGCAGGGGATCATCGACGGGTTCTCCAAGGACGCAGGGGTCACCGTCGCCCCGGTGATCTATCCGTACGACCAGGCCGCCACCCAGTTGGCGCTCACGGGCCGCTCCGGCAAGCTCCTCGGCGTCGGCCAGTCGGGCGGATGGCAGGTGCTGACGCCCATGGATCTGCTCGCCGATCTGACCGAGCTGGCCAAGGGCCTCGGGATCCCGCAGGGCGTCCTCGACTCCTACACGAAGGACGGCAAGCTGCTCGTGCTTCCTCTGACGGCATCGGGCATCGGCATCGCCACGAACGGCGAGATCGCGAAGAGCGTCGGCATCAAGTCCGGCATGACCGTCGAGCAGTTCGCGACGGCACTCGAGAAGATCAAGGCGCAGGACTCCTCGCTGATCCCGTACGCGGCGGTGACGAAGAACCCGGACCTGAAGGACGCCGTGCACTGGATGTGGGGCTTCGGGAGCGAGGTCGTCACGGACGATCTGAAGTGCACCATCGGCGACGCGGCGAGCGTCAAGGCCATCGCCTGGTACAAGTCCCTCATGGACGCGGGGCTCACGCAGACCAACGTCGCCCGCAGCGACGCCCGCATCCTGTTCGCGAGCGGGCGGGCGGCCGTCTACGACGACGCGCCGCTCGTGCCGACCTTCTTGAAGAAGAACGGCGCGGCGCAGAACATCATCGACAACGTCAGCGCGATCTCGCGCCCCACGGTCGATGGCAAGAAGTCCTACAATCGCGCCTGGGGCAGCGGCCTGTTCGCGACGGCCGGCGAGGGCGAGGTCACGAGCCGCGAGTTCATCAAGTACGCGTCGACCGATGTCGCGGCGGCGACCGCGCTGTACGAGCGCTCCGCGGTGGCCCCGGCCGCCAAGAGCGTCGCGGACAAGATCCCCGCCCTCGCCGCGGACAGGTTCCAGGGGACGTTCCGCACCCAGGTGTCGGAGCACGCGCGCGCGGCCGCCTGGGACCGGGTCGCCGTGACGGCGCAGATCGACGCCGCGATCGGCGGCGGTGTCGCGACCATCCTCGCCGGTCAGGTGGACGTCCAGGCCGGTCTCAACGCCCTGAAGAAGGAAGTGCAGGGGCTGCTCGACTCCAACTCCTGAGCCTCGAACACGAATGCCGCGCCGGAGGATCTCCGGCGCGGCATTCGCGTTCGAGCGGAAGGCGTCAGAGCCAGCGGTCGCGCAGGACCGGCTTCAGCCACGCGGCGGGGGAGGACATGGAGAGCCCTCCGTCGACCGGGATCGTGGCGCCGGTGATGAAGGACGCCCCCTCCGACGCGAGGAAGGCGACGACCGAGGCGACCTCCTCCGGTCGCCCGATCCTGCCCAGCGGGTAGCCTTCGGTCTCGCCGGTGTCTGCGGCGGAGATGCTCCCCGGCTGCACGGAGTTGACCCGGATCCCGCGGGGGCCGTAGTCCAGCGCGAGCTGCCGCATGAGGGCCTCGACGCCGGCCTTGGCCGCGGCGTATGCGGGCAGGGAGGGCGCCGCGAGCGTGGCGTTGACCGAGGTGACCGCCACGATCGACGACCCGGGTGCGAGCAACGGCAGCGCGGCGCGGGCGACGAAGAACGCCGAGTCGAGCGTCGCCCCGAGCGCGCCGCGCCAGTCGTCGTCGCTCGTCGACTCGGCGCGTCCGATCGGCATGCGCGCCGCCGCGAGGACGACGACGTCGATGCCGCCGAGGGCCTCCGCGGCGTCGGAGACGGCTCGTTCCGCGCCCTCGGTGCGGCTGCAGTCGGCGACGAGGAAGTCCGCGAAGGCCGGATCGACGGTCGGCTCCAGCCCCACCCCGACGACGGCGTCGCCGCGCTCCGCGAACGCGCGCGCGATCGCGATGCCGATGTCGGATCCGCCGCCGATCAGCAGCACGCGGCTGGTCACGCGCGCACCGCGGTCGGCAGCGGAGGAAGGGCGAGCTCCTCGAGGACGAGGTGCACCGCGGCACGGCTGCCGGCGTCGAGGCGGGCCGCCGGGTAGCGGACGGTCGCGTGATCGATGATCCCGCGCGCCACGAGCACCTCCTTGTGCACCGCCCATGCGATGCCGCCCTGCAGCCCGATCAGCACGAGAGGGAGCATACGACGGAAGCCCGCGCGCGCCTCCTCGACGCGCCCCGCGACGAAGTCGGCCAGCACGGGGCCGAGCAGGTCGGGGAACTCGCAGGCGGGCATCGTGCCGACGGCGCCGCGCGCATACTCCTCAAGGCAGAACTGCGCGTTCTGGCCTCCGAGCACCGCGAAGTCCGCCCCGCCGAGCGCGTCGATGACGGCCCCCACCTTGGGGGCGGTCGGCGGCGCCTCGACCTTGACGGAGTCGACGCGGTCGAGGCGGGCGAGCTCGGCGATCAGCGCCGGCGTCATGGCGACGCCGGTGACGCCGGGGGCGTCCTGCACCATGACCGAGAGCGAGGTGGATCCCGCGACGTCGCCGTAGAAGTCGACGAGCGTGGCCGCCGCCGGCTTCACCATGAACGGCGGAAGCACCATGAGCGCGTCGGCGCCGCCCTCCTCCGCGAGGAGGGCCTGCTCGATCGAGGTCGCCGTCGAGGTGCCGTTGACCCCGGCGATGACGGGAACGCGTCCGGCGACGACCGAGACGACGTCGTCGAGGATCGCGCGCCTCTCGGCCGTCGTCAGCGCGAAGCCCTCGCTGGCCATGCCGAACACGGCCACGCCGTCCACGCCGGATGCGAGTTCGAATTCGACCAGTCGCCGAAGCCCGGCGCGGTCGAGCGCGCCCGTCTCGTCGAACGGCGTCGCCAGGATCGGCATCAGGCCGTGGAGGGTGGGAGTCATCGGCAGGTTCCCCGCTTCATCATCGGAACGCATTTCGCGCAAGAGGTATGCATATTGTGAGATAGTCTGCCATATAACGGTTACCGCCTACCAGTGAAAGAGGGCAAGGATGCCGCGTTCACCCCGCTCGCGAAACGTCGAGATCATCTCGGACGCGCGATACGTACAGGCCGAGTCGCCGCGGTGGGACGGCAGGGACGGCGGTCTGGGCTGGATCGACATGGCGACAGGGCGCTTCCATCGCGGACGCATCGAGGACGGACGGCTGGTGCCGGCAGGATCCGTCCTCGTCGGGGCGAAGATCGGTGCGCCGGCGCCCCTCGTCGATGCCGGAGCAGGGTGGATCGTCGCAGCCGAGCGCGGGGTGGTCCATGTCGCGGAGGGGGGCGGCATCACGCCGGTCGTCTCGGACCTCGCCGTTCCGGGCGACTACATGAACGACGGCGCCTGCGATCCGTCCGGGCGCTTCTGGGTGGGCAGCCAGTCGATGCCGCGGGATCCGCACAGTGCGCTGTGGAGCATCGACGAGCACGGCGTCGCGGTCGAGCGCCTCGGCGGGGTCACGGTGTCCAACGGCCTGGTCTTCGACCGCACCGGATCCACGATGTACTACATCGACACGCTTCCGCACCGCAGCATCGAGGCGTTCGACGTGGCGCCGGACGGCCGGCTGTCGCACCGGCGCACGATCTGCGCGGTGGGCGGAGGGAACCCCGACGGCATGGCGATCGACGACGAGGGGATGCTCTGGGTCGCGGTGTGGGACGCGGGGGAGGTGCGCCGCTACGCGCCGGACGGGACGCTCGACGAGTCGATCCCGCTCCCCGCGACGCGGCCGACCGCGGTGGCCCTCGTCGACGACCTGCTGGTGATCACGACCGCGAGCATCGGGCTGGCGCGCCCGTCCGCGGCGGACGGCGCGATCCTGGGCGTGCAGGTCGAGGTCGGGGGCGCGCCCGCGCTGCCATGGGGCGGAGCGATCCCGCTCGGCGCTCCCCGTGCGGCGTCGGCCGACGGGAGCGACTCGTGAGCATCGTGGACAACGGGCGCCTGCAGGAGCGGCTCGGCGAGAGCAGGCTCATCGCGATCCTCCGCGGCAGCGACGTCGACGCCACGGTCGCGGCGGCACGGACCCTGCTGGACGCCGGCGTCCTGACGCTGGAGATCGCGCTCACGCTGGAGGGAGCGGAGGAGGCGATCGCGCAGGTCGTCCAGGACGCCCCGGCCGACGCGATGATCGGCGCCGGCACCGCCCTCACCCCGGCGGATGTCGACAGAGCGGTGTCGGCCGGTGCCCAGTTCATGGTGACGCCGACGCTCAGCGCGTCCGTCGAGTACGCGATCCGGGAGGGCGTCGGCGTGCTTCCCGGCGTCTACTCGCCCACGGAGATCCAGCGCGGTCTGGACCTGGGCGCCGCGGCCGTCAAGCTGTTCCCGGCCTCAGGGCTCGGCCCCGGCTTCCTGCGCGCGGTGCGAGAGCCTCTGCCGCACGCGCGGATCATCCCGGTCGGCGGAGTGTCGGTCGGGACGGTGGGGGAGTACCTCGAGGCCGGCGCGTTCGCGATCGGCGTCGGAGGACCGCTCCTCGGCGACGCGGCGACGCCGTCCGGAGACCTCGGGGCTCTCGCGGCGCGCGCCGCGGCCTTCCGCCACGCCGTATCCCGCCCCTGAAGGCGCCCCTGAGGGCGCCCCACCTCCGGCGCAAGCCTCTCCACTTGCGAGTCGTCCCCGTCAGCGCACTCCCTGGGGTGCGCTGACGGGGACGACTCGAAAGTGGAACGGGGTCAGTGCGTGTCGACGGCCTCGATCTCGGTGCGGTCGCCCGACCACTGGGTGTGGAACGTGCCCGGCTTGTCGATGCGCTTGTAGGTGTGCGCGCCGAAGAAGTCGCGCTGCCCCTGGACGAGCGCGGCCGGGAGCCGGTCGGCGCGGATCCCGTCGTAGTACGACAGCGACGAGGAGAACGCGGGGGCGGGGATCCCGGCCTGCGCGGCGGCCACGACCACGCGGCGCCAGGCAGCTTGGGCGCGGGTGATCGCCTCGGCGAAGTACGGCGCGGTCATGAGGACCGGCAGATCCGGGGTCTCGGCGTAGGCGTCGGCGATGCGGTTCAGGAACTGCGCGCGGATGATGCAGCCGCCGCGCCAGATCTTCGAGATCGCGCCGAGGTCGATGTTCCAGCCGTACTCGGCGGCGCCCGCGCGGATCTCGTCGAAGCCCTGCGAGTACGCGACGATCTTCGAGGCGTACAGGGCGAGGCGCACGTCCTCGATGAACGCGTCGACCTGGTCTGCGGGGACGGTGAACGCCTCGGCCGGGCCGGGCAGGGCGCCGGCCACGACGCGCTGCTCGGGGTGCGAGCTCAGCGAGCGCGCGAAAGTGGCCTCGGCGATGCCGGAGACCGGGACGCCGAGGGAGAGCGCGGTCTGCACGGTCCACGCGCCGGTGCCCTTGGCGCCGGCCTGGTCGAGGATGACGTCCACGAGCGGAGCGCCGGTGGAGGCGTCGACCTGGCGGAGCACCTCGGCGGTGATCTCGATGAGGTACGACTCCAGCTCGCCCTTGTTCCACTCGGCGAAGATCTCGGCGATCTCGGCCGGGCTCTTGCCCGTGCCGCGGCGGATCAGGTCGTACGCCTCGGCGATGAGCTGCATGTCCGCGTACTCGATGCCGTTGTGCACCATCTTCACGAAGTGGCCTGCGCCGTCGTGGCCCACGTGCGTCACGCAGGGCTCGCCCTCGGCGATCGCGGCGATCGAGCGCAGGATCGGGCCCAGCGTCACCCAGGACTCGTCGGATCCGCCGGGCATGATCGAGGGCCCGGTGAGGGCGCCCTCCTCGCCGCCGGAGATGCCGGCGCCGACGAAGTTGATGCTGGTCGCACGCACCGCCTTCTCGCGGCGGATCGTGTCGGGGAAGTACGCGTTGCCGCCGTCGACGATGATGTCGCCGGGCTCGAACACCTTCACGAGCTCGTCGATCACGGCGTCAGTGCCGGCGCCTGCCTTGACCATGATGATCGCGGTGCGCGGCTTCTGCAGCGCGTCGGCGAACTCCTGGTAGGTCGCGGCGGGGATGAACCCTGCCTCGGGGTGCGCGTCCAGCACGCCCTGCGTCTTCTCGTAGCTGCGGTTGAAGATCGCCACGGTGTTGCCCTCGCGGCTCGCGAGGTTGCGGGCCAGATTCGAACCCATGACGGCGAGTCCGACGACTCCGATATTGGCAGCGGCAGTGGGCACGGTGATCTCCTCGTGTGTCCGGTGGGGGATGGAATCAGGGTATCGCTGTTGAGGCACGACCCGGGGCTGCGCGTCGGCGCCCCGACGGGCCGGCGTCGGCTCCGGCGGCCCCGCACGCGGCGGGGAGCGGAGGGCCCCCGTCCGTTTTCGGGCGGATGACGCTCGCATGTCCGGCGTGTAACGATCCGGGTAGCCGTGTCGCGTTATCGCGCGAAAACTGGACGCGGTCGGACTAATGTCGTGCGCGGGACGCGTACATGGAGGTACGCTCGCCACACCTTGAAGACATCGACGTTTCGCAAGGGGCGGTCGATGACCCGAATCGGAAGGCAATCACAAATGATCCGAAAGAAAGCCGTTGCGGGGATCGCAGCTGCAGCCGCACTGCTGCTGCTCGCGGGTTGCGCGAATCAGGCCGGGGGCACGTCGTCGACGACCGGCAGCAGCAAGATCGACGTCCCCACCGTGACGTCGGTCGACACGCCCAAGGACGCGGTCCTCCCCGCCGGTGACGGCAAGGCCACGTGCTCGAACCTCTCCCTCGGCTACATCGGCGCCGAGACCGGTCCGAACGCCCAGCTCGGCATCAACATCGTCAACGGCGTGAAGCTCGCGATCGACCAGCACAACAAGGCGAACCCGGGTTGCCAGGTCGGCCTGAAGCAGTTCGACACCGAGGGCGACCCGAACAAGGCGACCGGCCCTGTCACCCAGGCCGTCAGCGAGGCGGACATCGTCGGCGTCGTCGGCCTGCCGTTCTCCGGCGAGTCGAAGGCCACGGGCAACATCTTCGAGCAGCAGGGGCTGGTGCACATCACCCCGTCCGCCACGAACCCGGGTCTGACCAAGAACGGCTGGAGCACCTTCTTCCGCGGCCTCGGCAACGACTCGCAGCAGGGCCCCGCCGCCGCGAAGTTCGTCACCGACACCCTGAAGGCCAAGAAGGTCTACCTGGTGCAGGACGACTCCGACTACGGCATCGGCCTGGCGACCGCGACCAGCGAGGCCCTCGGTTCCGCCAAGAGCGGCAGCGACAAGGTCACCACCGGCCAGAAGGACTTCTCGGCGGTGATCTCCAAGATCATGAACGCGAAGCCCGACGCGGTGTACTACGCCGGCTACTACGCCGAGGCGGCGCCGTTCGACCAGCAGCTGGTCGCCAAGGGCTACACCGGCGCCTTCGTCGGCCCCGACGGCGTGAAGGACGACCAGTTCATCAAGCTGGCCGGCGACGCGTCGAAGAACGCCTTCTTCACCTGCCCCTGCATCCCGGGCGAGCTGCTGAAGGACTTCGAGAGCCAGTACAAGACGGCCTCGAACGCCGAGCCCGGCACGTACTCCATCGAGGGCTACGACGCGGCCACCGTGCTGCTGAGCGGCATCGACGCGGGCAAGGTCAGCCGCGCCGACCTCAAGGACTGGGTCAAGAGCTACGACAAGGACGGTCTGAGCAAGCACTACAAGTGGGACGCCACGGGAGAGCTGCAGGCGCCCGCCGTATACGGCTACAAGGTCGACGGCGGCAAGATCGCCTACATCGGTCCGATCGGCAAGTGACCGAAAGGATCCCGCGGCACGGAGGCCCCCTCCGTGCCGCGGGATCCCCTGCCCCTGCTCTTTCCCGGCGCGTTCGTCGTGCCCTCTGTGGAAGTGAAAACTGAATGCTCGGTCTCGTCGCCCAGTCCGTGGTGCACATGGACTCGTCCTGGATCAATTTCGACATCAACTCCCTGCTCCAGAACTTCTGGAGCGCCACCTTCGACGGCCTCACCTTCGGTGCCGTCTATGGCCTGATCGCCGTCGGCTACACCCTCGTCTACGGCGTCCTGAGCCTGATCAACTTCGCCCACTCCGAAGTCTTCATCGTCGGCGCCTACGGCGTCGTGATCACCCTGACGATGCTCGGCTTCGGCCCCAGCGCCCCGACGATCGGGCCTGCCGCGATCATCATGGATCTGCTGCTCGCGCTGGTGGTCGGCATGGTGTTCTCCGCGGGCACCGCATTCGTCGTCGAAAGGGTCGCCTACAGACCCCTGCGCAAACGCAACGCGCCGCGACTCGCGTTCCTGATCACCGCGATCGGCGTCTCGTTCGCGATCCAGTATCTGATCTTCCTGCCGTTCATCGGCGGGGCGAACGCGCAGCCGGCCGTGACCATGTTCATCCCGACCCCGGTGTTCGACGTGTTCGGCACGCTCATCACGAACCAGCAGATCATCATCGTCGTCGCGGCCGTGCTGCTGATGGTCGGCACCGACATGTTCATCCGCCGCAGCCGGACGGGACGCGGGATCCGCGCCGTGGCGCAGGATCCCGACACCGCAACCCTGATGGGCGTCTCGAAGGAGCGCACCATCGTGATCACGTTCATCATCGGCGGTCTGCTCGCCGGCGCCGCCGCACTGTTCTACGTGATGCTGGTGCCCTCCGGCGTCATCTACAACGGCGGCTTCATCCTCGGCGTCAAGGCGTTCGCGGCCGCTGTGCTCGGCGGCATCGGCAACGTCCGCGGTGCGCTGCTCGGCGGCATCCTGCTGGGCATCGTCGGCAACTACGGCCAGATCCTGCTCGGCGACGCGCAGTGGGCCGACGTCGTGGCCTTCGTGATCCTCGTCCTCGTGCTGCTGGTCCGGCCGACCGGCATCCTGGGCACCACTCTCGGAAGGAGCAAGGCATGAGCACCTCATCCGACGGGCCCCGCCCGCTTCCCACGGCGGAGGCGGCAAGGGAGGT
>NZ_NCKN01000406.1 GCF_002257455.1 Microbacterium sp. 13-71-7
GTCTCTGCGGTGACCGCGATGACGGGTAGCTCCAGGTCAGGATCGGAGCCGAGCTTGTTCGGGTTGGCGTGGTGACGGGTGTGCTTGTGCTGCCACCAGCCGTAGCTCATGCCGACGAGCAGGTCGCCGAGGATGATGCTGATCCAGTCGTTCCAGCGCCCGGAGACGAAGATCTGCCGGTGCGCCGCATCATGCCCAAGGAACGCGATCTGCGTGAACACGATACCCAGTACGGCGGCCGTGAGCAGTTGCCACCAGCTGTCCCCGATCCACACGAACACGAACAGGCACACCGTTACGGCGAGTGGCGCTGCGATCAGCTTCGTCCAGTAGTAACCGTAGCGGCGGCGCAGTAGCCCAAGACCGCGGATCTGCTGCGCCAATTCGGTGAACGCGCTCGACCCACGAGGCGCGTCACCGCGCGGGTGAGTACGGGCGGTCTCGTGGATGGCATCCATGATGAACCTTCTCTCTGGTGTCGCCCTTACCGGCGGACGGCACCGCCTTCTTCGACCCAGTCATCGATACGCGCGGCATCATCAGCGACAGCCGCGGGGCGACGGGTGAAGGTCACCGAACCGGCCAGAGCGGCAACCCGCGCAGCACGTTCCTGCTCCCGTTCAGACGCGTCCTGGAAACGAAGGGCCGCCACTTCCCGATCCGCGAGCAGGGCAACGCTGATCTCCGCAAGCCGATCCGCGATCACCGCAGCAAGCCCGTCCCGGAGTTCTTCGAGATTGGTGTTCCCGATCTCCAGACGACGATCAGAGACGTGCAGCTCCACGGTCGAGAACCCACGATCGGACAGATAGTCACGCGTCTGACTGCCCAGGATCGCAGAGACCTCGTCGCGGCCGGCCTTACGCGTGAACACTGTTTCCACGGTGTAACGGTCAGGAGCATCATCCGTCATCAGCGTCGCAGGAAGCGAGCCGACAAGAATGGAATCCAGACCCAGCAATTCGGGGCTCTGCCCCACGATCTTCAATTGTGCGTTCATGAACTGACGTTACGCCCCCAACCTGTACGCACTCACAGGCGCAACGCCCAGTGGGAGGGAGCGCGAAGAGCCGGGCGGTGCCGCGGAGAACGCATCGCGAGCGCCCCGTATCCAAGGCGCGGCCGCCGGCCGCGAAGTCCATGACCGCATGCCCGCGTTCCTCGCCCCCGACGCCATGGACGCGTGGCTCGAACCGGTCAAGCTCGACCGTCCCGGCCGGGAGAACATGCTCGCCCTCCTCGACGGATCCTCCACCTCGATCGCGTCCACGATCGAGCAGTACGTCGTCGACCAGAAGGTCAACAACACCCGCACCGTCGACCGCGACGACCCGACCGTGATCGCCCCGGCGGCGTAGCGTGTAGCGGAACAGTTACTCCGTTGTCGGAAAATGGCATCCGCGGGCGTCGGCCTTGCGTGCTAGGTGCCTTGCTACCCGCTTCGTCGTGCTCGTGCCAGGCGATGCGTTGAAATCGACGGAAACATGTCCCTCTGGTGCGCCATCCACGTACTCGTCAAGGTATGCCGCTATCCCCTCGCACACGCCATTCGATTCCACAG
>NZ_NCKN01000065.1 GCF_002257455.1 Microbacterium sp. 13-71-7
CGGGACCACCGACATTCGAACCCCCAGATCAGCCCATGATTCCGAACTGTGCACAACTCCCCGGACACACGACCTGTGGAGGACGAAACGACCACCCCGGCACCCCCTCACACGCCCCCGTGCACGACCCGGCGCTCTCCGAAGCCCCCTTCACACGGTCGGCCCGGCCGTTCCTCAGCCGGGCCGAAGCCATGGCTGAATGAGCATTCAGTTCACGGTATCCTGCGTTCGTGGACGATGACACTGGGATCCTGATCTTCCTCGGCGTAGGCGTGCTGGTGCTCATCGGCATCATCGTCTTCGGTGTGCTGAGCACACGGCGGAAGCGCACCGCCACACGGCGCACCTTCACCGTGCGCCAGGCGTCGATCGGCGGCCAGCCGTTCCTCGAGAGCTCCGACCTCGACGCCTCGGACAAGCGCCAGGAGGAGCTGTTCCGGGACACCTATCTCATCGGCGGAAGTCTCGTGCTGGCGTGGGCCGGGGTCGACGGCGACCGGATCGAGCAGGAGGTCCATGTCTCGCGGATCGCGCGGAGCCTCCGCGCCGGATGGCCGCAGGCGAAGCTCGGCCTCTCGGTCTACTTCCGCGAATGGGAGGGCAGCGAATTCCCCGCACGCTTCACGGTGAAGGGCCGCGACAAGGTGACGGCCATCGAGCTCGACGCGACCGGCGCGCGCGCCGTCGACGCCGCCGGGAATCTCGTCTGGTCGGCGCCCTGGGAGCGATTGCTCGTCTCGAACGGAACCGACATCGTGCTCTCGGACGGTGCGGCGAAGACGATCCGGTTCGAACCCCTGGAGGACGAGCGCGAGCTGGAGGAGATCCTCATCAAGTACGGCACGATGAAGCAGATGCACTTCTGACGCGCCCGACGCGGATCCTGCCCGCCGCGTGTGCGACCCGCATGGGTTCCCGGTGCAGGGCGTGAGCAAAGCGTGAGGAACCCCCGCTCGCGGTAACGGAACCTGTTCGATCGGATCCGTGCTCGACATCATCTACGTGGCTCTCACGCTCGCGCTGTTCGCCCTCGTCGCGCTGATCGCGAAGGGGGTGGAGAAGCTGTGATCGTGATCGAGATCATCGCCGCCGTCCTCGCGGTCGCCGCGATCGGCTACCTCGTGGTGGCCCTCGTCGCCCCGGAGAAGTTCTGATGGGCGCCGCGGACATCTGGCTCGGCGTGCTGCAGGCCGCGACCGTCATCGCCGTCCTCGTGCTGCTGTACCGCCCCCTCGGCGACTACATGGCGCGCGTCTACACCGGAGCGAAGGACCTGCGCGTGGAGCGCGGGATCTACCGCCTGATCGGGGTGGACGCCTCGTCCGAGCAGACCTGGCGGGCGTACGCCCGCAGCGTGCTCGCCTTCTCCGTGGTGGGCCTGCTGCTGCTCTACCTGCTGCAGCGCGTGCAGCAGGTTCTGCCGCTCTCGCTCGGCCTGCCGGCGGTGCCGGAGGGACTGGCGTTCAACACCGCCGCGTCGTTCGTCGCCAACACCAACTGGCAGTCGTACTCGCCCGAGCAGACCATGGGCCACCTCGTGCAGCTCGCGGGCCTCGCGGTGCAGAACTTCACCTCGGCGGCGGTCGGGATCGCGATCGCGATCGCCCTCGTGCGCGGCTTCGCCCGCCGCGGGAGCGCGACGATCGGCAACTTCTGGGTCGACCTCATCCGAGGCCTGATCCGGCTGCTGCTGCCCCTCGCCATCCTCTCCGCGCTCGCGCTCATCGAGGGCGGCGTGGCATAGAACCTCTCCGGCTTCACCGACGTGCACACGGTCGCGGGCGCCGCGCAGTCGATCCCCGGCGGTCCCGTCGCCTCGCAGGAGGCCATCAAGCTCCTCGGCACGAACGGCGGCGGCTTCTACAACGCCAACTCCGCGCACCCGTTCGAGAACCCGACCGCGTGGACGAACCTGCTCCAGATCCTCCTGATCCTGGCGATCCCCTTCGCCCTGCCGCGCACGTTCGGACGGATCGTCGGCGACCACCGCCAGGGCTACGCGATCGCCGCCGTGATGGGCACGATCTTCCTCGTCTCCCTCTTCGCGCTGAGCGCCTTCGAGGTGAACGGCCAGGGCGCCGCGCCGCAGCTGGCCGGTGGCGCGATGGAGGGCAAGGAGCAGCGCTTCGGGATCCTCGGATCCGCGCTGTTCGGCACCGCGTCGACGCTCACCTCCACGGGCGCCGTGAACGCGATGCACGATTCGTTCACCCCGCTCGGCGGCATGATGCCGATGATCAACATGATGCTCGGCGAGGTCGCCCCGGGCGGCGTCGGATCTGGTCTCTACGGCATGCTCATCCTCGCCGTGATCGCGGTGTTCGTGGGAGGGCTGCTGGTCGGGCGCACCCCCGAGTACCTCGGCAAGCGCCTCGGCCCGCGCGAGATCAAGCTCGCGAGCCTCTACATCCTGGTGACGCCGACCCTTGTGCTGGCCGGCACCGCCCTGAGCTTCGCGATCCCGCCGATCCGCGCCGACGTCGAGAAGACCTCGATCCTCAACCCCGGCCCGCACGGGCTCAGCGAGGTGCTGTACGCCTTCACGTCGGCGGCGAACAACAACGGATCCGCCTTCGCCGGCCTCACCGCGAACACCCCCTGGCTGAACACCGCACTCGGCGTCGCGATGCTGCTCGGCAGGTTCATCCCGATCGTGTTCGTGCTCGCCCTCGCCGGCTCACTCGCCCAGCAGCAGCACGCGCCGGAGACGGCGGGAACGCTGCCCACGCACCGCCCGCAGTTCGTCGGGCTCCTCATCGCGGTCTCCGTCGTGGTCACCGCCCTCACCTACTTCCCCGTGCTCACGCTCGGGCCGCTCGCAGAAGGACTCGTCCGATGACCGTCGTCGACACTCCGCTCACCCACCCGTCCCCGGAGCCGCATCCCGGCACCGGATCCGGATCCCCGAAGCGCCCGCAGCACGCGTTCGGGTGGTCCCAGCTCGTAGGGGCGCTCCCGGGCGCGCTGCGCCGGCTCAACCCGGCGATGCTGCTGCGCAACCCCGTGATCCTGCTGGTCTGGGCGGGCGCCGCCCTCACCACCGTGCTGGCGATCGCCGAGCCGTTCCTGGGATCCGACGCCACGAAGTCCGGCGGCACGCCCGTGCCGAACGGCTTCACCTGGTCGATCGCGGTCTGGCTGTGGCTCACCGTCCTGTTCGCGAACGTCGCGGAGTCGGTCGCGGAGGGCCGCGGAAAGGCGCAGGCGGCCACGCTGCGCAAGACCCGCACGAGCACGATGGCCCGGCGCGTCACGGGCTACGACGCGGCGGCCGATCCGGCCGCGGAGCGCGCGGTGACCGAGGACGTCGCATCGGGCGACCTCCGCCGCGACGACGTCGTGATCGTGGTCGCCGGCGAGCCGATCCCGGGCGACGGCGACATCATCGACGGCATCGCGACCGTCGACGAGTCGGCGATCACCGGAGAGAGCGCGCCCGTGGTGCGCGAGTCGGGCGGCGACCGCAGCGCCGTGACCGGCGGCACCCGCGTGCTGTCGGACCGGATCGTGGTGCGGATCACCTCGAAGCCCGGCGAGACGTTCGTCGACCGGATGATCGCGCTCGTCGAGGGCGCCGACCGGCAGCGCACCCCCAACGAGATCGCGCTCAACATCCTGCTCGCGAGCCTGTCGATCGTGTTCCTCGTGGTCGTGCTCGCGCTCAACCCGATCGCCTCGTTCTCCGCGTCTCCTGTGAGCATCCCGGTGCTGATCGCCCTGCTCGTGTGCCTCATCCCGACCACGATCGGCGCGCTGCTGAGCGCGATCGGCATCGCCGGGATGGACCGGCTCGTGCAGCGCAACGTGCTCGCGATGTCCGGCCGCGCGGTCGAAGCCGCGGGCGACGTCACCACGCTGCTGCTCGACAAGACCGGCACGATCACCTACGGCAACCGCCGCGCCACCGACGTGCGGCCCGTCGCCGGGGTCTCCGCGGAAGAGCTGCTGCAGGCCGCGGCGCTCTCCTCGCTCGCCGACCCCACGCCCGAGGGCGCCTCGATCGTCGAGCTCGCGGCCGCCCGCGGCATCATCGCCGTCGCACCCGAGGGCGCGGAGACCGTGCCCTTCACCGCGCAGACGCGCATGAGCGGCGTGGATCTGGCCGACGGATCGCAGATCCGCAAGGGCGCAGGATCCGCGATCCGCGCCTGGATCGAGGCGTCCGGTTCCGGCGTCGGCGTCGACGAGGCGGCCCGCTTCGCCGACGAGATCGCCGCCTCGGGCGGCACCCCGCTCGTGGTGGCCGTGGTCTCTTCGGGGGGAGAAGCCAAGGTCCTCGGGGTCGTGCACCTCAAGGACGTCGTCAAGGAGGGGCTGGCGGAGCGCTTCGGCGAACTGCGCAGCATGGGCATCCGCACCGTGATGATCACGGGCGACAACCCGCTCACGGCGAAGGCGATCGCGGCCGAGGCCGGGGTCGACGACTACCTCGCCGAGGCCACCCCGGAGGACAAGCTCGCCCTCATCCGCCGCGAGCAGGAGGGCGGGCGCCTCGTCGCGATGACCGGGGACGGCACCAACGACGCCCCCGCCCTCGCGCAGGCCGACGTCGGCGTCGCGATGAACACCGGCACCTCGGCCGCCAAGGAGGCCGGGAACATGGTGGATCTCGACTCGGATCCGACCAAGCTCATCGACATCGTGCGCATCGGCAAGCAGCTGCTCATCACCCGCGGCGCGCTGACCACGTTCTCGCTCGCGAACGACATCGCGAAGTACTTCGCGATCATCCCGGCGATGTTCGCCGGCGCCTACCCCGGTCTGGGCATGCTCAACATCATGCAGCTGCACTCCCCGGCTTCCGCGGTGACGAGCGCGATCGTCTTCAACGCGATCGTGATCGTGTTCCTCATCCCGCTCGCTCTGCGGGGCGTGACCTACAAGCCGGCGGGCGCCTCGCAGATCCTGCAGCGGAACCTGCTGATCTACGGCGTCGGCGGGATCGTCCTGCCCTTCATCGGCATCAAGCTCATCGACCTCATCGTCGCCCTGATCCCCGGCTTCTGACCGACGCCCTTCCCCGAAAGGCACACCATGTCGAACCTCCGCGGCACCGTCCGCATCACCGGCGTCGCCGTCCGCGCGATGCTCGTGCTCACCCTCCTCCTCGGCGTCGGCTACACACTCGCCCTGACCGGCATCGGCCAGCTCGTGCTGCCCTGGCAGTCCAACGGATCCCTGGTCGACGCCAAGGGGAACGCCACGGGCGGGTGGACCGGCGGGGACGCCCCCGTCGGCAGCGCCCTCATCGGCCAGTCCTTCACGGACGCGAAGGGCGACGCCCTGCCGCAGTACTTCCAGCTCCGTCCGTCCGCGGCGGGCGAGAAGGGATACGACCCGACGGCCTCGGGCGGCAGCAACCTCGGTCCGAACAATCCCGATCTCGTGAAGGCGATCGCCGAGCGTCGCGCCGCGATCGCGGCCCGCGAGCACGTCGCCGAGTCCGCGGTTCCCGTCGACGCCGTCACCGCCTCGGCGTCGGGCCTCGACCCGCACATCAGCCCGGAGTACGCGCTGCTCCAGGTGAACCGGATCGCCGAGGCGCGCGGCCTGGATGCGTCCGCCGTGCGCAGGCTGGTGGAGTCTAGGATTCAAACGCGCGATGCGGGCTTCCTCGGCGAAGAGCGGGTGAACGTGCTCGCGCTGAACCAGGCCCTCGACGCCCTGCAGCGGTGAGACGCGGCGACGAGAGGGCACGTGCAGTGAGCGAGGCGATGATGGGCGCGAGGCGCGAGGGCGGATCCGGAGCCCGCGGCCGGCTGCGCGTGCTCCTCGGCGCAGCGCCGGGCGTGGGCAAGACCTACGAGATGCTCGGCGAAGGGCACCGCCTCGCCGAGGCCGGGCGCGATGTGGTCATCGGGATCGTGGAGACGCACGGTCGCGATGCGACGCTCGCGCAGACCAAGGGCATCGAGCAGGTGGCGCGCCGGGTCGTCACGCACCGCGGGGTGCAGCTCGACGAACTCGACGTCGACGCGGTGCTCGCCCGTCGGCCCGAACTCGCCCTGATCGACGAGATGGCGCACACCAACGCGCCAGGATCCCGCAACGCCAAGCGCTGGCAGGACGTGCAGGAGCTCCTGGACGCCGGCATCGACGTCATCACCACCGTGAACGTGCAGCACATCGAGTCGCTCAACGCCGTCGTGGAGAAGATCACCGGCGTCGTCCAGCAGGAGACCGTGCCGGATGCCGTGATCCGCGACGCGGACGAGGTGGAGGTCGTGGATCTCGCCCCGCAGACTCTGCGCGACCGCCTCTCGGCGGGCCAGGTGTACCCGGCCGAGCGGATCGATGCGGCACTCTCGAACTACTTCCGCCTCGGCAACCTCACCGCCCTCCGCGAGCTGGCTCTGCTGTGGCTCGCCGACGAGGTGGACAGCGCGCTGCGCAGCTATCGCTCCCAGCACGGCATCGACAGCTCCTGGCAGGCGCGCGAGCGCGTGGTCGTCGCCCTCACCGGCGGCCCCGAGGGCGAGACGCTGCTGCGCCGCGGCGCGCGGATCGCCGCGCGCTCGGCCGGTGGCGAGCTCCTCGCCGTGCACGTCACCACCCAGGACGGGCTGCGCGGCGACCGCCCGGGCGCGCTGAGCGCCCAGCGCGGCCTCGTGGAGTCGCTCGGCGGCAGCTACCACCAGCTCGTGGGCGACGACGTGCCGGGAACCCTGGTCGAGTTCGCGCAGTCCGTCGACGCCAGCCAGCTCGTGATCGGCGTGAGCCGGCGCTCGCGTCTCTCCGCGGCGCTCACGGGGCCGGGCATCGGCGCGGAGATCATCCGCCGCTCCGGCGACATCGACGTGCACATCGTCACCCACGCCGCCGCCGGCGGGCGCGGCCCGCTCCCGTCGATCAGCGGCGGCGCCCTGGGCTGGCGGCGTCAGCTCATCGGGTTCGCGGTGGCCCTGGTCGGCGGACCGCTGCTGTCGTGGCTGCTGTTCAGCCTCAAGGCGCCGGGATCCATCACGAGCGACGTGCTCAGCTATCAGCTGCTGGTCGTGGTGGTCGCCCTCATCGGCGGACTGCGCCCCGCCCTGTTCGCCGCCGTGCTGAGCGGCATCACACTCGACTTCCTCTTCGTCGAACCGCTCTTCACGGTGACGATCGCGGATCCGCTGCATGCCCTGGCGCTCGTGCTGTACGTCGTGATCGCGGTGCTCGTGAGCATCGTCGTGGACCAGGCCGCCCGGCGCGCCCGCGCCGCCCAGCGTGCGGCAGGAGAGGCGGAGCTCCTCGCGGCCGTGGCGGGAAACGTGCTGCGCGGCGACAGCGCCCCCACGGCTCTCGTCGCCCGAGCGCGCGAAGCGTTCGGGCTGAGCGGCATCCGGCTACTCTCCCCCGACGGCACGGTCATCGCCGCCGACGGAGAGCCGCTCGGCGGAAGCGTCGACGGGGCGGATCCGGCCGGATCCCCGCCCGCCGGATCCGCGGCGGGCGGGCACCGGTCCGCCGCGACGGCCGGGATGCAGGTGGAGACCGTGCCGGTCGGCGTCGGCGCGGACGGCCGCCCGCGCGCGGTCCTCGAGCTGCACGGGGCGGACCTCGACGCCGCGGGCCGCCGCCTGCTCGACGCGATCGTCGCCCAGCTCGCCGCGGCGATCGAGCACACGGATCTGCGCGAGACCGCGAGCCACGCCGCGGTGCTCGCCGAGACGGACCAGGTGCGCAGCGCCCTGCTCTCCGCACTCAGCCACGACCTGCGCCGCCCGCTCGCCGCGGCCGTCGCCGCGGTCGGCGGACTCCGCAGCGCGCACCGCCTGTCCGCGGAGGACCGCGCGGAGCTCGTCGAGACCGCCGACGAGAGCCTCGCCACGCTGTCGCGCCTGGTGACGGACCTGCTCGACGTCAGCCGCGTGCAGGCGGGGGTGCTGGCGGTGTCGCTGGGCCGGGTGGACGCGGCCGGCGGCGTGGTCTCGGCGCTCGACGAGCTGTCGCTCGGACCCGCCGACGTCGAGCTCGCCCTGGATCCGACCCTGCCCGCATTGCGGGCGGATCCGGTGCTGCTGCAGCGCGTGCTCGTGAACCTGCTCACCAACGCCGTGCGGCACTCGCCCGCCGGCGACCGGGTGATCGTGTCGACGAGCCGCCTCGGCGAGCGCGCGGAGATCCGCGTGGCCGACCGCGGAGAGGGCATCCCCGAGGATCAGCGCGAGAGCGCGTTCCTGCCGTTCCAGCGGCACGGCGACACCGACAACACGACGGGACTCGGCCTGGGCCTCGCCCTGTCCCGGGGTTTCGCCGAGGGCATGGGCGGTACGCTGACGGCCGAGGACACCCCCGGCGGCGGCCTCACGATGGTGGTGTCGCTGCCGCTCGCGGAGGCTCCGGGTTCGGAGGTTCCGGATCCGGATGCCCTCGTCGACGGCCACGACCGCGAGACCGGATCCCCCTTCTCGTTCCCGTCGCGAAAGGTGCCGGAAACCCGCGCGGAAAGCGGCAGGCTTCGCGACGGGAACGACCTAAACACGCCCACCGAGGAGGACCCGCGATGAAACTGCTCGTCGCCGACGACGATCCGCAGCTCGTGCGCGCCCTGCGGATCACGCTGGCCGCGCACGGCTACGACGTGATCGCGGCCCCCGACGGCGCCGCCGCGATCGCGATGGCTGCGCAGGCGCACCCCGACATCGTGCTGCTGGACCTCGGCATGCCTAAGCTCGACGGGATCGCCGTGATCGAGGCGCTACGCGGCTGGAGCGACGTGCCGATCCTGGTCGTGTCCGGGCGGACCGGATCCGCGGACAAGGTCGAGGCGCTGGATGCCGGCGCCGACGACTACGTGACGAAGCCGTTCCAGGTCGACGAGCTGCTCGCACGGCTGCGCGCCCTCGCCCGCCGTCGCGGTGGCGCACCCGCGGAGTCCTCCGTCTCATTCGGGGAGGTGGAGGTGGATCTGGCCGCCAAGGCCGTGACGCGCGGCGGATCCCGCGTGCACCTCACGCCGACGGAATGGCAGATCCTGGAGCACCTCGCCCGGCACCCCGGGGCGCTCGTGACGCGCCAGGAGCTGCTGCGCGAGATCTGGGGCACCGAGCAGATCACCGACACCGGCTACCTGCGGCTGTACCTGTCGCAGCTGCGCAAGAAGCTGGAGCGCACCCCCAGCGCCCCCGAGCACCTGCTCACCGAGCAGGGCATGGGCTACCGCCTGGTCCTGGACCCGGCCTGACCTGCCTTCCCGGGGTCGTCGAGCGAGGACGGCGGAGCCGACCGAGACGAAACGCGGTGCTCTCGCGAGGGCACCGCGTTTCGTCTCGCTTCGCTCGCTCAACGACCGGGAGGGACGCTGCTCTCACGAGGGCACCGCGTTTCGTCTCGCTTCGCTCGCTCAACGACCCCGGGAGGGGCGCCGGGAGGGGCGACCCGGAGGGACGCGCGGATCACACGTCGCGGGAGCGCCAGAGGAGCCAGACGAAGTACGGGGCGCCGAGCACCGCGACCACGAGCCCCGCGGGCAGCTGAGCGGGGGCGATGACCGTGCGGCCCACGGCATCGGCG
The DNA here is from genome assembly GCF_002257455.1 of Microbacterium sp. 13-71-7. Taxonomy (GTDB): domain Bacteria; phylum Actinomycetota; class Actinomycetes; order Actinomycetales; family Microbacteriaceae; genus Microbacterium. Next base: position 9,496 of record NZ_NCKN01000065.1, read on the forward strand.
AGGCCCACCAGCACCGCCCCGAGCAGCACCGCGACCGGGACCACGCGCGCATGCCGGGCGCCGACCAGGGCGCGCGCGGCGTGCGGGGCGACCAGGCCGACGAAGCCGATCACGCCGACCGCCACCACGCTGAACGCCGCGAGCAGCGCCGCGACCGCGAGGATCAGCAGTCGGGAGCGCTCGAGCTTCACGCCGAGCACCCGCGGGGTGTCCTCGTCGAGTGCGAGCAGGTCGAGCTCGCGGCGGCGCAGGAGCACCACGGGCAGCGCGATCAGCAGCACGACGGCCAGCGGCACCACCTGATCCCAGATCCGGCCGTAGGTCGTGCCGCTCAGCCAGGTGTAGATCTTCGGGGTGTCGAACGGGCTCGATCGCAGCAGCACGAACGACGTGAGCGCGACCGCCGCCGAGGAGACGCCGATCCCGATGAGGATGAACCGATCCGCGCTGAGCCCGCCGCGCCAGGCCAGCAGGTACACGAGGCCGAACGCCGCGATCGCGCCGACCACCGCCGCCACGAGCATGCCGAACGTGGAGGCCGCGGCGCTCGTCACCACGAGCACGGCGCCCAGCCCCGCGCCGCCGGTGATGCCGAGGAGGCCGGGATCCGCGAGCGGGTTGCGGCTCACGGCCTGCGTGAGGCATCCGGCGAGCGCGAGGGCCGCGCCCGCAGTGACCGCCGCGATCACCCGCGGCGCCCGCTCGTCCAGCGCGAACGCGATCTGCGCGGGCGCCTGCCCCTGCAGCCAGAGCAGCACGTCCCCGGTGAGCAGCGGCGTCGCACCCAGCAGCAGCCCCGCGATCGCCACGGCGACCACCAGAGCCGCCGAGATCCCGAGCACGAGCCGGAAGCGCAGGGGTCCCCGCACCCCGAACCGGATCGACGGTGGTCGTCGCGTGGGCCCGGAATCGCGCAGCCGCCGCGCCATCACCACGAGCACGACGGATCCGAGCACGGTCGTCGCCACGCCCGTGGGCACGGCGATCGCGCCCTCGGCCCCGATGACGAGCCGCAGCAGGGCGTCGGCGAGGATCACCACGAGCGCGCCGATGAGGCCGGAGGCGGGCAGGAGCAGGGCGTGCCGACCGAGGCCGGGGACGATCCGCACGAGCAGGCGCGCGAGCACGGGCGCGCACAGCCCGACGAAGCCGAGCGGGCCGGCGAGGGTGACCGCGGTCGCGGTCAGCAGCACCGAGAGCAGGATCCCGAGGACGCGCGTGGAGCGGATCCGCACGCCCAGGGACGCGGCCAGATCGTCGCCGAGCGCGAGCACGTCCAGTCGGCGGGCGAGGAGCAGCGCCAGCAGGCCGGCGACCACGACGACCGGCGCCGCGCGCAGGAACGCCTCGAGGCCGAGCTGCGACAGGCTGCCGCTCCCCCACGCGAGGAGCCCCTTGGTCTGCTCGCTGAACAGGATCAGCAGCGCCGAGGTCGCGGCCTGGAACGCGAGGGCCAGGGCGGATCCGGCCAGCACGAGCCTGGTCGTCGAGGATCCGGCCCCTCCCGCGAGTCCCAGCACGATCGCCGCGGCCACGAGCCCGCCGGCGAACGCGACGATGCCCGACGCCCAGAACGGGATCGAGATCCCGAACGCGGCGACCGCGGTGATCGCGAGGTAGGCGCCCGCCGTCACGCCGAGGGTGTCCGGGGAGGCGAGGGAGTTGCGGGCCAGCGACTGCATGAGCAGGCCGGCCATGCCGAGCGCGACGCCGACCGCGACGCCCGCCGCGAGGCGGGGGAGGCGCGCTCCGAGCAGGATGTCCGGATCGGCCCAGACCGCGCCGCTCGTCCCCTGGGTGAGGTGCCAGCCCGCGGCGGCGACCAGCGCGAGCAGGAGCAACAGCAGCACCCCGACGGCGCCGAGGCGCGCACGGGCGCCGGTGCTCTCGTGCCGGACCCGGGTCACCGGGTGAACGCGGCGACGTACGCGTCGGCGATCTTCTCAGCCGAGCGGGGTCCGCCGAAGGTCCAGATGCCGGTCGGGAACGCGTGGATCCGCTTCTCCTTGACCGCCGGGATCGAGGCCCAGGCCGGGTTCTTCTCGGCCGCCGTGATGAAGCTGGCGCTGTCGGGGTCGTCGGTGCCGGTGTGCAGCAGCGTCGCGGATCCGACGGTCGTCATGCCCTCGATGTCGGTGCTGCCGAGCCCGTACGCGGGGTCGGTCTCGCCCTTCCACACGTTCGTGAGGCCCAGCTCGCCGCCGATCGCGCCGATGAGCGACCCGGTGCCGAACGGCCGCAGCGACACCGTGCCGCCGTCGACCCAGCCGTCGAAGTAGACGAAGTCCGTGCTATCGGGCTTCGCGGCGGCGAGGGCCTTCTTCGCCTCCTTGAGGTGGTTCTTCATCCCGGTCGCGACGACCTCGGCGCGCTCGGTGCGGCCCGTGGCCTGCGCGATCAGGTCGAAGGTCGCGAGCAGTTGCTTCACCGGGTCCTTCGCGTCCGCGCCGATCGTCACGAGCACGGGCACGCCGTACTTCTCGAGCTGGCCGATGATCGCGTCGTCGCGGGTCTGCGCCTCGACGATGACGAGGTCGGGCTTGGTCTGGAACAGCGCGTCGAGGTTGGGCTCCTGACGGGTGCCGACGTCCTTGACGCCTTCTGGCAGCGTCTCCGCCTTGTCCCACTGGCGGTATCCGGCGGCATCGGCCACGGCGACCGGCGTGACGCACAGCGAGAGCGCGTCCTCGACCTGCTGCCACTCCAGCACGGCGACGCGCGCGGCGGGCTTGTCGAGCTTCACGGTGCGGCCGATGGCGTCGGTCACGCTGACCGGTCCGGTGGCGGTGGCCGTGGTGTCCTTGGCGCACTCCGCACTCGCGGCGGGTGCTGCGCTGTCGGTCGGCGCGGCGACGGAGGTCGTTCCGCAGCCGGCGAGGGCGAGGGTCGTCGCCGCGAGCAGCGAGAGGACGGCGAGGGGCTTGCGCATGGTTCTCCAGGGTCGGTGGGTCGGGGAGGTCGGGGAGATATCGGGATCGGGGGATCCGGCCACCCGCGGTCAGGCGAGCTGCGGCTCTCGGGCGGGGCGGCGCGCGGCATACCGGCCGCGCGGGATCACGCGCACCCGGCCGTCGTCGTCGAGGGCGGTGTCGATACGCAGCCCGTAGGCGGCGGACAGGTGCTCGCCGGTGAGCACCTCGGCGGGGGTGCCGTCGGCGCGCACGCGACCGTCGTGCAGGAGCACGACGTGGTCGGCGACCGCGGCGGCATGGTCGAGGTCGTGCAGCACGACGCCCACAGCCGTGCCGGCGTCGGCGAGGTCGCGGATGAGGTCGAGCGTCTCGATCTGGTAGCGCAGGTCGAGATGGTTGGTCGGCTCGTCGAGCAGCAGGATCGGCGTGGTCTGTGCGAGCGCGGTGGCCAGCCAGACGCGCTGCAGCTCCCCTCCGGAGAGCTCGTCCACGGGACGCGCGCCCATCGCACCCAGGCCGGTGAGGTCGAGCGCGCGGTCGATGGCCGCCCGGTCCTCGTCGCGGAGGCCGGAGAAGCGCCCACGGTGCGGGTGCCGGCCGAAGGCGACGACGTCGCGCACCTCCAGGCCCGAGGGGTGGGGACGGGACTGCGACAGCATCGCGACGGTGCGCGCGAACTCCTTCGCGTCCAGCGTCGCGGCGTCGCGGTCGGCGCCGGCGGCGTCGATGCGCACGGATCCGGCGTGGATGCGATGCAGCCGCGCGATCGCCCTCAGCGCGGTGGATTTGCCGCTCCCGTTCGGGCCGATGAGGGCCGTGACGGATCCGGGCCGGAGCGTGAGGGCGACGTCGTACACGACCGGCGTACGCCCGTAGTGCAGCGCCAAACCCTCCGCCACGAGCCCGGCCTGCGGGAGGGAGCCGGAGGAATCCCGATTCGTCATGTTAGGGGAGCCTAACCTATCCTTGTGAACGTGTCACATCACCCCTACCGGACCTACCGCACCACCGTCGCGCGTCGCGAACAGCTGTCGCCGAACTTCCTGCGCCTGACGCTGACCGGCCCCGACCTCGTGCATTTCGGCACCGCGGGCCTCGATCAGCGGATCAAGCTCGTGCTGCCGCTGCCCGACGGATCCTTCACCGACGTCGGCCAGTTCGACGAGTCGGTCGGCATGATGGAGTGGTATCGCCGATGGCGGGAACTCCCCGATGAGACCCGCAATCCGATCCGGACCTACACGATCCGCGCCGTACGTCCGGAGTCCCGCGAGATCGACGTCGACTTCGTGCTCCACGGCACGGAGGGCCCCGCATCCGCCTGGGCCTCCGCCGCAGGACCCGGTGCGCCGCTGGTCGTGATCGGCCCCGACGCGCGCGCCGATGAGACCGGCGGACTGGAGTGGAACCCGGGCGATGCCGGGTCGGTGCTCATCGCGGGGGACGAGACCGCGGTGCCGGCGATCTGCGCGATCGTCGAGTCGCTGCCCGCGCACGTGACCGGATCCGTCTACATCGAGGTGCCCACCGAGGCCGATGCGCTGCCGCTCACGGCACCCGAGGGCGTCGCCGTCCGGTGGCTGGCGCGCGGAAGCGCCGCGCACGGGCTGCGGCTGAGCGCCGCGGTGCACGCCTGGGGCGAGACGCGGGTCGCCGAGACGACCGCTTCGGCTGCTGCGCCGGGCTCCGCCGAGTTCGCGGATCCGAGCGAGGACGAGGTGCTCTGGGAGGTGCCGGAATCGTCGGTCGGATCCTGCTACGCATGGCTGGCGGGCGAGGCGAGCACGATCACCGCGCTGCGCCGCCACCTCGTGCGAGGCCTCGGCATCGACCGTCGCTCGGTGGCGTTCATGGGGTACTGGCGCCGGGGAAGGGCCGAGGCGGCCTGAGACCGGCGGTCTCAGGTCGGACCGGGTCAGTCCCGGTCGGTGCTCCGCGCTGTCCCGTACGCGGAGCACCGGACCGGACCCCAGAACGGCCTCATCGGACGATTCCATCCGCATCGCGAACGTGCGGGGGAGCAACACCTCGCAGCGCGGCGATCGTCCACCCCGGCGCACCGGGGAGAGGCGCAGTCGGGCGTGTCAGGGCACGCCCGACCAACAGTCAATCAGCCGCGCGAACCGCCGGGGCCGGAATCCGGGTCATCTCACCCTGCATTTCACCCCGGTAGCGCGCGGAAGACCGCGGTCGCCTCATGACGCCGCGATCGCGACGGCGCGGCCTGCCCGCGCCTCAGCCGCCTATGCCCATGCCTCGCTGGATGAGGCGGTCGAACACGCGTGCGGGCAGGATCCGGTGCGCGAAGACGAGGGGCTTCGCGCCGAAGCCGATGAGATAGCGGGCACGGGGTCGGCGGGCCGTCGCCGCCTTCGTGATCGCCCGGGCGACCACGTCCGGCGCGGAGGTCATCCGGGCGTTCGGCAGCGAGCTGCCGCCGAGAGCGGTGGCGACGGCCTCCGCCTGCGTCCGATACGGGCCGCCGCCGGAGGTCTCCCGCACGTTGGTCGCCGCGATCCCGCCCCACTCGGTGCGGATGGATCCGGGCTCGACGACGACCACCTCGATGCCGAACGGCGCCACCTCCATGCGCAGCGCATCGCTGATCGCCTCGACCGCGTACTTGCTCGCGTGGTACCAGGCGCCCAGCGGGGTCGTGAAGTGCCCGCCCATCGACGAGATGTTGATGATGGTGCCGCTGCGCTGCGTGCGCAGCTGCGGCAGCACGAGCTGCGCCATCCGGGCGAGCCCGAGCACGTTCACATCGAGCTGCGCCTGCGCCTCCGAGAGCGGCACGTCCTCGAGCGCGCCGTAGGATCCGTACCCCGCGTTGTTCACGAGGACGTCGATCCGCCCCTGCTCCGCGAGGATCTGGGTGACCGCGGCCTGCGCCGAGGCGTCGTCCGTCACGTCCAGGGCGATCGTGTGCGCCCCCGCCGCCCGCAAGGCCGCCATCCTGTCCACGCGGCGGGCCGCGGCGTAGACCGTGAACCCCGCGTCCATCAGGTGACGCGCGGCGGACTCTCCGATGCCGGAGGAGGCCCCCGTGACGAGTGCGACCTTCGTGACCATGGTGATCTCTTCCCCTGCCCTTTGCGTCCGAGTCCTTTATCGGACCAATGGTCTTTAATCTAAGGAACCATCGGTCCGTTGTCAAGAGACCGCCAGTCTGTAGAATCGGAAGGTGACCACGTTCCAGCGCGCGCGCAGCGAAGAGCAGCGGGAGATCCGCCGCCGAGCGATCCTCGAGACCGCCGCCGCGATGCTCGCCGAGATGCCCGTGGCCGAGATCAGTCTCAACGAGCTCAGCCGTCGCGTGGGTCTGGCCAAGTCCAACGTGCTGCGGTATTTCGAGTCGCGCGAGGCGATCCTGCTGGACCTTCTCGCTCAGCTCGCCCGGGATCTGTACGTCGAGGTGAGCGAGGGGATCCGCGCCGCGATCGATCCCGCGGCCGACGTCCGGCAGCGCGTCGCGAGCACCGCCGAGGCCCTCGCCGCCGCCTTCGCCCGACACGGGATGCTCTGCGAACTGCTCGGAGCACAGGCCGGCGTGCTGGAGCACAACGTCTCAGCCGAGACCGTCGCGCGGTACAAGCGCGACGGCTACGAGTCCCTCGGCCGTTTCAGCGCACTGGTGCGGCAGGTGGTTCCCGAGCTGACCACGGCGCAGTCGGAGGAGGCCGCGCGGGCGATCCTGATCGCCGTCGGCGCCTACTGGACCTACGCGCATCCGCCTCAGGCCGTCCTCGACGCGTACGCCCTCGACCCGTCGCTGGTGTTCCTCCCGGAGCAGTTCCAGGGATCCCTCGCCCGCGTCATCGACGTGCTGATCCTCGGAGTGCTCGCGGCCTAACCGTGGTGCGCCGGCTTCAGCGTACGCAGGGTCCTGACCGACCGGACGCGCCGCCGGCTTCAGCGGACGCGCTGGGCGACGGCGGCCTCCGTGCGGGAGGAGACGCCGAGCTTGCGCAGGATCGCGGAGACGTGCACGCTCGCGGTCTTCCCGCTGATGAACAGGCGCTCGCCGATCTGACGGTTGCTGAGCCCCTCCGCGATGAGGTCGAGCACCTGCTGCTCGCGCGCGGTGAGCTCCACGCCCTCCGCGGCGTGCGCCGCACGCGATCCCACGCGGTGGAGACCTGCCGCATCGATGAACTCCGCGGTACGGCGGCGCAACCGATCGTGGCCGAGCGCCTCCGCGGAGGCGGCGGCTTCCGCGGCCATGTCGATCGCCGATGCCCTGTCGCCGTCCGCGACGAACACCCGTGCCCGTTCCAGGCGGACGAGCGGGCGGAACACGGCGGGCACGTCGTCGCCCTCTGCGACGACGATCGCCGCGTCGAGCTGCTCTCCGTCCGCATCGAGGACGGCGGTCAGCACGGCCGCCCAGTGCGGGTGCTGCAGCTCGGCGGGCATCGAGGACCACGCGGTGCGCACGATCTCGGCGGTCTCCGCGGCGAGCGCCGCATGGCCGTCCGCACGCAGATCCGCGACCACGCGGCCGCCCTCGAGCAGGATCCGCCCCAGCAGAGCGAGCCGCTGTCCCGGATCCTCGATCGTCTCGCGCAGCCCCGCCGCAGCACGCACCGGATCCCCGAGGCCGAGTGCGATGAGGATCTCCACGTCGTGCAGCGAATACCAGACCTGTCGTTCGACATCGGCGACGGCCTCGGCGGTCGTGCGCCATTCGCGCAGCAGCTGGGCGGCCTCGTCCATGCCGCCGCGCCAGACGAGCGTGCGGATCCGCGACATCGTCGAGTACATGCGGAACACCTGCAGCGTGCGCATCGTCATGTCACGCGCGGTGCCCTCCTCGGCGCGCGCGATCTCGCCGAGCTCGATGAGCGGCTCGACCATGTTGTGCGACAGGATCGAGCCGGTCGCCCGCTCGACGCCCAGCTGCCGGGAGTGCGCGACCCCGGCCTCGGCGACCTCGACCGCCTCGCGGAAACGGCCGATCATGTTCAGCGTGTCGGCGTAGTTGACCCGGTAGCGCAGCTGCGCGTCGTGGTCGGTCGCGTGCTGCCAGGACAGCCGGAAGTCCTCGAGCCCCGCCGCGACCTGACCCAGATGCACCCGGGCGCAGCCGCGCAGGTTCGCCGCGACCGACATTGCGCCGTCGAAGCCGATCCGCTCGGCGGCCCGGTAGGCCTCGTCCGCGGTGCTCACCGCCTGCTCCAGCTGCCCTCCCACGAGGTGGCGTCCCGCCAGGTAGCCGAGCAGCGTCGTGCGCAGGCGCTCCTCGCCCTCGCGCCCCTCGATGACCGCGAGCGCTTCGGCCAGCAGCTCGACGGATCCATGCCGGCCGAGGTTCTGCAGGTAGAGGGCCTTGTCGCGCAGGAGTCTGGCATGCACGGCCGGCTCGACCTCGGCGGGGTCGATCTCCTGGAGCGCGAGCGACACGACGGCGAGCGCCCGCTCGCCGTCGCCGCCGTTGCGAAGGATCGAGCCGAACTGCGCGAGCAGCGGGATCCGTCCGATGCCGGCGACCTCCTGCGCATCGGGCACCTGGTCCCACAGCTCCAGAGCGAGCTCGCCGAAGCGCGCCGAGGTCGAGAACGCATAGCTGTTCTTGGCCTGCAGCATCGCGGTGACCGCGGCGGCGAGCGCGCGCGGCGAATCGTGCGACTGATGCCAGTGGAAGGCCAGGGCGGATG
>NZ_NCKN01000066.1 GCF_002257455.1 Microbacterium sp. 13-71-7
GGTGCGATCCCCGTGCCGCCCACACCCCCGCAGACGGCCCCGGACGTGTTCGGCGACTGAGACGCAACGCGCGAACAGCCTTCCCACCGGGGCATTTCCGCCACATCGACCGGGAGACGAGCCCCCCTGTCGCCGGACGGCACTCTGCGGAATACTGGTGCCGTCAGAGGGAGACGCCGTGTTCCAGGCCGATGTGACCGATGTCCCGCAGCTCAGCTCCACCGGCGCGCTGCCGCACGCCGCGCGCATCGATCAGCTGGTCGCCGACGCGCATGCACGCTATGCCGGCCACGACGACGGCGTCGTGGCCGACTACATCCCGATCCTCGCGGAAGCGGATCCGGCCTGGTTCGGACTCTCGGTGGTCGACGTCGACGGCGGCGCGCATGCCGTGGGCGACGTCGGCGTGGCGTTCTCGATCCAGTCGATCTCGAAGGCCTTCGTGTTCGCGCTGGCCGCGGACGAGATCGGCCACGACACGATCCGCGAGACCGTCGGCGTGAACAACACGGGGCTCGCGTTCAACTCCGTGGTGGCGGTCGAGCTCAACGACGGCAGCCCGATGAATCCGATGGTCAACGCCGGTGCGATCGCCACGACCGCGCTCGTCCCCGGCGCCCACGCCGACGAGCGCTGGCAGCGGATCCGCGACGGACTCAGCCGGTTCGCCGGGCGCCCGCTCGCCCTCGACGGCGAGGTGTACCGGTCGGAGTCGTTCACCAACCACCGCAACCACGCCCTCGCGCGCCTGCTGCAGAGCTACGACCGCCTCGCGATCGCGCCGGACGAGGCCGTCGACGTCTACACTCGGCAGTGCTCGCTCGCCGTCACCGCGCAGGATCTCGCGGCGATGGGCGCGACCCTCGCCGACGGCGGCGTGAACCCGCTCACCGGCGAGCGCGTGGTCTCCGCGGAGACCGCCCGCGACACGCTCTCCCTGCTCGCCTCGTGCGGGATGTACGAGCGCAGCGGCGAGTGGCTGTTCGAGATCGGCCTGCCGGCGAAGTCCGGCGTCTCCGGCGGCATCGTGGCCATCGCCCCCGGCAAGGGCGCCATCGGCGCCTTCTCCCCGCGCCTCGACGAGGCCGGCAACAGCGTGCGGGGGCAGCGCGCGTGCGCGTTCCTCTCCCGCGCCCTCGGCCTCAACCTCTTCGCCTCCGCACCCCGTGGCCCCCACGCCCCCGGCGCCGGAACGGATCCGACCGCAGTGAAGGAGTCCTCATGACCGACGTCACCTCCCCCGTCACCCCGCCCGTCGAGCAGCGGCGCTCCTGGGCGCCCATGATCGGGCTCTTCCTCGCCCAGGTGCTGATGTCGTTCAACGTCGCGGCCCTGCCGATCTCGCTGGGCGGGATGGTCAAGGACTTCGGCGTGCCTCCGACCACGGCCAGCTCGACCATCGTCGTGTACGGCCTGGCCGTCGCCGCCTTGGTGATGACCGGGGCCAAGCTCGGCCAGCGGATCGGCTGGGTGCTCATCTTCCGCATCGTGGTGGCCGTGTTCGCGCTCAGCAGCGTCCTGATGATCACGGCGACCTCGATCGGCTGGGCGATCGGCGGCCAGGTGCTCGCGGGCGCCTCCGCGGCGATCATCGTGCCCTCGCTCGTCGCGCTGATCGCGGAGAACTACCGCGGCGCGCAGCAGGCGACCGCGGTGGGCTCGCTCGGCTCCGCCCGTGCGTTCTCCGGCATCAGCGCGTTCCTCATCGGCGGCACGCTCGGCACCTTCGTCGGCTGGCGCCCGGTCTTCTTCATCACGCTCGCGCTCGCGATCGCGGTGTTCGCGCTGAGCTTCGGACTGCGCGGCGATCGCGGCGACCCCGCGATCCGGATCGACCTCGTGGCATCGGCGCTGATCGGCGCCGCGGTCGTGCTGCTCACCCTGGGCTTCAACAACCTCAACGCGTGGGGCATCCTGCTCGCCGAGCCCGGAGCGCCGTTCTCGGTGCTCGGTCTCTCCCCCGCACCGCTGTTCGTGGTGGTCGGCGTGATGTTCGGCCAGGCCTTCTTCCTGTGGACCCGGCGGCGCATGCGTCTCGGCAAGGTGCCGCTCGTCGATCTGAGCGTGCTGGGCAAGCGCTCGGAGCGCGCCGCGGTCTACGCGATGTTCATCATCGTGGCGATGGAGGCCGCGGTGAACTTCACCGTGCCGACCTACATCCAGGTGGTGCAGGGGCGGACGCCGTTCGACACCTCTCTGGCGATGATGCCTTTCAACCTCACCGTGTTCGTCACCGCGACCCTCATCGTGCGGTTCTACAAGCGCTTCGCCCCGCGCACCATCGCGCTGTTCTCCTTCACGCTGACCACCCTCGCCCTGATCTGGCTGTCCGTCGTCGTCACGAACAACTGGGAGACGTTCCCGACGATCCTCGGCCTCGTGGTCTTCGGCATCGGCCAGGGATCGCTCGTCACGCTGGTCTTCAACGTGCTCGTCACCGCGGCGCCGAAGACGCTCGCGGGCGATGTCGGATCCATCCGCGGCACGACGCAGAACCTCGCGAGCGCCGTCGGCACCGCCGTCATGGGGGCGCTCCTGGTGACCCTGCTCAGCATGGGCTTCACCCAGGCGGTCGCCGCGCACAAGGACCTGCCGCCGGAGATCATGACGCAGGTCGACCTCGACCAGGTGAACTTCCTCAGCAACGACGCGCTGAAGGCGAAGTTCGAGGAGACCGACGCGACCCCTGCGCAGATCGACGCTGCCGTGGCGATCAACGAGGAGCAGCGCCTGCGCACGCTGAGGCTCGGGTTCCTCGTGCTCGCCGGCATCAGCGCCATCGCCGCCCTCCCCGCGTCGCGCCTTCCGCGCTACCGCCCGGAGGAGATCCCCGCGCCCGACAACCTGCCGGAGGGAGCCTGACCCGCCGCGCCCGGTAGCCCCTCCCGGCGGGCGCGGTGCGTGCGCCGTCGACCGCCGATCGCAGGATGCCGACTCCATGTGCAGGAGCGAGAGCTCCGCTGCGGCCGAGCACGCGTCGAAGCCCGCGTGATCACAGGACACCCACGGCCACGGGTGCCCGTGCTCCTGCATTCGGGGACGGACTCCTGCATTCGGCGCAGATCGCGCCGGGGGTCCCCGCCTGCGGCGAGTGCTCAGGACTCGGAGGGCACCAGAGGCAGCTGCGGGCCGTGGTTCCACGCCAGGATCGCGGGCTGTTCGCGGGTGAAGCCGAGCACCGAGACGGATCCGGCGTCCAGCGTGATCGCGGCCCCGAACCTCGGTGCCTGGCGCAGGAACACCGCCGTCAGGATCCGCAGATAGTGGCCGTGCGCGATGAGCGCGACGTCGCCGTCGACCATCGCGGGCAGCACCCGGGTGAGCACGCGCGAGGCCCTCGCGGCGACCTCCTCGACCGTCTCCCCCGGGGTCTCGCCGCGGATCACGCCGTGCGTGAACGCGCTCCAGTTGTAGCCGAGCTCAGCGCGGATGTCCTTGGTCGTGCGCCCTTCGAACCCGCCGTAGTCCCACTCCACGAGCAGCGGATCGACATCGGCGTGCAGCCCCGCGAGCTCCGCCGTGCGGCGGGCGCGCTGCAGGGGCGAGGACAGCACGAGCCGGAAGTCGTATCCGGTCACAAGCGCCCCGGCCAGCCGGGCCAGCTCCTCACCGCGCGCGGTGAGCGGGATGTCGGTGCGCCCCGTGTGCCGGCCGCTGCGCGACCATTCGGTCTCGCCGTGCCGCAGGAGCACGAGCTTGCCCTGCGGGTTGTCGGGCGCGGGATGGTCGGGCAGGGGGTCGAGAGTCTCCACCTCGCCACCGTACGCCCTGGACCTCGGCGACCTTCGCAGCCGCCGACCCTTGACGCACCTATGACTCTTGTGTAATCCTCGGTCTGTCATCGCGAGGATGACACAAGAGTCATAGGTTGGATCAATGAAGCTCGAGCACCTCCTCCTCGGCCTGATCGGCGAGAAGCCGTCCACCGGCTACGAGATCAAGCGCTACCTCGACACGCACGGTCGCTTCCTGCGGTCGAACACGACGATGAGCCAGGTCTACCGCTCGCTTGCGGGCATGGTCGAGCGCGGCTGGGTCGTCTTCACCGTCGACGACCGTCCCGGCGCCCAAGACGCGAAGATCTACCGGATCACCCCCGAGGGGATGACCGTCCTCCTCGACTGGCTCACCGGTCCGTACAGCCCGCCGAGCCGCTTCCAGGATCCGGAGTTCGGCGCCCGCCTCAGTTTCGCGGGATTCATGACCCGGGAACAGCTCATCGACCTCATCGAGACCGAGCTCACCGCGCGCGAGGATCAGGTGGCGCGCTTCCGCCTCCGCGACCGCTCTCTGCAGGTCGCCCCCGGAGTCGAGTTCGACTACGAGTTCGCCGCCGCACTCAACGAGCGCCTGCACGTCTACGGCATGGCTGCGATCGACGCCTACATGGAGATGCTGCGCGACCTGCGCCGCGACCTGCTCGACGGCGTGATCGGATCCGCGCCGGCCGTCTCGGACCCCACCGCTTCCCACCCGGCCTCCTCGCAGCGGACCGTCGCCGAGGCCTCCGAGAGCGGGGCGGCCCGCTGATGCGCGCGATCATGGTCATGTTCGACAGCCTGAACCGGCACATGCTGCCGCCGTACGGCTCGGACGAGATCCACGCTCCGAACTTCCGCCGCCTCGCCGAGCGGACCGTGACGTTCGACCGCTTCTACGCCGGCTCCATGCCGTGCATGCCCGCCCGTCGCGAACTGCACACCGGACGGCACAACTTCCTGCACCGCTCCTGGGGGCCGCTCGAGCCCTGGGACGACTCGATGCCGGAGATGCTCGGCAAGGCGGGCGTGCACACGCACCTCGCGAGCGACCACCCGCATTACTGGGAGGACGGCGGCGCGACCTACCACACGCGATACACGACCTGGGAGTTCTTCCGCGGCCAGGAGGGCGACACGTGGAAGGCCGACGTCGCGGCGACGGGTCCGCTGACCGGCTTCAAGGACCGCCTGCAGCGACAGGACGCCATCAACCGCGGATACCTCGCCCGCGAGACCGATCATCCGCAGACGCGCACGTTCGACGCCGGGCTCGAGTTCCTCGCCACCAACGCGGACGCGGACAAGTGGTTCCTGCAGATCGAGTGCTTCGACCCGCACGAGCCCTTCTTCACGTACGAGGAGTACCGCCGCCTCTACCCCCATCGCTATGAGGGCCCCGAATTCGACTGGCCGCCCTACGCGAAGGTCACCGAACCCGAGGATCAGGTCGAGCACGCCCGCTACGAGTACAAGGCACTCGTTTCGATGTGCGACCGGTCGCTGGGCCGCGTGCTGGACTTCATGGACGAGCACGACATGTGGGACGACACCCTGCTGCTGGTGAACACCGATCACGGCTTCCTCCTCGGCGAGCACGGCTGGTGGGCGAAGAGCGTGCAGCCCTGGTTCGAGGAGCTCGTGCACCTGCCCGCTTTCCTCTGGGATCCGCGCACGGGCCTGGCCGGCACCCGCAACGACGACCTGGTCCAGACCATCGACATCGCGCCGACGCTGCTGGAGCTCTTCGGCGTCGCACCCACCGACGACATGCTGGGGATCGCGCTCCGCCCCGGCGGATCCGACGCCGCAGGCGGAACGGACGCTCCGCCTGCGCCCGCCCACGAGGGGGCGCTGTTCGGCATCCATGGAGGGCACGTCAACGTCACGGACGGGCGCTATGTCTACATGCGCGCCTGCGCGACGCCGCAGAACGCGCCGCTCGAGGAGTACACCCTCATGCCCACGCACATGCGGGGACGGTTCGCGCCCGCGGAGTTCGCCGGCGCCGAGCTCGCCGAGCCGTTCTCATTCATGAAGGGCGTGCGCCCGCTGCGGGTGCGCGGATCTGCGATGGTGAGCCCGTTCCTGCACGGCACGCTGCTGTTCGACCTGGAGGAGGATCCGCAGCAGCTGCATCCTCTCGACGATCCGGCGCTGGAGCTGCGGATGCTGCGTCTGCTCGCCCGGCTCCTGCGCGAGAACGACGCCCCGAAGAGCCAATACGCGCGGCTCGGGATCCCGGCGGACGCGGAGCCCGCCGAGGAGCACCTGCTCGTCGCCGCCCAGGCGGCACTCGCGACCGCCGCCGCGCAGCCGCTCCCCCCGCTCGGCGACTTCCCGGCCGGACGGTTCGGCCTCGGCACGCCGCTGCCCGAGCTGCTCTCCCATCCCCTCGCGCTCGAGGTGCTGCGGGGCGCGGTGCCGCAGCTCGTGCACACCGAGACGCTCGGCATGCTCGGCAGCACGTCGCTCTACCAGCTCGCAGCGATGATCGCTCTGCCCCCGGCGCTGCTGCACGGCGTCGCCCAGGAGCTCTCGGCCCTCTGACCCCCATCCGTTTCCCCCTCCCCACTCGAAGATCGACGATGATCCAGGAGACACCTATGTCCGCACCCGAATCCGCCCCTCCCGTCGCGCCGCCGGCCGGCACGCCCACATCGGTGATCCGTGCCGAGAAGGCGGCGCACGTCCCGCACCGCTGGCGCAACCTGTACACGCTGACCGGCATGCTCGTGGTCGATAGCACGGAGGGCGGTCTGACCGCGACGCTGTTCCCGACGATCGCGAAGGCGCTCGGCCTCGACAACGGCCATCTGGGCCTGCTCGCCGCCGCCGGGAAGATCATCTCGGTGCCGTTCGGACCCGCATGGGTCTGGATCTCGGGCAGGACGTCGCGTCGCACGGCGCTGGCGCTGAGCACGGCCCTGGCCGGAGCGTTCGGCATCGCTGCGGGCTTCTCGAACGACTTCCTGACCCTCTTGATCTTCAACACTCTGATGGCCGCGGCCCTCATCGGCGCGCAGCCGATCGCCAACGCCGTGGTCTCGGATCTCTTCGACGACAAGAACCGCGCCAGGGCGGTCGGCATCGTCTACGGCGCGGGCGCCGGCATCGGGGCGCTCCTCAGCCCGCTCATCGCACAGCTCTCGCACTTCGCCGACGGCTGGCGCTGGGGCATGTGGGCGCTCGGCGGCGTCTGCATCCTCGCCGGCGTCGCGATCCTCGCGCTCTTCAAGGACCCGGGCGTCGGCGCGGCGGAGAAGCAGCTGGCCGGACTCGACGCCGAGAAGCGCGCCGAGGTGAAGCCCACGTTCCGCAGCGTGATGTCGCTGTTCCGGATCCCCTCCTACGTCGTGATGATGGTCTCCCGCCTGCTCTCCGGGCATCTGCTGATCGGCGTCTTCGGCATCCAGTTCCTCGTCACGGTGCGCGGGTTCGACAACGCCACGGCCGCGATCGCGGCGCTCCCGTTCGGCATCGGCTACTTCCTCGGCACGCTCGGCGGCGGCTTCCTCGTCGGCGTCCTCGACCGCCGCGCGCCGCAGCGCGGCCGCGTCGCCTACATCCAGGCCGCGCAGGTGCTGTTCGCGGTCGTCGCGTTCTTCGGCACCCAGTTCGCCTACACCGGCATCGGCGTCTACGCGCTGATCTGGGGACTCATCGGCATCGCACAGGGCATGAACCCGGGCGTGAACCGGCCGATCATCATGGCCATCACCCTGCCCGAGCTGCGCGGCCAGGCCTTCGCGATCATGATCACGATCTTCGAGGCGATCGGCTGGGCCCTCTTCTCGATCGGCGCCGGCTTCCTCGCCAACGCCCTCGGTCTGCAGACGGTGTTCCTCTGGGTGCTCGTGATCCTCATGCTCGTGAACGCGGCTGTGCTCGGGATCCTCTACCGCACCTACCCACGGGATGTCAGGAGGGTCGCCGACGAGCTCGAGGCCCGCCGGCTCGCGCTCACGTCCTGACCCCTGCATCCCCTGGTTGCACGACGAAGCGGCCCGCCCCTCTCGGAGGCGGGCCGCTTCGTCGTGGGCGGTCAGCGCACCGAGCGGATGAACTGGTTGATGATCGCGCCGATGATCGCGACGACCGCCCCGCCGATGAAGAGCGCCGCGTAGTTGTCGCCGCCGCCGATCATCAGGAACAGCGGCGCCGTGACCGGGACGAGCGTCTGCGGCAGCACGTTCGCGAGGTGCAGCACGCCCATGTCCTTCGCGACATCGCCGCGGGAGGGCAGCACCTCGGCGATGAGCGCCTGATCCACCGCGAGATAGGCGCCGAGCGCGAGTCCGGCGACGACCGCGGCGATCACGAACACCGCGAACGAGGGGGCCATCGCTGCGACGATGTGCGCCACGGCGACGATGATCGCCGAGAGCAGCACGAACATCTTGCGCCGCCCCAGCCGATCGGACAGCCGCCCGAGGAGGATGCTCGTGGGGATCGTCGTCGCGGCCCCGATGAGGGTGAGCAGGAGCACTGCCTGGCCCACGTTCGCCTGCGTGAAGCCGAAGCGATCGAGCAAGAAGTAGAGCTGGTAGTTGGCGAGTGTCATGTTGCCGAACGTGACGAGCAGGCGGGAGACCCAGGCGAGGGCGAAGTCGGGGGCCTTGCGCGGGCTGGTCCAGAAGGCCTTCAGGAACAGCAGCAGGTCGAACGGCGCGACGTCCTCGCGACGGAGCCGACGATCTTTCAGCACGAACAGGAACACGGACACGAGCACGAGCAGCGCGACGCCCGGGATCAGGATCGCAGCGGTGAGATCGGGCAGGAACGCCTGTGCGAGGAAGGCGCCCGCGACGCCGGCGATGACCTGCGTGATCCCGATCAGGCCGGAGACCCGGCCGAGCTGGCGCCGCGGCACCTGGTCGGGGATGACGGGGTTGAGCCCGGCGAGCAGGATGTTGAACGTCAGCTGGGTGAGCGCCCACGCGCCGACCAGCATCGGGATGTTCGAGGCGAACGCGAGCCCGATGAGACTTGCCGCTCCCGTCACCATCCCGCCCAGGATCCAGGGGCGGCGCATGCCGAACCGGCTCGAGGTGCGATCGCTCAGCGCGCCGAAGATGTTCTGCGCGACGAGGGCGACGAAGGCGCCCACCCCCAGCACGAGGGACAGGCTCGTGGCCTTGCCAGCGGGATCGATCTGATTCACCTTGAGCGCGAGGGTGATGCCGGTGGCGGGCAGAAGAGCGGTCCAGGTGCCGAGGAAGGCGAAGAACAGTGAGGTCTGAAAGCCGGGGGTCACGAGTCGTTCCGGCGCGGCGGGCGGCAACGGATCTGCCGTCACGGGGGCCGTCGCGGCCATCGGCTCGAGGGGTGCGGCATCGGTGCGGTGTTCGTCCACGGCGGTGTGGCCTTTCTCTGGCGGGTGATCCATATTTACCGAGTAGTCAGTAGATAGCACAAGACCCCGCCCGAAATCGATACGATCAGGACATGACGGATCAGTCGACGCCGACCCGGCGCACCAGGGCAGCCCGCCTCAACCCGGAGGAGCGCCGCGCCCAGATCCTGGACGCCGCCGTCGCCGTGTTCGGGCGCCAGGGCTACCGGCAGGGATCGCTCAAGACGGTCGCCGACGAGATCGGGCTCACGATCCAGGGCCTGCTGCACTACTTCCCCACCAAGGAGGAGCTGCTGCTGGCGGCGCTCGAGCGTCGCAACGAGGCGGACCAGGAGGCTCTCGACGCGGCCTACGAGAGCGGCGGGATGCTCGAGTCCTGCCGGCACATCCTGCGCCGCAACCTCGAGCGCCCCGGTTTCATGCGGCTGTTCGTGACCCTCGCCGCGGAAGCGACGGATCCCGAGCATCCCGCCCACGACTACTTCCTGCGCCGTTACCGCGGCGCAGTGGTGCAGTTCAAGGACTACCTGCGCCGCGATGTCCGCGCCGGGCGGCTCGTCCAGGGCCTCGACGTCGAGGACGTCGCGTCTCAGGTCATCGCCCTCATGGACGGGCTGCAGCTGCAGTATCTGCTGCGGCCGGGCTTCGACCTCATCGCGGCGTTCGACGCGGCCGTCGCGCCCCTCGTCGAGGACTGAGGCCGGACGGCGACACCCGAAGATCCCCATGGCTGGCCGGATCGGATCCACTCTGTTATAACTACTGATTACTCGGTAGTTAGAAAGAGGTCGACGTGGACTCGGAAAAGCGCCCCAATGTGCTCTGGATCGTCTCGGAGGACTGCCCGCCGTGGTTCGGCTGCTACGGCGACCGGCTCGCCGTCACGCCCGCGATCGACGCCCTCGCGGATCGCGGGGTCGTGTTCACCGCGGCGAGCTCGCCCGCACCGGTCTGCGCCCCCTCCCGGTTCGGCCTGCTCACCGGCATCGCTCCCGAGAGCCATTCCCCCGCCGATCGGATGCGGTCGGCAGCGGCGGTGCCGGACTGGATGACCACCTATCCCGAGCTCTTCCGCGACGCCGGCTACTACTGCACCAACAACGCCAAGACCGACTACAACGCCGCCTTCGATCCCGACGCGATCTGGGCGGAGACCTCGGCGACGGCGCACTGGCGCAATCGCCCTGAGGGCGCGCCGTTCGTCGCTGTGTTCAATTTCGACGCCTCGCACGAGTCCTCGGTGTTCGACGAGGACTCGCCGTTCATGGCGGCGCTCGCGCCGTTCCTCGCCCAGATGGACCGGAAGCCCTTCGCACCCGCCGTCCCCCTCGACGCCGTCGAAGTCCCGCCCTATCTGCCGGACGATCCCGCCGTGCGTCGCGACTTCTCCGTCTACTACTCCGCCGTCGCCGCCTACGACGCCTTCGTCGCGGACCTGCTCGGCCAGCTCGAGGAGGACGGCCTCGCCGAAGACACCATCGTGCTGCTGACCTCCGACCACGGCGGGGTCATGCCGCGCAGCAAGCGGTTCCTCTACGAGGAGGGGGTGCACGTCCCTCTCGTCATCTCCACGCCCGAACGACTCGGCGCGCCCCTGGGCGAACCAGGCACGCGCGTGGCTTCGCCGGTGTCGACGCTGGCGATCGCCCCCACCCTGCTCGATCTGGCCGGCCTCGACGTCCCCGCCCACATGGGTGCCGAGCCGCTGACGCGCGTCCTGCCCGCGCACGCCTACAGCGCGCGCAACCGCATGGACGAGCGCTATCAGCTGGCGCGCACGGTGCGCAGCGGACGCTATCGCTACATCCGCAACTACACGCCGCACCGCCCGCATCTGCAGCATCAGGCGTTCGCGTGGAACGCGGCGGGCTACCGCGCGTGGGAGCGAGCACATCTCGACGGCCGGCTCGACGCCGCGCAGGAGCGCTGGTGGCAGCCCACCCCCGGGGCAGAGCTGTACGACCTCGAGAGCGATCCCCATGAGGTCGTCAATCTTGCCGGATCCACGGCGCACGCCGACGTCGAGTCCGAGCTGCGCGGCGCGCTGCGCACGCATATCCTCGCCGTGCACGATAACGGCTTCCTCGCCGAGGACTCCCCCGCGCAGGGCTGGGACAAGAGCCGCGCGCCAGGCGCCTATCCGCTCGAGCGCGTGCTCGCCCTCGCCGACCGCGGCGCCGATCGGGACGCCTCGGCCGTCGAGGACTTCCTCGCCGCCCTGGCGGATCGGGATCCGACCGTGCGCCGATGGGGCGCGATCGGCCTGCTCGCCCTCGCTCCCGATCGTGCCGTCGGACCCGCCGCCGAAGGCCTGCGCCGGGCGATCGAGGATCCGGACGCCTCCGTCGCGACCCCCGCCGCCGAGGCACTCGCCCGGATCACCGGCGACGAGGCGGCCTACCGCACGCTCGCCGGGATCCTCCTCGACCACGACAGCGTGTGGTCACGGCTCGAGGCCGCGAACGCCCTGACCTTCCTGGAGCTCGATCGCGTGCGCCCCTACCGCGACGCCGTCGAGGCCGCGGCCGCCAGCGGGCACGAGTATCTGGGGAGCGCCGCCCGGTACCTGCTCTTCCAGCTCGACGGGACCTACACACCGGAATCCGCGGTGTTCGATGTGAGCGCGATCCTCTCGGCGCGCTGACCCGCGCGATCGTCCGGGCGCTGCGCCCACAGGCACCCCGGGTCGCCCTTCTCATCCAGGGCGGCACGGGGTGTTCGCCGTTCCGCGAGCGCCCGAGGGCGGCCCTCAGCCCCGGCCGAGCACGAACAGCAGGCAGAGCACTCCGACGAGGAGCGTCGCCCCGGTCAGCGCGGCGACCGGCCAGCCGGAGCGCAGCACGACCGGTTCGGTCGAGGTGAGCGCCCGGTGCTGACGCCGGTAGCGCCGGTGCGAGCCGACCAGCACCACGAGTGCGAGGGCGAGGCCCGCGAAGCCCAGCGCGAGCGCCGCCCCGCCGATCACCGACGGCAGGATCCGCATGATGACCACGGATCCTCCGGCGAGCGCGAGCGCCGTGCGCCGCCACGCCAGGGCGGTGCGCTCGGGTTGCAAGCCGGGGTCGAAGACCCGCTCTGGTTCGCCGGTCACGCCAGCAGCACCCCGAGCAGCACGAGGATCCCGGTCGCGACGACCACGAGTGCGAGCGGGATCGCGATCCACGGCGGCCCCAGCGGGGTCGACTCCCGCAGCGAGCGCTCGGTGCGCATCCAGCCCAGCCACGCCTGCACAGGAGTCAGCAGCCCCGCCACGATGAGCAGGATCGACGCCGCGTGCCGGAATCCGGGATGCATGCCCAGGCCCAGGGCCTCGAGCGCGACACCGCCCGCCAGCAGGGCGAGGGAGGTGCGGATCCAGGCCAGGAACGTGCGCTCGTTCGCGAGCGTGAACCGCGCGTCCGGCTCCTCGCCGCGGTCGTAGACGCGCCGGGGGAAGCGGCTGGTGCTCATGCGTTCTCCGTTCGGAGCGAGACGGTGCGGAATCCGGCGTTGCCCATCGACGAATCGGGCGTGTTCGAGCTGCGCGCGGAGTTGCGGTAGCGGTTGCAGTACGAGATGTGGCACAGGTAGCTGCCGCCGCGCAGCACCCGCGCCGTGCCGAGCGACGGACCCCGCGGATCCGCCTCGGCGGAGCGCTCGTACGCGCGCGGGTCGAACCAGTCCGCGCACCATTCCCACACGTTGCCGACCAGCTGGAACAGGCCGTAGCCGTTGGCGGCGAAGGCGCGCACCGGAGCCGTCGTCAGCCACCCGTCCTCGAGGGTGTTCTCGCGCGGGAACGAACCCTGCCAGATGTTCGTGCGCCACCCGCCGTCGTCCGGCTCCTCGTCGCCCCACGGGTACTTCGCCCCGTCCCGTCCACCACGGGCGGCGTACTCCCACTCGGCTTCGGTGGGCAGCCGGCGGCCGGCCCAGGCGCAGTAGGCCTCGGCGTCGTTCCAGCTCACGTGCACGACGGGGTGGTCGGCGAGCCCGTCCAGATCCGAGCGGGATCCGCCGGGGTGCGCCCAGTCCGCACCGCGCACGCCGTACCACCACGGGGTGCCGGCGGCGGGGCCCATGACGTCGGCGTCGGGCGCGCTCACGGCCAGGTGGAACACGGCGGAGAAGCCGAAGGCCTCCGCCTCGGTGCGGTACCCGGTGGCCTCGACGAAGCGGGCGAAGTCGGCGTTCGTGACGGTGGTCGCATCGATCTCGAACCCTTCGAGCTCCACCCGGTGCAGGGGCGTCTCGCCGTCGCCCCGGTTCTCGTCGCCCGAGGAGTCGCCCATGACGAAGGATCCGGCCGGGATCCTCGCCTGCGCGATCGCGTGCCGGCCGACGGCGACTCCCCCGTCCGCCTCCCGCGCGCCGAGCAGCGGAAGCGCCGTGCGCCCGCCGGACAGCACGTCGCGCGGCGGTGCGCCGCACGCGCAGTCGGGACCGCAGGAGGTCGATTCACCCATGGGATCCATCTTCCTCGCTGTCACGCCCGCGGGCGAAACCGGCGCGTCAGGTCGGGATCCGCAATGCGCGCACGACATGCGTCAGCGTGAGCGTCGGCACATAGGTGCGCAGGAGCGCGGGTCCGATCCTGGGCAGCTGGAGCGGCTGCGGATAGCTCATCCACAGCGGTTCATGCCGCGCCCCGAACTTCGCCTTGAAGCGTTCGAGGGACGCGAATCCGTAGCTGGGTTCCAGGAGGCGGGACATCTGGCGGGACACCCAGCCGACCTCCTGCCCCTCGTGCGGGGCCAGCGGAGTCCCGGAGAGGCCGATCCTCTGCAGTCCGTCCTCCGATGCCCGCCGGACCGTCGAGACGATCGCGAACTCCATCGCGCCCGGCATCGCCTTGCGATCGCGACGCATGACATCGAGCGTCCATCCGATGAGTTCGCCGTCTCGATGAAGGGGAAGCCAGCTCGTCACGACCTGGACGTGACCGTCCGCTCCGACGACGAGCATCAGGCGCACCGCGGGATCGGTCAGCTCTGCGAGCCCGCCCAGGGTGAAGCCCATCTCGGGCAGGCGCTTGCCGTCGGCCCAGGCGGAGCAGAGCGCATCGATCTGGGAACGGGTCGCAGGCGCGCTGTCCGCGTAGGAGGTCCACACCGCCGAGAGCCCCTCGCGATCGGCCCGGTTGACGGCGGTGCGAAGATCCTGCCTGCGCCGGCCGCTGAGCGTGAAGCCGTCCACGTCGAGAACCGCGTCCGTGCCGACCGCGATGCGCGCCCAGCCCTGGCTGTGCAGGGCCGTCGCCGACTCGTCATGGATGCTGTAGAACACCGGCGTCCACCCCCGCGAATCGCAGAACTCCGCGAACGAACGCAGAGCCCTGGGCCGGTAGTCGGAGATCGGATCCCCGACGGTGAAGGCGATGCCGTCGCGGACGCGGTAGGCGACCGCCGCCCCATCGTCTCCGAACCACAGCGAGTTGCCCGCCCAGGTGGCCATGTGCGCGAACGTCGAGTCTCCCGACTGCTTCAGTGCCACCTGCAGCCGTCGGCGGTCCAGATCCGTTGCGGGCGGAGCCGGCCGACGGATGACCTTGCGCGCTCCGAGCGCCAGGAGCAGAGCAGCCAGAGCGGGCAGACCGCCCGACAGCAGCAGCACGAGCTGCCATTCGGCTTCGGCTCCCGTGATCCCCTGCCAGACGAGCCCGCCGTCGAGGATCGGACGCACGATCAACTCGATCACCGTGACCGCCGCGACCGCGGCGAGAGCAGCGCCGCCGAGGACGACGCCGAGCATCCGGCCCCGCATGATGAGCGCCGCGCTCACGGCGAGCAGCAGAGCCGCCACCGGTGCCGCGCTCGCGTCGACGACGGCGCCCGTCCAGGCCAGCACTCCCGTGGCGTTGGGCAGGATCGACCCCAGCGCCAGCGCGCTCGCGACGACCACCAGCACCGCGGCCATGGCGCTGCGCCAGCGCGTCTGCACGCTCGGCCTCCAGTCCGCGCCGGGAACCACCGGATGGCCGATCATCGCGACCACTCCTGCGGCGAGCACGGCGAAGACCCGCGCCACATCGGACGCATGCCCGGACAGGAGCAGCAGCGTGACGACACCCGTTCCGACGATCCAGCGCAGGGTCCGTCGCGTCGCCGGCCTGAGCCGGCTGGAGACGGCGAACAGCAATGCCGTGCTCGTCACCGACGGCGTCCAGGCCTGATAGCGCAGGGCCTCCTGAGACAGGGGCTCCCCGAGGACGGCGGCCGCCGAGAGCACGCCCCACGCTGCCACGACACCGGCGGCCGTCGCCGCCGCGGCGACGCTGAGGGCCCATCGGCTGCTCACCATCCGCTCCGCCACCGCGACCGACGCGAGAAGCAGGATCCAGGAGAGCACGCTGTAGTGCGCGCCTTCCAACTCCACCTCGCTCGCCCAGGTGGCTCTGGCGACCGCCGCGCCCAGCGCCGCGGCGGCGAGAGCCAGCGACAGCGGGTAGCGCAGGGAGCTCCTGGCGAGACGAGACAGAACGTGGCGCATGACACCAGTCCATCGAGTACCCGACCGGGAGTCGTCACCCGATCGGCGTATCCGCATCCGTCGATCGGCGGGGATCCTGTCCATCGGGAGGCGGTGATCGGGCGCGGACGCTCGCTTTGCCCTAGCGTTCTCTGGGAGGAAGGAGGAACCCATGATCCGTGTCGTGATCGTCGACGACGAGGCTCTCGTCCGCACAGGATTCTCGATGATCCTGAACGCCACCGACGACATCCGCGTCGTCGGCACCGCGTCCGGCATCGAAGCCCTTGATGTGATCAAGTCGGAGAAGCCCGATGTGCTCCTGCTCGACATCAGAATGCCCCAGGTCGACGGGCTGACGTTGCTGAGCATCGTCTCGACCCTGCCCGAGCGCCCCGCCGTGGCGATGCTCACGACCTTCGATGCCGACGAGTACATCATGACCGCCCTCGGCTCAGGCGCCTCCGGATTCCTCCTGAAGGACACCGAGCCCGAGCAGCTCGGCCAGTACGTGCGGGCACTGGCCGCGGGAGGGATCGTGCTGTCCTCGCGAGCCTCCCGCCCCCTGCTGAACGCGCGCGCCGGTCTGACGACCGCTCTCGACGAGGAGGCCGAGCGCGTCTCGATGCTGACCGATCGTGAGAGACAGGTCCTGATGCTCGTCGCCGAGGGCCTGTCGAACGCCGACATCGGCGCGCGCCTCTACCTCGGTGCCGGAACCGTCAAGGACCATGTCAGCGCCATCCTCGCCAAGCTGGGCGTCACGAGCCGGGTGCAGGCAGCCCTCGCCGCGCAGCGCGCGGGCCTGCTCGACGAAAGGCTCCCGGAGCAGTGAACCGTCTCGTGGCGATCTGGCAGCGCGTACCTCCCTGGGTGACGGACATCCTCGCCGTCGCCATCGCCGCCGCCGACTCCGTCCTCTACTACTACGGGCAGGGGGAGCTCGCCATCGGCGCGAGTGCTCTCGGCTGCGCGGCTCTGCTGATCCGCCGTCGGTGGCCCCTGATCGCGTTCGCGCTGACCCTGCCTGCCGCGCTCATCGCGAACATCCTCGTCGCACCGATCATCGCCCTGCTCGCGCTCTCGAGCCGAACCCGCCGGCGATGGCTGCTCTTCATCTGCGGCGCGCTGTTCGCCGCCGCCGAAGCCATCGGCTGGCCGCTCACGAACCTTTTCACGAACGACCAGAACTGGACGGCCGTGACCTTCGTCTATCAGCTCGCCACCGCCGCTGCCCCGATCCTGCTGGGACAGTTGACGCTGGCGGCGTCGGATCTTCGGGCCAGGATCGCCGAGATCGAGGCGACCAAGCAGCATGAACGCGAACTGTATGCGCAGAGCCTGCTCACGCAGGAGCGCAACCAGCTCGCCCGGGAGATGCACGACGTGGTCTCGCACCAGGTCAGCCTCATCTCGGTGCAGGCCGGCGCTCTTCAAGTGACGGCCGCTGATCCGGAGGTGCGCGGCGCGGCGAGCTCGATCCGGGCGATGGCCGCGACGACGCTCGACGAACTGCGCTCGATGGTGACGCTGCTGCGGGCTGCGGGCACGCGCAGTCCCGGTCTGGCTCCCCAGCCCACCATCGCCGACCTGGCAGACCTCGTCGCAGCGAGCGGCCTGCCCGTGACCACCACCGGGGAGCTGCCGCGCGATCTGCCGTCTGCCGCGCAGCGCGCCGTTTTCCGAACGGTCCAGGAAGCGCTGACGAACGTCCGCAAGCACGCGCCCGGATCCGCGATCCGCGTGCAGCTGTGGTCGGAAGACAGATCCTGCGGAGTCGTCATCGGCAATTCCCGCCCCTCCGAGCCTCCGCTGGATCTTCCCAGCGCCCGGCTCGGGCTCTTGGGCCTCAGAGAGCGCGCGGAGCTGCTCGGCGGAGTCCTCGTCGCCGGGACCGCCGGGGACGGGTTCGAGGTGCGTCTCACTCTTCCCCGCTCCCCCGCCTGACCCGCCGACCGGGCGCGCTCTTCCCACCACCCGGCGGATCCGTTCTCCCGTCCCTGCGCACAGCATGGGGATGTCGACACGACCGACGTCGATGAACGATCCATCGCCGTGAGAAAGGGAACCCCCATGCAGACCTCCGATGCGCGCCTGATCATCGATCTTGCGGACTCCGTCCGCAATGCGGCCCCCATCCAGAAGGATCCCGAGGCCGCGCAGCTGATCTCTCAGCTGGTCGGCTCTCAGCCCGACGCCCTCTACTTCCTCGTGCAGACGGTCCTGCTCCAGAAGGAGGCACTCGCAGCGCAGCAGACTCAGACCACCCCTGCGACAGGGACTTCCCCTGCCGCACCCGCGGCGGGCCCCGCCCCTGTCCAGCCCGAAGAACAGCGCGGACGATGGGGCGGGCTGTTCGGTTCGCGTCGGCCGTCCGGCTCGGCGGAGAGCGGGTCTTCGGGAGGCAGTTTCCTCAAGACGGCCGCGGCGGGA
>NZ_NCKN01000407.1 GCF_002257455.1 Microbacterium sp. 13-71-7
CCCGCGAGCGGGGCGACCTCGAGGAAGGGGCTTCCCGTGTCGAGCAGGTGGTCCACCCTGTCCCTGGCGAGGAGCTTGCCCCGCTCGGTGTGGCGGATGCGGGACTTCTCCGGTCCTCCGAGAGCGGCCTCTGCGCGGCGCGCGCGCAGCTCGTCGACGAGCTCCCGGTAGGTCGGCGCTGGTGCGCTCGGCGCGGATGACTGCGGCACGGAACCCTCCATCGGGTAGGGCCATCGGGCGACGATGGGACTCGTGATTCAGATTAGCGAGCGTTAACTGAAATGTCCACGGGTCACTCTGGGAACGTCGCGGCCCCGACGTCCTGGCACGCGACGAGGAGGCGCTTGTCCCGCGTCCACAGCGCCGCTCCGGGGGAGATCAGGACGGATCCGAGCAGATGCACGTCCACGGCGCTCAGCCCGCGGCTCTGCAGCCCATGCCTCTCCACGAGCGTGAGAAGCTCCTCATGGGTGAGGCGCGGCAGGCGATGCAGATTCCCGAGCAGCGAGAGCACGGCCTGGCGCCGGGCGATCGACCCCAGGGCGAGTTCCTCGATCACGTCCTCGTGCACGGCGCACTCATCCTGCTCGAGCAGGGCCGTCAACCTCGGATCCGCGCGATGCAGATGATCGATCCAGATCGACGTGTCGACGAGGATCATGCCGCGGTGCGTCGACGGCGCGGCGCGGCAGACGCATCGGGATCCGAGCCGCCGAGTGCGGCGAGCCGCCGACCAGACTCGATCCGGATCAGAGCCTCCAGCCCGGACCGCAGCAGTACGGCGCGCTCGGTGATGCCGGTCAGTGCGGCGGCCCGTTCGAGCAGGTCGTCATCGAGGGTCACGGTCGTGCGCATGTCGCCTCCGAATCACAGTGCGCATCAGATGATGCGTATTCGGATGATACGCCTGGCACGCGCTCAGACCCCGTACTCGACGCCGATGCGGTCGCGGAGCTGCACGCTGCAGGCGGCCACGGTCTCGTCCCACACGGTGGTGGCCCCGTCCTGCGCCGTGTCGGAGATCGCGCGCAGCACCCGGATCGGCACGCCGAACTGGTCGGCGACCCAGACGTAGGCGTAGGTCTCCATGTCGACCAGCACCCCGCCGAGGCCCCGGATCCGCTCGACCACCGCGACGTCGTCGACGAAGCTGTCGCCCGTCGCGATCACGAGGCCGTCGCGGCCGGTCGCGACGCGCGGCGGCAGCGAGACGTGCTGCCCGATCACCCCGTCCAGATCCTGTACGTCGTGCTGGATCGCGGCCGTGATCTCGTAGACGCCGCCGGGGAGCTCCGGATCCACCCCGCCGGCCGTGCCGACGACGACGATCTCCTCGTACGCGGCCGCGTCCAGCGCGCGGGTGAGGCCGTAGGCCGCCTTGAGCTTGCCGGGGCCGGTCACGAGCCGGTCGAAGCCCTCCAGCGACTCGGGGAAGGCCTGCAGTTCGGACGCGAGGGCGGCGACGAGGAGTCTCATGCCTCCATCCTCGCAGGCGCCGCCGAGGCGATGTCGGCGTTCACGCGCACGAAACGT
>NZ_NCKN01000067.1 GCF_002257455.1 Microbacterium sp. 13-71-7
CTGGTACATCGACGCGGACGAGCGCTCCGCGCTGTGGCCGGAGGAACAGCACAGGGCGCACGTGATCGCCGTGGCGCGGGACAGCCGGGGCCGGGCCGTCGCGTCGCACTCCTCCGCAGCGGTGCTGTGGCGGCTTCCCCTGTACCGCATCCGGTGCGCCAGAGTGCATCTGACGACCGGTCGCGCCCCGCGTATATCGAGCGCTCCCGACGTCACGAGGCATGCGACGCCGATCGATGCCGCGGACACGACGGTCATCGACGGGATCCGGTGCACATCGCTGGCCCGAACGGTCTTCGATCTCATCGGCACTCTGCCGCTCGAAGCCGCCGTGGCGCTCGCCGACGCTGCGGAACACCAGATGGCCGTACGCCTCAGGGAGTGGGACATCGAGGCCGTCGCCTCCTGGCGCCGCGAGCTCTCCGGGCGGCTCGGCGAGGCGCGCGGGATGCGCGGGATCCGGCAGGCGCGATGGGTCTTCGCCTTCACCGATGGAAGGGCGGAGTCGCCGGGGGAGAGCGTCAGCAGGCTCCAGCTGCGTCGGTTGGGATACGCGCCTCCTGCCTTGCAGGTCCCGATCCCCGGCCCGGAGGGCACGACGTACTACGTCGATTTCGGGATGGACGACGTCGGCGCGTTCGGGGAGTTCGACGGGATGGGCAAGTATCTCGATGAGGCGATGCGTTCGGGCCGCTCGATCGAACAGGTGATCCATGACGAGAAGCGGCGCGAGGACTGGATCCGCGGCAGGACCCAGCAGCGATTCGTGCGGTGGGAGTCGGAGCACATCGGTACGGCGAATGCTCTGGGCCGGCGACTCGCATCCTTCGGGATCAGCCCGCCATGACCGGCGCTGCGCGCGGGCACCGCGGGCGCCGGGCGCACGGGTTGTTGCCGAGCGCACGGCTTGTTGGCGTCGCGTACCCGTGCTCTCGGCAGGATCCCGTGCTCTCGGCAGGATCCCGTGCTCTCGGCAGGATCCGGTGCTCTCGGCGAGAACCGCGGTGGCGCCGGCGGCGCGCACGGCTCGGTGCCGAGTGCCCGGCTCGGTGCCGAGTGCCCGGCTCGGTGCCGAGTGCACGGCTAGGTACCGAGTGCACGGCTTCGTGACGTGAAGTTCCCGTGCTCTCGGCAGGATCCGGTGTTCTCGGCGAGATCCCCTGCTCTCGCCGAGGCCCGCACCGTGCGACCGGCACCGCGCCGATTTGGGGGAGGAGTCGGGATGCCGTAGTCTTGTCGTAACCGAAGACCGCTGGTCATCGTCGTGTGCGCGAGCACGAGGCGATCGAAGCACTGCCGGATCATGGATCCGCACGCAGAGGCCCGCGCAGGTGTCACGAACGATCTCCAGGATTCTGGGTCACGCTCCGTGCGCTTGCGCCGGAGCGTTTTTGTTTGCCTGCAGAGCGCGGCGGTCCAGGTCGGTGCTCCACCTCCGTGGAGCATCCCGTACCCATCAAGGAGTGACCATGGCGCAGAAGGATGCATCGGTCGCCGAGCTCACGAAGAATTTCGAGGACTCGAACGCCGTCCTGCTGACCGAGTACCGCGGTCTGACGGTTGCCCAGCTCAAGCAGCTGCGCAACAGCATCCGTCAGGACGCGAGCTACGCCGTGGTGAAGAACACGCTGACCAAGATCGCCGCGAACAACGCGGGGATCACGGCGCTGGACGACGACCTCAAGGGTCCGTCGGCCGTCGCCTTCGTGCACGGCGACTTCGTCGCCACCGCCAAGGCTCTGCGTGACTTCGCCAAGGCGAACCCGCTTCTCGTGATCAAGGGCGGCATCTTCGAGGGCAACGCCCTGAGTGCCGACGAGGTCAACAAGTACGCCTCGCTGGAGAGCCGTGAGGTTCTGCTGGCGAAGGCCGCGGGCATGATGAAGGCGACGATGGGCAAGGCTGCGGCCACCATCGATGCTCTTCGCGAGAAGCTGGAGACCGCCGAGGCTGCCTGAGCCTCCCCGGTCTTTTCCCCACAAACCCCATCTATTAGGAGAAACATCATGGCGAAGCTCACCACTGAGGAGCTGCTCGACCAGTTCGCTGGTCTGACCCTTGTCGAGCTCAGCGAGTTCGTGAAGGCGTTCGAGGAGAAGTTCGACGTCACCGCTGCCGCTCCCGTCGCCGTCGCCGGCGCTGCGGGTGGCGCTGGTGCCGCTGAGGCCGAGGAGGAGAAGGACTCGTTCGACGTCATCCTCGAGGCTGCCGGCGACAAGAAGATCCAGGTCATCAAGGTCGTCCGCGAGCTCACCTCGCTCGGCCTCGGCGAGGCCAAGGCTGTCGTCGACGGTGCTCCGAAGGCCGTCCTCGAGGGCGCCAACAAGGAGGCCGCCGAGAAGGCCAAGGCTTCCCTGGAGGAGGCCGGCGCGACGGTCACCCTCAAGTAATCTCGCGTTTCGACGCTGCGAAGGCCCCGGGTTCTCCCGGGGCCTTCGTGCGTCTCCGGACGGATCCGTCAGCGTGCGGCATCGACGCGGGGCACGGCCGTCGACTGACGGGCCACGAGCGTCGCGGGGGAGATCACGTGCTCGAGCGGCGCCTCGGCGTCCTGCATCCGGGCCTGCAGCAGTCGCACCGCCTCGATGCCCTGCTCCCGCGGATTCTGCCGGATCGTGGTGAGGCTGAACATCTCGGCGTAGCGGTGATCGTCGATCCCGGTCACGCTCAGCTCGCTGGGCACGCCGATGCCGAGGCGCTGCGCCGCGATGATCGCTCCCACGGCCGCCTCATCGCAGACCGCCGCGATCGCCGTGGGACGCTTCCGCCGGTCCGCGAGCAGTGCCGCCGCGGTCTCGAACGCCTCGGGGATCGTGGACTGGGTGGGGACGGCGCGGATGCGATCCTCCAGCCCCGCAGCGGTCATGGCCTGGCGGTAGCCGTCCAGCCGCTTGCGCTCGCCGAAGCTGAACCGGTCGGCGTCGGCCGCGTCGCCGAGGAACGCGATGTCCTCGTGACCGAGGTCGATCAGATGCTCCGTGGCGACGCGTGCGGCGGCGACGTCGTCGATCGTGACGGTGTCGGCGTGCTGGGCGAACGGACCCACGGAGACGAGGGGCAGCCCGGTGCCCGCCAGTCGCTCGAGCTCGTGCGCCCCCGGCTGCAGGCACACCGCGATGATCCCGTCGAAGCGGCGCCCGGCCAGAGCGTGGTCCAGCATGCGGGCGCGCTCCGCGCTGCCCTCCGCGGCGCCGTACAGCGCGAGGTCGAGGCCGTCGTCGATGAGGGCCTGCTGAAGTCCCCCGAGCAGTTCGGCGAAGTACCAGCGGTCGGCCATCGGCATGATGACGCCGATCGTGGAGGTGCGCCCTGTCGCGAGGCTGGATGCGCTGGAGTGCGCCGAATAGGCGAGCTCCCGCGCCGCCCGCTCGACGCGCTCCCTCGTCTCCGCCGAGACGTAGCCGTTGCCGCTGAGGGCGCGACTGGCCGTCGACTTCGCCACACCGGCCCGCAGCGCCACATCGATGATCCCGGTCACGGCGACCCTCCTCGAAAACGGATTCCCTCACCATAGCGATATCTCAGAAAGGATGGAACCGGTTCCTTGAGAGCGGTCCCATGGATTCCGCGGTTCGCCGCGTCCGGTTATGCAGTTGTGATCCCACAGCCGTTGCGCAAAGGGTGGAAGGGTCACTAGTGTCGCCTGGAAGCGGTTCCTGAAGGAGCCCCCAGCGCTGGGGAAATCGCCCCCGCGAATTCGAAGGAGAAAACGTATGGGAATGTCTCAGCGACGTCGCCTGATCGCGCCTCTCGCGCTGCTCGCGGTGTCCGGCCTCGCTCTCGCGGGCTGCGCCGAGGGCGGCAGCTCGAGCGGGGGCGACTCGTCCGGCAAGGGGGAGACCGTCAAGATCTCCGGCGGCATCACGGGGTCCGAGGCGGATCTGCTGAACAAGTCCTTCGACCAGTTCACCAAGGACACCGGCATCAAGGTCGTCTACACCGGTGACAAGAGCTTCGAGGGCAACATCGTCACCAAGGTGCAGGGTGGCAGCGCCCCCGACATCGCGATCGTGCCCCAGCCGGGCCTGCTGAAGAGCCTCGTGGACACGGGCGACGTCAAGACCGCCCCCAAGGAGGTCGAGGACAACGTCGACAAGAACTGGTCCAAGGACTGGAAGAAGTACGGCACGTTCGACAGCAAGTTCTACGCCGCCCCGATGCTGGCCAACGTCAAGGGCTACGTCTGGTACTCGCCCGCGAAGTTCAAGGAGCTCGGCGTCGAGGTCCCCAAGACCTGGGACGACCTGCTGACCCTCACCAAGACGCTCCAGGAGAAGACGGGCGCCGCCCCGTGGTGCGCGGGCTTCGCCTCGGGTGACGCCTCCGGCTGGCCGGGCACCGACTGGATCGAGGACCTCGTGCTGCGTCAGAGCGGCCCGGACGTCTACGACCAGTGGGTCGACAACAAGGTGAAGTTCACCGACCCGCAGATCAAGCAGGCCTTCGACGCCGTGGGCACGATCCTGCTCGACCCGAAGTACGTCAACGCGGGCTTCGGCGACGTGAAGAGCATCAACTCGACCGCGTTCGCGGACGTCGCGGCCAAGGTGGCCGACGGCACGTGCCTGATGACGCACCAGGCCTCCTTCCTCTCGTCGAACTTCCTCGACGTGAAGACGAAGGCCGGAGCAGCGCCGAAGGTCGCCCCCGACGGCGACGTGTACGCGTTCGTGATGCCCGGCATCAAGGAGGGCGACAAGGTCGTGGAGGGCGGTGGCGAGTTCGTCGCCGGCTTCAGTGACAACGCCGCCACCAAGAAGGTGCTCGCGTACATGTCCTCCGCGGAGTTCGCGAACGCCCGTGTCAAGCTCGGCGGCGTGATCTCGGCGAACAAGAACGCCGACCCGTCGCTCGCCTCGAGCGAGTTCCTGCAGGACGCGATGAAGACCGTGCAGGACCCGAAGACCACGCTCCGCTTCGACGCGAGCGACCTGATGCCGTCGACCGTCGGCTCCGGGTCGTTCTGGAAGGGCATGGTCAGCTGGATCGACGGAAAGCCGACCGATCAGGTGCTGAGCGACATCCAGGCGGGCTACAAGAACTAGTCTGAGCATCACCTGCGAGGGCTGCGGGGCTCGTCCGCATCGGCGGACGGCCCCGCAGTCGTCAGCAGGCCAGATCCTGACAGAGTTCGACGGCGAACCCAGAAGGGGGTCCACATGTCGCAAACCACGATGTCGCCACCTACGTCGACCGCGTCTCCGCGATCCGGTCGCACGACCGCCTCCCGATCCGTCACGATCGGCGCCATGGTCGTCGGCGCGATCGCGATCATCGGGGTCTTCCTCGCCCTGCTGGTGAGCCCGGAGCCGGAGACCCCGGTCCCGACCAGTCTCGGCTTCTCCCTGAAGAGCTTCTTCGTCTGGATCGGCGGGCTCAACCCGCTGCTGCAGATCCCGATCGTGCTCGTCGTCTTCGCGGTCGTCGCGACGATCCTGCTGCTGCTCATCGAGTACGCGCCGCGCCACGGCAAGGGCTACTTCTGGCTGCGCCTGGTCGCGTGCTTCGTGATCCCGGTGCTGGCCTTCATGCTGCTGCGCCCGTATCAGAACTCGCTGATCTACGTCCTGATCATCGCGCTGGTCGCGGGCGGCATGCTGTTCTTCGCCGACTACCGTGCGCGGGAGGGCGCGGGGTACACCCTGCAGCTGGTGCTGTTCATGGCGCCGGCGGGGCTCCTGCTGATCATCGGCCTGATCTACCCGGCCGTGAGCACTGTGATCCAGTCGTTCTTCGACAAGACCGGCAAGGACTTCGTCGCGCTGGAGAACTACCAGTGGGTGTTCACCAACCCCGAGGGCTTCTGGTCGGTGATCAACACGCTGATCTGGGCGCTCATCGCCCCGATCGTGTCGACGATCTTCGGCCTGGCCTACGCCGTCTTCATCGACAGGGCGCGCGGCGAGAAGATCCTCAAAGTGTTCGTGTTCATGCCGTTCGCGATCTCGTTCGTCGGCGCCGGCATCATCTGGAAGTTCATCTACGACTACCGCCAGGGCGACCAGATCGGTCTGCTCAACGCGATCGTGACGATGTTCGGCGGCAAGCCGATCGGCTGGCTGGACACGACGCCGCTCGTGAACACGATCTGCCTGCTCATCGTCTTCATCTGGACGCAGACCGGCTTCGCCATGGTGATCCTCTCCGCGGCGATCAAGGCGGTTCCGACCGAGCAGATCGAGGCGGCGTCGCTGGACGGCGCGAACGCGTGGGAGAGGTTCCGCAACGTGACGGTGCCGGGGATCCGCTCCTCGCTCATCGTCGTGCTGACGACCATCACGATCGCCTCGCTGAAGGTCTACGACATCGTCGCCGTGATGACGGGCGGCCGTGCCAACAGCACCGTGCTGGGCTTCGAGATGGTCAACCAGCAGCAGCGCTTCCAGAGCTACGGGCACTCCTCGGCGCTGGCCGTGGTGCTGTTCCTGTTCGTGCTGCCGCTGATCATCTACAACGCCCGGCAGATCCGCAAGCAGAGGGAGATCCGCTGATGAGCGCGACACAGGCCGTCGTCACCGACAACCGCACCAAGCGCCAGGTCGAGCGCGACACCCGCCGTCACGAGGCGACCGCGCAGAAGCGGCTCACCTCGAGAGGCGCCACGATCGCGGCGGTCATCATCGCGATCTTCTGGACGATCCCGACCTTCGGGCTGTTCGTCACGTCGTTCCGCCCCGGCGCCGACTCGAACAGCACCGGCTGGTGGACCGTGTTCGTGAACCCGTCGTTCACGCTGCAGAACTACGGCGAGGCGCTGACCTCGGGCGGCACAGCGCTGACCCTGGGCGCGTCGTTCATCAACTCCCTGGCGATCGCGATCCCGGCCACCGTGGTGCCGATCTTCATCGCGTCGCTCGCGGCGTACGGGTTCGCCTGGATGAACTTCAAGGGCAAGAACATCGTGTTCGTGTTCGTGTTCGCCCTGCAGATCGTGCCGATCCAGATGGCTCTCGTGCCGCTGCTGTCGCTGTTCTCGCGGGGCCTCACACTGTTCGGCACGCAGATCTTCCCCGGACTGGAGCTGCGCGATGTGGATCACAGCTTCGCGACGGTGTGGATCGCGCACGCGATCTTCGCCATGCCGCTGGCGATCTTCATGCTGCACAACTTCATCGCGGAGATCCCGAGCGAGGTCGTCGAGGCGGCACGCGTGGACGGGGCGAGCCATGGGCAGATGTTCTTCCGGATCATCCTGCCGCTGGCGATGCCGGCCATCGCCTCGTTCGCGATCTTCCAGTTCATCTGGGTCTGGAACGATCTGCTCGTGGCGACGATCTTCGCGCCGGAGTCCTCGCTGCCGTTGACGCAGACGTTGAACTCGCTGTCCGGGACCTGGGGCAACCAGTGGTTCCTGCAGTCGGCGGGTGCGTTCATCTCGATCGTCGTTCCGCTGATCGTGTTCTTCGCACTGCAGCGGTTCTTCGTGCGCGGCCTCCTGGCCGGCGCGACGAAGGGCTGACCGCTCGACACCCTGGAGGCCGGGACCCGCAGCTCGCGGGCCCCGGCCTCCGTCGTGTCGCAGGCGCGTCTCCGGCGCGGTTGCGGGGCGGCTGCGGGGCGAGGCGGGGAGCGCAGGGGAGAATGGCCGGATGACACGTCGGCTCGCTCTCGTCCTCGGGATCGTCGGGGTGGCGATCGCGCTCGCCACGGCGGTGGTGCTGGCGACTTCTCCTGCGGCGATCGTGTCGCTCGACGACGCATGGAACCTGGAGATGGGGGAGTGGCGCGGGACGGTGCTCGTCGGCGGGGCGCTGGTGATGAACGTGCTCGGCGGGGGATGGGTCGCGACGATCCTCACCCCGCTGCTGATCGCGGCCCTGGCCTGGCTGGTGCGGAGCTGGCGCAGCGCGCTGTTCACGCTGATCGCGTTCGCGGTGAGCGCGGGGATCGTGCAGCTCGTGAAGAAGGCGCTGGGCCGCGCTCGCCCGCAGGATCTGCTGATCGCCTCGGATTTCGGATCCTTCCCGTCCGGGCACACGGCGAACGCCGCGACCCTCGCGGTGGTGCTGTGGTTCCTGTTCCCGACGCTGTGGGTCGCGATCGGGGGAGCGGTGTGGACGGTGGCGATGGGGTTCTCCCGCACGGTGCTCAGCGTGCACTGGTTCAGCGACACGGTCGGCGGTGCGCTGATCGGCGCCGGCGCGGCGTTCCTGGTGGCCGCGGTGCTGTGGCGCTGGGTGCGTCCGCCGCAGGAGCAGGACGGCGTCGAGGCGCGGGATCCCGGCGCGGATCCGCGTCGCTAGGCTGAGGGGATCCGCAGGTCCCTGAGCGAGCGTAGCGAGACGAAGGGCGCAATCGAAAGGCATGGCCTCCCGTGGCACGCATCCGACCGTTCCGCTCCGAAGACGTCGACGCGCTCGCCGACGTGTGCGTGAAGACCGCCGACGTCGGCAAGGACGCCACCGGGATGCTCGAGGACGACGCGCTGTGGGGCGACCTGTTCGCGGTGCCCTATGCGCTGCGCGATCCGGGGCTCTGCTGGGTCGTCGAGGCGGATGATGCGCGGGTGATCGGCTACATCGTCGCGACCGATGACACGAACGCGTTCGCCACCTGGTTCCGGGACGAGTGGTGGCCCTCGCGTCGCGACCGCTACCGCGCGTCCGGCGCGGAGGTGCCGACGCCGCAGGACCGCTTCATCGCCTACGGCGACCGTCAGGCGCCGGGCGACGACCCGATCGTGCGGGAGTACCCGGCGCACCTGCACATCGATCTGCTGCCGGAGACGCAGGGACAGGGCCTCGGACGCCGCCTCATCGACACGCTGCTGGCCGAGCTCGGCCGGCGCGGCGTGCCGGCGCTGCACCTCGGGATGAACGCCGACAACCACTCCGCGGGCGCGTTCTACGAGCGGCTCGGCTTCACCGAGCTCGCCTCGGGCGAGGGCAGCACCACCTACGGGATCCGGATCCCCGCGGCCTGACGCACCTCTGGCCGGCAGGGGCTCCGCTCTCACCTCGCCGCTGCTCGAAAACGGCGGGGGCCCGCGGACGGCCATGAGGCGGGGGAGACCTCGCGGGGCGTGAGACGAGTGAAGCGCCACCCCGTGGATCTCGGGGCGGCGCTTCAATCTGGCGGTGACGGCGGGATTCGAACCCGCGGTTGCTTGCACAACACACGCTTTCCAAGCGTGCTCCTTCGGCCGCTCGGACACGTCACCAGGAATACAACCTGACCATCCTATCCGATGCGACGGGATGGTCCTGACCGCCCGGCGGATCCACCGCGTCCCGCCGGGGAGCGATGAGGATGCGGATGCCCGCCGGGCGGCCGCCGCGCCTGCGTGCCAGGATGAGAGACGACCGCGAAGGAGAGGGCCGCCGTGAGCGACGCACAGCATCCGTCGAGGCGCCGCTGGGCGCTGCAGATGCAGCAGCCGCTGCCCGCGTCGACGGTGTTCGACCGGATCGCGTTCCTCATCGGCACTGTCGCGGCCGTGTGGCTCGCGGTCATCATCTCGATCGAGGGCGTCCGCTCGCCGTGGGCGCTGCTGCTGTTCATCCCGGTGTGGGCGATCATGGCGTACCTCGTGCTGCCGCGCCTGCACCGGCTGCTGAGCGACCTCTACGTGCCCGACTACTTCTTCGGGCGCACGCGCACGGGGGACGGGCTGCTGGGGGATCCGGTCAACCTCGGGGTCGACGGCACGGCGGCGCAGCTCGACCAGGTCATGACGGAGGCCGGCTGGCATCGCGCCGACGAGATCACGGCTGCCTCGACCTGGGGGATCATCGTCTCCACCCTCACCCGGCGCAGCTATCCGACGGCCCCGGTGTCGCCGCTCATGCTGTTCGGCCGCCGCCACGACGTGGCCTACCAGCAGGAGGTCGCCGGCAATCCCAAGCAACGCCATCACGTGCGCTTCTGGCACTGCCCTCCCGGCTGGCTGCTGCCGGGAGGGGCGAAGACCGACTGGCTCGGCGCCGGCACGTACGACACCGACGTGGGGCTCAGCCTGTTCACGCTGCAGGTCACCCACCGGATCGACGAGAACACCGACGTCGAGCGCGACTTCGTGGTGCAGAGCGCGCGCGAGGCCGATCCCGCGGTGCGCGTCCGGGATCTCCGCGACTTCACCACCGGCTACCACTCCCGCAACGGCGGCGGCGACCGGTTCATCACCGACGGGCACCTGCCGATCATCGACGTGACCCGGGTGCGCACCGCCCCGCACGAGGGGGCGGACGGATCCGACGACGGGTTCGATCCTGATCCCGACGTGGACCGCCCCGGAGGAGGACACGGCGAGTCCCTGCGCGTCACCGCCCAGCGGTCGATGCGCCGCGCGCCGCTGTCGGTCTTCTTCGCCGTGTGCGTCGTCGTCCTCGGCGCCCTGAGCGACGTGCTCGGCCTGACGGTGGGCGTGGCCGCCGACCCCGGCGTGCAGTCCGTCTTCGCGTCCGCGCCCCCGGTGGTGGTGGGCCTGCTGCTCGGCGTGATCGGCTTCGGGGTGCTCATCGGCGTCGCGCAGCTCGTCATGGTCTGGTTCGTGCTCCGCCGCGGACGCCGCTCCCGCGCGATCCTGATGGTGCTGCTCACGATCGGCGTGCTCTCGACCGCGATCGACTACCTCGACGGCACGGCGACGCTCGGGCTCAACGGCACGCTCCTCGGAGCCTCGCTGCAGTGCCTCGCGCTGCTCGCGCTGTCGAGCGAATCGGCGGGCGCGTGGGCGCGGCGGAGGTCGCGGACGCCGCGCGACTAGGATCGCTGGGTGCCCACCCCGAAGATCGTGCTGTTCTACGCCTTCGCGCCCCTGCCGGACCCCGAGGCCATCCGGCTCTGGCAGCGGGACCTCGGCGAGGCGCTGCGCCTGCGGGGGCGGATCCTGATCTCGCCGCACGGCATCAACGGAACCCTCGGCGGCGATCTGCCCGCCGTGAAGAAGTGGCTGCGCTCCTTCCGCGCCTATGCGCCGTTCCGCGACGCGGATGTGAAGTGGAGCGAGGGGACCGCGGTCGACGCCGACGGCTACAGCGTCGACTTCCCCAAGCTCAGCGTGAAGGTCCGCGATGAGATCGTCTCCTTCGGCGCCCCGGGGGATCTGCGGGTCGACGAGCACGGCGTGGTCGGCGGCGGCACCAGGCTGAGCCCCGACGCGCTGCACGAGCTCGTCGCCGAACGCGGGGACGACGTCGTGTTCTTCGACGGCCGCAACGCCCTGGAGGCGGGGATCGGCCGATTCCGGGGAGCGATCGTGCCGGATGCCGAGACCACCCGCGATTTCGTCGGACTGCTCGACTCCGGCGCGTACGACGATCTCAAGGGCAGGCCCGTCGTCACCTATTGCACCGGCGGGATCCGCTGCGAGGTGCTGTCCAGTCTCATGACGGCGCGCGGCTTCGGCGAGGTGTACCAGCTCGAGGGCGGGATCGTCCGCTACGGCGAGCGGTTCGGCGACGACGGCCTGTGGGACGGGTCCTTGTACGTCTTCGACGGGCGCGGATCCGTCGACTTCTCCGATCACGCGGCCGTCATCGGCGTGTGCGCGGGCTGCGGCACGGCCACCAACCGCACCGCGAACTGCCCCGACCCCTCGTGCCGGCACCAGGCGGTGGTCTGCGAGACGTGCGTCGCGGTGCCGTGCGCGGAGCACGCGGCCGCGGTCTGAGGGCAGCCGGAGAGGCGCTGCTCCAGGGCTTCGGCTCGCGGTGAACAGTTCGGAACATCACTCTCCGGTATGACGACGGCCGTTCCCGCGCGCCGTAGCGTGGATGGCATGGACCTGCTGAACGCCTGGCTGCTGCACGCTGCGGGGCAGCTCTGGCTGTTCCCCGTGCTGCTGGTGTTCTTCTTCATCGACGGCTTCGCGACGATCCTGCCCAGCGAGACCGCGCTCGTCGCGCTGGCCGCACTGTCGCTGCACAACGGCGAGCCGAACCTTGTGGTGCTCGGGCTGGTCGCGCTGGTCGGCGCGGTCGCGGGGGACAACATGGCCTACATGCTCGGTCGCACGATCGGCACCGAGCGCTGGGCGTGGATGCGCCGGCCGCGGGTGCACAAGATGTTCGAATGGGCGCGCTACGAGCTCGACAAGCGCGGCGCGGCGCTGATCTTCACCGCACGGTACATCCCGTGGGGGCGTGTCGCCGTGAACTACATGGCGGGGCAGACCGGCTTCCCGCACCGCAAGTTCTTCCTCTACGACCTCTTCGCCTGCGTCACCTGGGTCGCCTACGCCCTGGGCATCGGGCTGCTGGCCGGACAGTGGGTGCACCAGAATCCGCTGCTCGGCGTCGGCATCGCCGTGGTGTTCGCCGTCATCCTCGGGTTCGGCATCGACCATCTGCTGCGCTGGTGGCACGGACGCCGCGGCGACGCGGAGCCGGCGCGTCCCGGTTCCGCCGCCGCCGTCGTGGCGACGGCCGGGGCGGGGCAGGAACCGGCGTCCGCGGGCGGCGTGCCGGCGAGCGGTTCGTCCGAAGGACCCTGAGCGGCCCTGCGGCGGCAGGAGGAGGTTCAGACCCAGAGCGTCGTGCGCGGTTCCGCGGCGTCGAGCACCCGCGGAGTGCGACGGGCGAGGGCGAGCAGCGCGAGGCCCTGTTCGCCCTTGAGTTCGATCAGCTCCGCCGCGCCGACGTTCTCGCGCCAGTGCCGGAGGAACGCCTCGGCGTCGGCG
This sequence comes from Microbacterium sp. 13-71-7, assembly GCF_002257455.1. GTDB lineage: Bacteria > Actinomycetota > Actinomycetes > Actinomycetales > Microbacteriaceae > Microbacterium. Next base: position 12,620 of record NZ_NCKN01000067.1, read on the forward strand.
CGGCGCCGGGCGAGCACGCGCGGGACCGCGAGGAACGCCGCCCCGCGCAGATCCTTCCGTCGCATCGCGGCCACCATGCCGATGAGCGAGGCCCGGCCGCCGACGTCGTCGCGGTCGGTGCGCAGCAGGAAGCGCGGGGCCGAGGGCGGCGCGAAGAGCTCCTCCACCGCGTCCGCGACGACGCGCTGATCCGGTCCCGAGAGCTCGATCCTCATCCGGTCGCCCTCGTCGCGGACGATGATCGCGGCCTCGTCCCGCGGGCGGATCCGTCCCGTCTCGGTCAGGGCGCGGGTGAGCGCGACCGCCGCGCCGCGGAAGGACGCCGCGGGATCGCGTCGCCGGCGGCGCTCGCGCACCAGCGGCCCGACCGCGCCGCCCAGCGACAGCGCCGCCCCCACCGTGACCGCGATGCCGACGCCCGCGGCCGGCGTGACGGGGACGGCGCTCGCGACGAGGGCGGTGATGCCCGCGCTCCCCGTCATGCCGAGCAGCACCGCCCACGGCATCGCGGAGCGGACCGCGCGCGTGGTGGGGACGAGGGCTGAGGCCGAGGCCGTCCGCACCGCGAGCGCCTCGCGCTCCTCCGCGACGTAGGGCTCCCCGATCCGCCAGCCACGGCGGGTCTCGGAGCGCGGCAGCACCTCGGTGCGCACCAGCTCGCCGAGCGCGGGCACGGATGCCTCCGGATCCTTGCCGACCACCCGGTTCAGCGCCTCGCGGGCACGGTGAGACAGGGCGTTGCCGAGTCCGCGGACGATCCGGTCGTCGTGGTCCGCGCTGAGTCCGAGCAGGTGGCCGTGCCGTCGGCTGAGCCTGCGCTGCTCGGTGGCGTCGTCCAGGGCGACGTCGGCGGGGATCAGGCAGCTCACCGACCAGTTGTGCGCGACCTTCTCCGGCCAGGTGGGATCCAGTCGCAGGGTGCGGCCGCGCAGCTGCGGGGCGCCCGTCGAGGTGGTCACGGTCGTGAGGTCGATCAGGGTGTTCACGGCGGGGCAGTCCCAGCCCTCGCCGAGCAGGCCGCGGGTGCCGACGAGGAGGCGGACGGACCCTGCGGACATCAGGGCCGAGACCGCGGCGACGATGCGCCCGGCACCGATGCCGGGGGCGTCCAGCTCGCGCCACGGGCCGACACCGCCGGGACGCACCTGGACGGCCGACCCGACGCGTGTCGCGAGCGCGGCAGCGAGCTCCTCGGCGTGCGCCGCGGGCACGCGGATGCGGTCGGCGGTCAGCAGGACCGGGTTCAGGGTCGCGGTCAGCGGATCATTCACGACGAAGTCGTAGGCGCGGAGCGCACCGGCCGCGGTCTCGCCGACGAGGCCGCGGCTGTTGCCGTGCTCCACGAAGTCGGTCACGATGACGGCCTTGACCTTGGCGCCGTCCGGTCCGCCGAGCTCGAGCCGGAGGATGTCCACCGCGGCGCGGTCCTTGGCCTCGGAGAAGGCGAGCGTGGTCTCCACCGGATCCCTGCCGCGGCGGAGCCCCCGATCGGTGAGCAGCAGGCCGAAGTCCGCGAGGGCCTTCTTGACGTAGCGCCACTGATGCGCCGCGCCCGGATCCGGCAGCAGCCGGGTGAGGGCGAAGCGTGCCAGCACGGTCAGCAGATCGTCTGTCGTGCACCGCTCGAACAGCACGGGCGGCAGGATCGTGCAGATCGGGTGCTCCGGGGCGAGCGCGCGCAGCACCACGCCGCAGGAGCGTGTGAGCGGGAGGTCCTCGGCCAGGGCGCGCTCGAGCGCCGCGGGGGACGGCGGCGGCACGGAGGCGGTCTCTGCGACGGCCTCCGCGTCCGGGAAGGGCTCGGCGACCGGCGGCTCCGCCGAATCCGGATCCGCGGGCTGCAGACGCTCCTCGAGGTAGCGGATGCCGTCGGGTGTGGACAGCACCTGGGCGAGCAGGGCGTCGAGCTGCTCGCCGTGCCGGCGGATGAAGGCGGCCTCGGCAGGCACTGGCTCGGTGAACCAGACGTGATCGCGGTAGGGCGCGAGGTGCCCCTCCTTCACGACCGCCGGGGTGGGCACCTCGAAGTCGACCTCGCCGAGCAGCTGCGTGTAGTTGTCGAACTCGGTGCCGTCCGCGACGTCCGGCAGCGTGGCGGTGAGCCCGATCACCAGGCCGCGTCCGCCGCGCTCGCGGATCGCACCGACCAGGTACGCGACGACCAGCGCCCAGTGGTCCAGCAGGTGGTGGCACTCGTCCAGGACGATGGTGTCGACGCCGGCGTCGACGATCCGCTCCAGGAGCGAGACCGCGTTCGGGTGCAGCACGCGCGCGATCGCCTGAGGCCGTTCGCGGGTGAACCGGCGGCGGATCCGCGTCACCCGCCCGCGCAGACCCGTGCGGTACTGCGCCGGGTTGTCGACCGCGAGCTCGGCGAGCCATGTCTCCGCCGCGGCCTGCGTGCGGCCGCCGTCGACGAGCTCGTCCGCCCACCTCGCGCGGGCGAGTGCCTCGAAAGGGGAGCCGTCGCCCGTGACGCTGAGCGCCTGGTAGGTGAGCGCGGTGAGGTCGGCGATGCGCAGCGGATCCGTCGAGACCGCCGCGGCATCGGGAGCGAGGGCGGTCGCGGTGCGCGCCCACTGCTCGCGGATCGTCGTGTTCGGGGCGAGCACGAGGGCGCGACCGCCCTCGCGGGCGGCGAGCAGCAGCCCGAGCAGCGTCTTGCCCGACCCCGGTGGTGCGACGATGTGCAGCTCGGACTCGGAGCCGGGCGCCAACCGCTCCAGCACCTGCGCCTGGTACGTGCGCAGGGTGCCGGTGAAACGCCAGTCCCGGAGCGGCGCGGTCTGCTCGGCCATGCGCCCCCCTCCGTGGCGGCGCCTTCGGCGCCGTGCGGCGCCGCCGGATCGGCACCGGATTCCGAGCGTAGCCGTCGCCGAGCGGTGCCGGACGCCGGGCGCCTCCGGTGTCGAACCGGTGCGTCGCCGGCGGCGCGGCGGGCGCTCAGGACGTCGAGGTCGCGAGCAGCCGTGAGCCGAGCAGTGAGCGCGGGGTCAGCACCGCGGCGATCCTGTCGCGGCGGGAGACGCGCGCGTGCAGCCGAGCACTGACCGCGTCGAGCGGCGGCCGCAGATCGGCGCCGTCCGGCGCGGAGCCCGATCCCTGGCGCGCATAGCTGGCGTGCTCGATCGCGCGCACGAGCGCGTCCATGGCGGCGGCGTCCACGCCGCGTTCGCGCACCAGGCGCTCGCCGCGTGCGCGCGGCGACTCCGCGGACGAGGCAGGCAGGCCCAGATCCTGCAGCGTCGCGCGCAGCTCGGTCCACGCGGCCACGGCGTCTCCCCGGCCCGCGGCGGCACGGCGCCGCACGGTCTGCAGACGCCGGATCAGCGCGGGGATCAGCAGCACCGCGAGCACGCCCAGGATCGTCCACACCACCGGCATCGCCTGCAGCGCGGTGGGGGTCGCGGAGCCGGCGGCACCGGCGTTCGGCACATCGAGGTTCTTCGGATCCTTGGCGGCACCGGTGGACGTGGGGGCGGGCGTCGCGCCGGGGGAGGGCGTCGCGCTGCCGCCGGCGCCTGTGCTGTCCGCCGTGAACGCGGTCGGGATGCCGCGCGTCGCGGTCGGCTCGAACGGCACCCAGCCGATGCCGGCGAAGTACACCTCCGGCCAGGAGTGCAGCTGGTCGGAGGAGACCTCGTACACGACCTTGCCGTCGTCGGAGCGGCGGTCGGTGGCCGTTCCCGGCAGGTAGCCGACGACGATCCGCGTCGGCATGCCCAGTGAGCGGGCCATAAGGGCGAACGCCCCCGCGAAGTGCACGCAGTAGCCCTCGCGCACGGTCAGGAACCGCGCCACCGCGTCGACGTTGGTGCCGTCGAAGCCGTCGTCGACCGGCGTCTGCAGCGAATAGCGGAACCCGGCGCGGAACCATGTCTGCAGGGCGATCAGCTTGTCGTAGTCTGTGGCGGCGCCGCCGACGACCTCTCGCGCGCTGTCGCCGATGATCGCGGGCATCTTCGCGGGCAGTGCCCGCAGCTCGGCGGGGGCGTCGGCGCCGGACGAGGTGGATGCGCGGATCTGATCGAGCGTGGGCTGGAGCTCTGCGGTGTCGATCGAGTAGTTCTGGTCGGCCGCGTCGCCGTTCGCCGCGATCACGGTGCGATTGTCGGCGGCGGCGTTCCAGCTGCCGTTCTCTCCGCGCACCGCGATGGCCTGATACGGCACGGGCAACCAGGATCCGGAGATCCCGGCGGTGCGGATCGTGGTCTTGGTCTTGTGCACCGTCACGCCGTCGGGAGCGGCGACGTCCCCGAAGCCCTGCGACAGCGGCACCGTGGTGGGCCGGTCCGGCTGCCAGGCGGATCCGTCGAAACGGGTGAGGGTCGCGATGCGCAGGTACGGCGGCGTGCCGTCCTGGGTGATGAGCGTGAGCGCGGTCACGGGAGCGGGGCGGCGCAGATCCTGTCCCAGGTTGAGGGTCGCGCTCAGCGTGGAGCTGCCCCCGCCGACGTTGAGCCCCGAGGCGGAGAGGGGCAGCAGCGGCGAGACGATCAGCGCCGCGAGCACGGCCAGGAAGCCCAGGATCACAGCGGGCAGGCGCCGTGTGCGCAGGGGCGCATCGGGACGCTCCCGACGGACAGCGGCCGCCTCGTCCCGCGGCGGCGTCGCAGGGCGCTCGAGCCCCGGCGGCGCGAACCGGACGTGCAGGAAGAACAGGATCGCGAGGGCGAGCCCGATGAACCACACCGGATTCGCCCCCTGGTGGACGACGACCCCCGGCGCTGCCCCGAGCGCGGTGACCAGCACGCCGGCGATGAGCGGTGCGCGCAGCGTCACGAGCACCAGGTCGAGCACGACGGCGATGAGGCCCGCCGCGGTCGCGACGCTCACGGCGATCGCGGAGGACGCCGCTAGGGGAGCGACACCGCCGCGGATCTCGCCGAGCGCGGCGGTGAAGAAGGCGTCGATCGCACGCCACACCTCGGGCGACGGCAGCAGCCACCCGCGACCCGCCTGCCGTGCCGTGAACACCGTGAGCGCGATCGCGCCCGCGCCGAGCTGGACGACGGGGACGGCGGGGATCGCGAGCCAGACGGGAGCGCGGCGGGTGAGGAAGCGCACGACGGCGCCTGCCACGACCACCGTCGTCGCGGTCACGGCGGCGCCTTCGCTCCAGGACCCCGGCTGGACGACGGCGCTGAGCGGCCACACCGCGACGATCAGCCCCAGTGCGGTCAGCAGCGCGGCCGCCACGC
>NZ_NCKN01000068.1 GCF_002257455.1 Microbacterium sp. 13-71-7
ATCTGCGCCGCCTCGGATGCCGCGCTGGTGCTCGCGGGGACCGCGGGGCTCGGCTATCTCGTGAAGACCCTGCCCTGGCTCATCGTGGTGGCGCGCTGGGCGGGCGCGATCTCGCTCGTCGTCTACGGCGTGCTGGCGGCCCGCCGGGCGTGGAAGTCGGGCGGCGAGGCGCTGCTCGCCGATCCGAGCGCCGTGGACCGCGAGGACGCCGCGCGCACCTCGAGCGGTCCTGACGCCCCTGCCGGCACCGCGACCCTGACTCGCACCGCCCCGCTGGCGCCCGTGATCCTGGCGACGCTCGCCTTCACCTGGCTGAACCCGAACGTGTATCTCGACACCGTGCTGCTCATCGGAGGGGTCGCGGCGACCCACGGCGACGGCCGCTGGCTGTTCGCCGCCGGCGCGATCCTCGCGAGCGTCACCTGGTTCTTCGCCCTCGGTTTCGGCGCGCGCCACCTCGGCCGCTGGCTGCGCACGCCTCGCGCCTGGCGGATCCTCGACACCGCGATCGCCGCACTGCTGGTCGTGATGGGGATCAGCCTGGTGCTGCCGGTCTTCTTCGGCTGAGTCCGCCCGCCTCCCCGCCGTCCTCTGTGGCCGCGAGCTCCTCCAGGAAACGGATGACGGTGCGCCGCTCATCGCTCGACATCCGCGCGGCGACGTCGAACCTCCGCGCGTGCAGACGGCCCACTCCCTCGCGCGCCGCCCGGCGCGTGGACGGGGTGACCTGCAGCGCGATCGCGCGCCGGTCCGCGGGGTGCGGTCGCCGGATGATGTGCCCGCCGCGCTCGAGCCGATCGAGCATCTTCGTCGTCGCCGCGCTGCTGATCCCGAGGTGATCCGCGAGCGCGCGCGCGGTGGCGACCTCGCCGGCGTTCTCCGCGGCGATCATGAAGCGCACCGCCCGCATGTCGTTCTGGTTCAGGTTCATGTACCGCCGGGACGCGGCGCTCATGCGCTCCGCAGCGGCGTGCCAGGCGTGCAGGGCCGCCATGAGCTCGACGATCTCGTCGACGTCGCCATCCGGCAGATGCGCGCGTCGGACGAGTTCCACGGCGGGATCGATGAGACGCGGGTCGATCATCGCCCGATCGATGCGGCGCTCGGATTCGGGGACTTCCACGGGAGGACTCTATGCCATATGGTTATGGCTAACCAGGTTAGTTATTTTCTTAGTTAGCAAAAGGATGATCGTGACCCCTGACGCCGACATGGTCGTGCTCCTGGACGCCGATGGCTCGGAGATCGGAACCGCTCCGAAAAGCAGCGTGCACGGCGCCGACACCCGGCTCCACCTCGCCTTCTCCTGCCATGTCTTCGATCAGGAAGGCCGCCTGCTGGTGACCCGCCGCGCCCTCACCAAGACCGCGTGGCCGGGGGTGTGGACCAACTCCTTCTGCGGGCACCCGACGCCCGGAGAGAGGCTCGTCGCCGCGGTCCGTCGGCGGGCGGAGCACGAACTCGGACTCCCGCTCGAGAACGTCGAACCGATCCTGCCGTTCTTCCGATACCGCGCGACCGACGCCGCGGGCATCGTCGAGAACGAGATCTGCCCGGTGTACGTCGCCACGACCACGCACCAGCCCCGGCCGCACCCTGACGAGGTGGTCGAGCACCTCTGGGTGGATCCGGATGACGTCGCGGAGGCGGTGCGCCGCACACCCTGGGCGTTCAGCCCCTGGCTCGTGCTTCAGGCGCAGCTGCTGCCGTTCCTGGGCGGAGGCGCGCGGCTCGAGGAGGTGGCCTCATGAACGTTCGCACTCTCTCGCCGGATCTGCTGGCCGACGTCGAGGCCGTCATCGACGACTGCTTCCAAGAGGTGTCCGACCGGATCGGAGGGGTCGAGGGGTTCGACGCCGTGTGGGACCACGTGCATCGCGGCGCCGAAGGCGGCAAGCTCCTGCGCCCCCGGCTTCTGCTGACCGCGCACCGCGCCTTCGCGGACGAGGTCTCCGGGACCGTCGTGCAGGCGGCGGCGGCGCTCGAGCTCCTCCATCTGGCGTTCCTGCTGCACGACGACGTCATCGACCGCGACCTCGTCCGCCGCGGCGGGCCCAATCTGGTCGCCCTCCGTCGTGACGCGGCGCGCGCGGCGGGTGCCGATGAGGCCACGGCGCTCCGCTATGGCGAGAGCTGCGCGATCCTCGCGGGGGACCTTCTCCTCTCGGCCGCGCATCGGCTCATCGCGGCCCTCGACGAACCTGCGGCGCACCGTGGCGTAATCCGCCGCATCCTCGGCGATGCGATCGACGCGGCCGTGGTCGGCGAGCACGCTGACGTCCTGCTCGGTGTCCGCGGCGAGGCCGACGAGGAGGCGATCCTGCGCACGATGGAGTTCAAGACGGCGCGCTACTCGTTCAGCGCGCCCCTGCGGATCGGGGCTCTCCTCGGCGGCGCCGCACCGTCCGCCGTCGAGGCGCTCGGATTCATCGGCTCGACCATCGGCATCGCCTTCCAGGCGCGGGACGACGTGCTCGGCGTCTTCGGGGATCCGCAGCAGACCGGCAAGTCCGTCCTGTCCGACCTGCGCGAGGGCAAGGTCACGCTGCTCATCGCGAACGCGCGGACCCACCCGGAGTGGGAGGCCGTGGCAGACCTCTTCGGCGACGCCGCGCTCGACGAGGACGGCGCCGCCGTGCTCCGCGCGGCGATCGAGCGCGCCGGCGGGCTCGCCCGGACCGAGGCCGTGATCTCCGGCCTCGTCGCCGAGGCACGGGCGTCGATGCTGCTCGCGAACCTTCCCGCGGCGCTGATCGCGGATCTGGAACACGTCATCGCCGGCGCGACGGAACGCCACCGATGACCGCCGATACGGGGCTCGCGCTCTACGGCCGCACGGCCGCCCGCGGATCCGCCCAGGTCCTGGAGAGTTACTCGACCTCCTTCCGGCTCTCCAGCCGGCTGTGCGCACCCGCTGTGCGCACAGATCTCGCTGCGATCTACGCGCTCGTCCGGGTGGCCGACGAGATCGTCGACGGCTGCGCCGCGGGCGCCGGGCTCTCTTCCTCCCAGTGCCGCGAAGTGCTGGACGGTCTCGAACAGGAGGTCGAGGCCGCGCTTCGGTCGGGCTACAGCGCCAACCTCGTCGTGCACGCGTTCGCGGCCACCGGGCGGGCGACGGGGATCGGCCCGGAGCTGACCCGGCCGTTCTTCGCCTCGATGCGCCGCGACCTCGCCCCTCTCGTGTTCACCGACGAGGACGAGCTCGACGAGTACGTCCATGGATCCGCGGAGGTCGTCGGGCTCATGTGCCTCGCCGCCTTCCGCCGCGGGATGGAGCCCGAGCCCGTGCGGGACGAGCGCTGGGATCGCGGCGCGGTCGCGCTCGGATCCGCGTTCCAGCGCGTGAACTTCCTCCGCGACCTCGGCGAGGACGCCGAGGGCCTCGGGCGGCGATACTTCCCCGGCATCGATCCGCACCGTTTCACGGACGCGGAGCGCGACCGCATCCTGGACGGGATCGACGCCGAGCTCGCGATCGCGGACTCCGTGATCGGCGAGCTGCCCGGCTCGTCGCGCCGCGCCGTGGCGGCGGCACACCTGCTCTACGCGGACCTCTCGGCGCGACTGCGTCGCACGCCGGCACGCGCGCTCGTCTCGCAGCGGATCCGCGTGCCGGCGTGGCGCAAGGCCACACTGCTGGTGCGGGCGGTCCTCCGCAGCGAGGACGCCCGATGAGCCGCGTCGCCGTGCTCGGAGGCGGTATCTCCGGACTGGCCACGGCCGCCCTGCTCGCCGCGGACGGGCACGAGGTGTCCCTGTTCGAGCAGTCGGAACGGCTCGGTGGACGGGCGGGGAGCTGGGAGAGCGAGGGATTCCGCTTCGATACGGGGCCGTCGTGGTACCTGATGCCCGAGGTGTTCGATCACTGCTTCCGACTCCTCGGCACGAGCGCCGCCGCCGAGCTCGACCTCGTCCGCCTCGATCCTGCCTACCGGGTCTTCTCCGACGACGGAGACCCCCTCGACGTGCATTCCGCGCGCGAGCGCGCTCTCGCGCTGTTCGAATCGGTCGAGCCCGGTGCGGGCGCCGCACTCGCCCGGCACCTCGACTCCGCGGCGCGGACCGCGCGCATCGCGAACGATCGCTTCCTCTACACCGACTTCTCGCACCCGCGCGCCTTCGCGCCCGGCCGAGATCTCGGCGAGCTCCCGCGTCTGGCTGCGCTGCTCGGCACTTCGCTGCAGAGCATGGTCGAGACCTCGTTCTCCGACCGACGGCTGCGGCAGATCCTGCAGTACCCTGCGGTCTTCCTCGGCGGAGCACCTGCGATCGCTCCCGCGCTGTTCCATCTCATGAGCACGTTCGATCTCGAGGACGGCGTGCTGTATCCCCTGGGCGGCTTCACCACGGTCATCGACGCCTTCGCCCGGCGGGCGCGCGCCGCCGGTGCCGAGCTGCACACGGGGTCGCGCGTGCACCGGATCCTCATCGAAGGCGGCGCGGTGCACGGCATCGTGGTCTCGCGGGAGGGCGTCGCGCACGAGGAGGCCTTCGACCGCGTCGTGAGCACGGTCGACATGCACCACACCGACACCGTCCTACTGCCCCCGGCGGCGCGCGAGCGCTCCCGAACGCACTGGCGCCGACTGAATCCCGGCACGGGCGCCGTGCTCGCGATGCTCGGCGTCCGCGGACGTCTGCGAGGGCTCGTCCACCACAACCTCGTGTTCACCGAGGACTGGGACGCCAACTTCGACGCGATCTTCGGATCCGCGCCCCGAGTGCCCGAGCCGGCATCCTTCTACGCGTGCATGCCCAGCGCCACCGACGGCGGCGTCGCGCCCGAAGGTCACGAGAACCTGTTCCTGCTCGTCCCCGTGCCGGCGGACCCTGCGATCGGGTCGGGCGGAATCGGCGGGCACGGCGCCGCCGCGGTCGAGCGCATCGTCGACCGCGCCATCGCCGAGCTCGCGGCGCACGCCGGGGCTCCCGACCTCGCCGCACGCATCGTGGTGCGGCGCACCGTGGGCCCCGCCGATTTCGCCCGTGATCTGCACTCCTTCCGGGGCTCCGCACTCGGCCCCGCGCACACGCTGCGCCAGAGCGCCTTCCTTCGGGGTCGCACGCGCTCCCGCACGACGCGCGGGCTCTTCTACGCCGGAGCGACCACGCTTCCCGGCATCGGCCTGCCCATGTGCCTCATCAGCGCCGAGCTCGTGCTGAAGGCCTTCCGCGGCGATCGCACCAGCGGACCGCTGCCTGTGCCCGTGGAGGCGTGATGGGCTTGCTCTATCTCGTGCTCCTCCTCGTCTCGATGCTCGGCGTGGGCCTCGTCGACGCGCGGTGGCGGCTGTTCCTCTGGGCTGAGCCGAAGCGCGCGCTGCTCGTGCTCGCCGCGGGGGTCGTCGCTCTGCTGCTCTGGGACCTTGCAGGGATATCGACGGGTATCTTCGCCCGTGAGGCCAACCCGCTCTCGACCGGCATCCTGCTGGCCCCGCACCTGCCGATCGAGGAGCCGGTGTTCCTGCTCTTCCTCGTGCAGGTGACGATGGTGCTCTACACCGGAGCACGGCGGATCCTGGGATCGCGCGAGGAACGGCCCCGATGAATGGCACGTACCTGATCGTCGACGCGGTCTTCCTCGCCCCGTGCGTCCTCCTCCAGGCCCTCACCTGGCGGAGGAGACCTCCGGGTCATGGCTCTGCGCTGGTGTTCGCGATCTTCGGGCTCGTCCTGCTGACGGCCGTCTTCGACTCGCTCATGATCGCCGCGGGCCTTTTCACCTACGCTCCGGACCGGATCAGCGGGGTGAGGATCGGCCTTGCCCCGATCGAGGACCTGGCCTACCCGATCGCGGCGGCCCTGCTCGGCTCGGCCGCGTGGAACCTCCGCCGCTCTGCGCCGGCGGGGCGGCGCGACCGGGCGGGGCGGGGCGACCGGGCTGCGTCGGCGCTCGCGGCCCGCGCGTCCGAGAGGCACCGCAGATGAGCACGACGACCGCAGGCTCCCTGCCCCGCGATCTGCTGCTGGCCTCGCGGCCGCTGAGCTGGATCAACACCGCTTTCGGCTTCGCGGCCGCGTACGTCCTGACGACAGGGCGCGTGGACGCGGCGCTCGCGATCGGCACGCTGTTCTTCCTCGTTCCGTACAACCTCACGATGTACGGGATCAACGACGTCTTCGACTACGCATCCGATCTCGCGAACCCCCGCAAGGGCGGAGCCGAGGGGGCCGTGCTCTCCCCCGCCAGGCACCGCGCGGTGATGATGTGGTCCCTGCTGCTCCCCGTGCCATTCCTCGTCGTGCTCGTCGCGCTGGGGAATCCGCCATCGTGGCTCGTGCTCGCGCTCAGCATGTTCGCCGTCGTCGCCTACTCGGTCCCGGGGCTGAGGTTCAAGGAGGTGCCGTTCCTCGACTCCCTCACGTCGAGCCTCCACTTCGTCTCGCCTGCGGTGTACGGGCTCGTCCTCGCCGGCGCCACGCCGACGCCGGCCCTCGTGTTGCTGTTGCTCGCCTTCTTCGCGTGGGGAATCGCGAGCCATGCGTTCGGCGCGGTGCAGGATGTCATCCCGGATCGCGAGGCCGGCATCTCTTCTATCGCGACGGTGCTGGGCGCGAAGCGGACCGTTCGCTTCGCGCTGACGATGTGGACGCTCGCGGGTGCGCTCATGCTGTTCACCACCTGGCCGGGGCCACTCGGCGCACTCCTCGCCGTGCCTTACATCGCCTCCGTCTGGCCGTTCCGCGCCGTGCCGGACGAAGACTCGGGTCGGACGAATCGGGGATGGCGGCGGTTCCTCCTGTGGAACTACGTGTGCGGGTTCCTCGCCACGATGCTCCTGATCTGGTGGGCGCTTCTGGGCGGCCCCGCCCTCTGAGCCCCTCCGCACGGCCCCTCAGGACCGGAACAGCGCGAGGATCGCCGCGAGACGCGCCTGCTCCAGGGCGGGGTCGAGGCGCTCCGAGGCCGCCAGTCGGGCCACGCCGTGAAGCGTGCTCCAGAGCAGCTCCGCCCGTACCACGGCCGCCCGCTCGTCCCCCGCCTCCGCCGACACGGCGCCGAGGAAGGACCCGAACGCCTCGCGCAGCGGCGCCGGAGTCTCCGCGGTCGCGAACACGATGCTCGTGCGCGCCTCGAACATCGCCTCGTAGAGCGCGGGATGCGTGCGGGCGAACGCGAGGTACGCACGCACCACGTGCGCGAGCCGGTCGCCTTCGCCGATCGGAGCCGCGAGCTCCACGGCCATCTCGGCGAAACCGGCGATCATGACCTGCTCGACGATCTCGTCCCGCCCTCCCGGGAAGGAGCGGTACAGGATCGGCTGACTGAAGCCGATCTCGGCGGCCAGACGCCGGACGGTCACGGCCGGCCATCCCTCCGCCTCTGCGACGCGTCGCGAGGCGTGGACGATCGAGCGGGATCGCTCGGCGGGATCCGTGCGCGGGGACGTTGACGGGGTCATGACACGATGTTAGCATCGCTAACTGTTAGCACCGCTAACTCTAAGGAGAAGCCATGTCCCTTGCGATCGTCATCACCGCCATCGGCGCCATCGCCGCCATCGCCGTCATCTTCGGCACGGATGTGCTCGCCGCCGTCGTGCTGCGCGCCGTGTACGCCGAGGTCGATGAGCCGACCCTCGTGCAGGTCGTCGGGCGCGGGCACTACTACGGCGACCGTCGACTGCCGTTCGTCGGCGTCGCCGGCGTCGTCCTCACCGCGGCGACCGTCGCCCTATCAGCACTCGCCGGCAGCACTGCCGCGAGCGCCCTCGCCGCCGTCGCGCTCGCGGCGCTGCTCGTCTGGCTGCTGCTGTTCGCCCGCGTCGCGAAGCCGATCAACACCGCCCTCACCGCCGCCGCGCTGGGAGGCACCGTGCCGGCCGACGCCCGGGCGCTGCAGGACCGCTGGGAGTCGATCATCGCCCTGCGCGCCACTCTGCAGGGACTCGCGCTGGTACTGCTGTGCGTCGCCCTGGTGGTGCGCTGAGCACCGCCTGGATCCTCGTCCGCCATCCCGGCTCGCCCCCGGCATCGAGTCCCGGACACGCAGAAGACCCCCGCCCCGAAGGGCGAGGGTCTTCTGAAGAGCGTCGAACTCAGATGGCGTTGACGTCCAGCGGGATGCCGGGGCCGAACGTCGTCGACACCGCACCCTTCTGGATGTAGCGGCCCTTGGAGCTGGACGGCTTGAGGCGGACGATCTCCTCGAGCGCGGTCTTCATGTTCTCGTCGAGCTGCTCGGCCGAGAACGAGGCCTTGCCCACGACGAAGTGCACGTTGGCGTGCTTGTCGACGCGGAACTCGATCTTTCCGCCCTTGATCTCCTCGACGGCCTTGGCCGGGTTCGGGGTGACGGTGCCGGTCTTCGGGTTCGGCATCAGACCACGCGGGCCCAGCACCTTTCCGAGACGACCGACCTGGCCCATGAGCTCCGGGGTGGAGACGGCCGCGTCGAACGCGGTCCAGCCGCCGGCGACCTTCTCGATGAGCTCGGCGCCGCCGACCTCGTCCGCACCCGCGGCGATCGCGGCCTCAGCGGCCGGACCCGTCGCGAACACGATGACGCGGGCGGTCTTGCCGGTGCCGTGCGGGAGGATGACGGTGCCGCGCACCATCTGGTCGGCCTTGCGGGGGTCGACCGAGAGCTTCAGCGCGACCTCGACGGTGGAGTCGAACTTCGCGGAGCCGGTCTCCTTCGCGAGGGCGACAGCCTCGGTCGGGGTGTAGAAACGGTCCGCCTCGATCTTCGCGACGGCGGCGTTGTAAGCCTTGGACTTGGTAGCCATTGTTATCTCCCTCAGCCCTCGACCGTGATGCCCATGGAACGGGCGGTTCCGGCGATGATCTTGGACGCGGCGTCGATGTCGTTCGCGTTCAGGTCAGCCTGCTTCTGCTCGGCGATCTGACGGACCTGCTCGGCGCTGATCTTCGCGACCTTGACGGTGTGCGGAGTGGCGGAGCCCTTCTGCACGCCCGCAGCCTTCTTGATCAGCTCGGCGGCCGGCGGGGTCTTCAGGATGAACGTGAAGCTGCGGTCCTCGTAGACGGTGATCTCCACGGGGATGACGTTGCCGCGCTGCGACTCGGTCGCGGCGTTGTACGCCTTGCAGAACTCCATGATGTTGACGCCATGCTGACCGAGCGCGGGGCCGATCGGCGGCGCCGGGTTGGCTGCACCGGCGTTGATCTGAAGCTTGATCAGGCCGGTCACCTTCTTCTTCGGTGCCATAGTTGTTCCTTTCTCGAGCGGATGCGAGCATCCCTCTCCCGCGGATCCGGCATCTCCGGAGCGCGGTGGCGTTCGCGCGCACGCCGAAGCGGCGCACAAACCATAGAAGTCTACCGGATCCCGGGCGAGTCCGCGCACCGCGATCAGTGCCCCGCACGGTCGACGGGATTGACCTGGACTACTCGATCGACAGGCTGCAGTGGGTCGACCGCATGTTCGATGCGTTCACGGCCCACATGATGGCCGAAGAGGACTGAACCAAAACATCTCCTCGTGAACAGGACCGTCCGCGTTGCCCGCTAGCATCCCTGCCATGTCTTTCGGGGGGAAAACCAGCGCATCACTGCGCACCATCGCCGGGTTGCGCTCCCGGGCGTCCGGCACGGGCGTGATCATTCCGCCCTTCCTGTACCTTCCGGTCCGCGAGGGCGCGGGCACGGGAAGGTACGCGGAGATGCGACGGATCCCGGACGGCCGACAGGCGCTGATCGCGTTCACCGCGCTCGATCGCCTGGCCGACGGCTGCGGCCTCGAGCAACCGTGGATCGTCGTGCAGACCGACGCGCTCGGGTACCTGAAGACCGAGCAGCCCTTCGACCTCGTGCTGTTCGATCCGACGTTCGCCGACCATCTCACACACGAGGGCCGGTTGCTGTGACGGTCGTCAGCATCGACCCCGACTCGATGCATGCGCTGTTGAAGAAGGTCACGCGACAGACGGATCAGCTCGACACGGCGCTGTCCGGGTTCCGTTCCACGGCCGACGGCGGTGCGGCGAGCGGCAAGATCGCGCTCATCGTGCGCGCAGCCATCGAGGCGGCGCAGTCGGCCTCGAATCTCGCACGCGGCGTCCGCGACATCGCCCTCGTCGCGATCGATGACCATTCCAAGACGGAAGAGGAGATCATCGCTTCGCTCGACAATTTCGCCGAGGAGAACCTCTGATGGGCATCGATCTGCACATTCCGGGAGATCCGGACGCGATCCATGGCCTCGCCGACTTCCTCGACCGCGCACTCGGGGCCGACGCCGACGCACTCGACCAGGAGCTCCGCAAGGTCTCCCGCGATTCTGACGAGTGCTGGTCGGGCAGGACGGGCACGGCGTTCCGTCAGACCATCGATGCGACCGCGAAGGCGATCGATCCCGTGGACGACTACGCCCGAGACGCCGCCGCGGCATTCCGCGCATACGCCCAGCGGATCATCCGCGGCCGGCACTCGTTCGCCGACCACGCCGACGATGCGACGGCCGCGGGACTGATCGTCACCGCGTCGGTTATCCAGGCCCCCGTGGCTCCGAAGCAGTACATCGGCAACCTCGGAACGCCGGCCCCGATCGAATACGCCGCAGATGGATCCTGTATCGCCCCGCCGATCGTCGGCGCGTATGAGAAGGCCCTGAAGGCCTACAACCGCATCGCTGACGATGTCGGCGTGTGGTGGGGCGATCTCGAGAACTGGATCGACGAACACATGACGCCGCTGCTCGCACGCCTGGGCGAGTTCGATCTGCTCAAGAGCACCGCACAAACCCTGGGCATCGGCAATGATCTCGTCCGAGGAACGCTTTTCGCATTCAGCGGCAAGACATGGGAAGCCAGTCTCAAGAACTACGAGACGCACGCCAAGGCCGCTCAGGTCGACTACGACAGCTACTTCCATCGGCTGCGCTCCGGCGACCCCAAGCTGAGCAAGGCTGCCGCCCGCGTGACCAGACCGGAACTCCTCGCCGCACGCGAGGCCCTGAACGCCGAGGCCAGCAAGATCCGCGTCGGAACCCGGATCATCCCGCTCGCGGGGACAGCGATCGACGTCGTCTCCGCCTCATTCGAGGTCATCGGCGGCGGATCTCCGACGTCGGCCGGGGCAGGCCTGGCCGGTGGAATCGCCGGCGGACTTCTGGGCGAAGGCACCGCTTGGGGGGCTGGCGCTCTCCTGGGTGTGTCTGTTCCCCCGCTGGCCGCGGCAGCGATCATCGGCACCGTCGCCGTGGTCGCGGGGAATGCGGCCCGATCCGCATGGGAGAATTCGGTTCCGCTCGATGTCCGCGAAGCGATCGATGCCGGCGATTTCGGCTATGCGTTCAATTGAAAGGCTATGGACCCGTGGCAACAGTGCGCAGGCGCGTGCGGATCTTGGATGCTCGGCTCACGCGCCCGACCGCGTACACATCAGCAAGAACAAAGCCCGCCAAGGCCCTCTTGCTGATGGCGCCCACGGTCCTCGTTGCAGTTCTGGCATCATTCGTCGCACTCGATGATCGCGCGACGCCGTGGTTCCGCACGATGATGTTGCTCGCGTCCCTTGCGATCCTCATGCTCATACCGTTCACGATCAGCGCCGTGCGGAGACAGGGCTTTGACCGCATCAGGTACAGTCGACGGCCCCCCTTCCGCTTTATTCCCACCTCAACCATCCCAGTGATCGCTGCCCTCAGCGCGTTACTCATCACTGTCGCCGGCATTACCGGCACGGTCCCCTTGTTCCTCCCGAATCCACCGTCATACGGGGCCGTTGGACGGTTCTCCCCTGTCGCGCTCATCCCGCTGGGAATCGCGTTTCTCGGATACCTCATCAGCCGTGTCCGACTGCCGCGAGGGCTCACGCTCGCACCAGGTGGCCTGACGTGGACGGAAGGCCGGACCCCGATGAGATTCGAGTGGAACAACATCGGTGCCGTCTCTCTCGCAACCAACGACCAGGGTGGGCGATGCGTCCGCATCCATACGACCAGCGGCATCGAACACGACCTCGTCGCCTCGGCCCTCGGATCCGACCCCGCCATCGTCGGCGAAGTCGTGCAGCACTTCCTCGACCACCCCGAAGAACGCGAACTCCTCCACGACCCCGACGCGGCGCTGGCCCGCGTGGTCGCGCCCGTCAGCTCCTCGCGCCGAAGTCCGGGACCGACGTCCGGCGCATCAGCGACGAATTGACTCGTAGAGGGTCACGACGCAGGCGCTGCCCAGGCCCAGGTTGTGCTGCAGTGCGAGGGTCGCGCCCTCGACCTGCCGCTCCCCCGCCCGGCCGCGCAGCTGGTGCACGAGCTCGGTGCACTGCGCGAGCCCTGTCGCGCCGAGCGGGTGCCCCTTCGAGAGCAGTCCGCCGGACGGATTCGTCACCACCCGGCCGCCGTAGGTGTTCTGCCCGTCGCGGATGAACCGCGCGGCCGTGCCCTCCGGTGTGAGCCGCAGCGCTTCGTAGGAGATGACCTCGTTCGCGGTGAAGCAGTCGTGCAGCTCCGCGACCGGGATGTCCTCGGGTGAGACGCCGGCCTCCTCGTAGACGGCGTCGGCGGCTCGGCGCGCGATGCCCGCGCCCACGAGCGCCATCGCGTCGCCCTCGAACGAGTCGGGGCGATCGCTCGTCATGGCCTGCGCCCTGATACGGATGGACGCATCGAGCCCCCGAGCGCGTGCGAAGTCCTCGGTGCACAGCACGGCGGCTGCCGCCCCGCAGGTCGGCGGGCAGCACTGCAGCCGGGTCAGCGGCCCGAACACGTGCGGCGAGGCCAGCACCTCCTCGACCGTGACCGGATCCCGGAAGACGGCTGCCGGGTTGGCGCGCGCGTGCCGGCGCGCCTTGACGGCGACCTCGGCGAACAGCGTCGCGTCGGCGTCGTAGCGATCGAGATAGGCCTGCCCCGCGGCGCCGAAGAAGCGGGCGGCGACGGGGGCCTCGGGCTCCTGGTCGCCGAGCATCTCCGTGAACCGCCAGAGCGCGTCGGGACGGTCGGCGTAGGTCGGGGCGATCGCGCCGCGCGCCATCTGCTCGAACCCGAGCACGAGCACGCAGTCCGCCGCCCCGGACAGGATCGCCTGGCGGCCCAGCCAGAGAGCGGTGGATCCGCTCGCGCACCAGTTGTTCACGTTCACGACGGGGATGCCCGTGGGACCAAGCCCGTAGAGCGCGGTCTGGCCCGCCGCCGAGTCGGCGTACACGTACCCCGCATAGGCCTGCGCGACGTCGGCGATGCCGACCCCGGCGTCGGCGAGCGCGCGCCGGGCGGCTTCGGCGCCCATGTCGTCGTACGTCCCGCCGGCGCGCGGCGTCGCGAACGGGATCATCCCGACCCCCGCCACGACGACGCTCATACCCGCTCCTCGAGCATGCGCCGCAGCGCCGGCTTGTCGATCTTGCCCACCGGGTTCTTCGGGATCTCGGCGACGATCTCGATGACCTCCGGCTGTTTGAAGCGGGCGAGCAGCCGCGCGGCATGCGCCGAGAGTTCCGGCGCGCTCGCGGTGGATCCGGGCACGAGCGACACGAACGCGACCGGAACCTCGCCGAGCACGTCGTCGCGACGCCCCACCACGGCCGCCTCGTGCACATCGAGATGCGCGTAGAGCGCGTTCTCGATCTCCTTCGGATACACGTTCTCGCCGCCGCGGATGATCATGTCCTTGATCCGGTCCACGATCCGCAGATAGCCGTCCTCGTCGAAGCAGCCGATGTCGCCGGTGCGCAGACGCCCGTCCACGATCGTCCGTGCCGTCTCCTCGGGCCGGCCCAGATAGCCGGCCATGACGACGGGTCCGGAGATCACCACCTCGCCGCGCTCCCCCACGGGCACGGCACGGCCGTCCGCGTCCACGACCTCGACCCGCTGCCCCGGGAGCGGCAGGCCGACGGTCCCCGGCTTGCGCAGACCGCGCAACGGGTTGATGGTCGAGGCGGTGGTCGTCTCGCTGAGGCCGTATCCCTCCACGATCGTGATCCCGAACCTGTCCTCGAACCGTTCGATGGCCTCGACCGGCATCGGCGCGGCGCCGCACACCCCGAACCGCAGGGACGAGGTGTCGGGACGGACGCCGTCCGGGAGCGTGGAGAGCAGGGCGTAGATCGCCGGTACGGCGGAGAAGTAGGTGGGGCGCACGCGCTCGACGTCGTCGAAGAACCGATCGCGCGAGAAGCGCCCCGTGATCGTGACGCGGCCGCCGGCGCGCAGCGGCGTGAGCGTGCCGAGCACGATGCCGTTGGCGTGGAACAGCGGCAGCACGAGGAGGCTGTGATCCTCCGGCCCCAGCTCGAACCACTCCGCGAACGATGCCGTCATCGCGTCCAGGTTGGCGTGGGTCAGCATGACGCCCTTCGGGCTTCCCGTCGTGCCGCTCGTGTAGATCAGCAGCGCGAGATCGGAGTCCGGGCGCGGATGCCGTTCGGGCAGACCGGTCGCCTCCCCTTCCGCGAGTGCGGCCGGGGTCAGAGCGGGCACGCCGAGATCGCGCCCCGTGTCGGTCACGACGACGCGTGCGCCGGCGTCCGTGAGCTGATAGCGCGCCTCGGCGTCGCCCAGGACGGGGTTGATCGGCGTGACCGCTGCTCCCAGCTGCCAGGCCGCGAAGAGGGCGATGATGAGGTCGACCCGATTCGGCAGCAGCACCGCGACGACATCGCCGTCGCGGACGCCGTGGGCGGCGAGGACGGCCGCCGCGCTCTCGGTGCGGGCCAGCAGCGCGGCGTTGTCGAGCGCGCCGTCGTCGTCGGCGAGGGCAGGACCGAGCGGATCCACGAGCGCCCGGCCATGGGGCAGATCGCTGAAGTGCATGGGGCTCCTTTCGGGCGGCGCCGGCGTGCCGGCGCCGCCCGGTCGAGGGGTGTCAGACGCGCGTGACGACGGGCTCGGAGACGAGGCCGAAGGCGCGCAGCTGCCCGAGCAGCGCGCGATGTCCGAAGGCCTGGCACGCCGAGGCGAATCCCACGCGGTGAGGGGCCTGCTGGATCAGCGAGTAGGCCGCGAAGGCCTGCAGGAGCCCTGTCTGCTTGTAGTTGCTGTTGCCGTGGATCACCACCTGCGAGCGCCCGAGCGGTCCCGAGGCGTGCACCGAGTCGAGCGACCGGTTGATCCTCGGGTTCTCCCGGGGCGGCATCCCGGCCTGCACCGATGCGGCCACCTCGGCGAGCGCGGCCTCCTGGGCCTCGGGGTCGAGCGGACGGATCTGCTCCTCGAACATCTGCACCGTGAGCGCGACGTTCGCCATGACCTCGGGGGCGAAGACGCCGCCGATCGCCCGGACGTTGCTCACGCGGGGGTCGTGCTGGAACCAGATCGGGTGCGACATCCCGCCCCACGGCACCGCGGTCGCCAGCTCGTGGTAGCCGGGAACCGGCACCTGGAACGCCGAGGTGTGATCCCATTCCACGAGCCGGTTCTGCTCCAGGTAGAACCAGTCCGCCTTGAGGATCGTGAAGATCGTCTGCGTCGAGGCGAACGTCGGGAACCCTTTCCACAGCACGAGGATGTCGAGCGTGTCGTATCCGCCGGGCTCGAGCGCGACGTTCGCCGCGATCTCGCTCGTCGTGTACATGTGCGCCACGCCGGGCGCGAGCAGCCGCCCCTTGCCGGCGAAGCCCTCGCCCCATCGGTCCCGCGCCGCCATCACCCAGTCCTGCTCCCCCGTGGTGTCGAGGTAGTGCGCGCCGATGCGGAGCGCCGCCTCCACGACAGCGGGGCCGAACTTGATGAACGGTCCTGCGGTGTTGCAGATCACCTGCGCGCCCTCGAAGGCGCTCGCCATCGCGTCCGCGTCGTTGTCGACCGCGATGATCTCGTAGTCGGCGGTCTCGATGCCGGGGATCCGCTCGACGACCTCGCGCACCCGGTCGCCGTCGCGGCCCGCGGCGACGAAGGGCACGCCGAGTTCGCGCAGGTACTCGCAGATGAGCCGGCCGGTGTATCCGCTGACGCCGTAGACGACGACGGGCTTGTCGGTTGCCATGATCGCCTCACATCCCCATCGCGCCGTCGATGGACAGCGTCGCGCCGTTGACGAACGCGGACCGCTCGGAGAGCAGGAACGCGACGCCGTCGGCGATGTCGTCCTCGGTCGCGAGCCGCCCGGAGGGGGTGAGCCCGACGACCGCGGTCACGGCGTCGCCCGCCGTGGGGAAGAGGCCGAGGCGCTCCATGTCGCCCGCGAGCTGCGCCCCCATCGCGTTCGGCACCAGGCCGGGGCACACGGTGTTGACGCGCACGCCGTAGCCGAGTCGTCCCGACTCGGCGGCGGCGACCTTGGTGAGCCGCTCGACCGCCGACTTCGAGGCCGAATACGCGGCGATGCCGGGGAAGGCGATCGTCGCGGCGACCGAGGCGATGTTCACGATCGCGCCGCCCGTGCCCGCCGCGCCTTCCGGCCGCATCGCCCGGAAGGCGTGCTTGACGCCGAGGGCGGTCCCGAGCACGTTGACCTCCAGAACCCGCCTCATGTTGTCGGGGTCGAGGTCGACGAGCAGATCCGAGATCTCGATCCCGGCGTTGTTGACGAGCCCGTCGAGCCCGTCGAGATGCGCGACCGCGGCCGCCATGCCCGCCTGCCACGACGCGTCGTCTGTGACGTCGAGTCGGACGAAGCCTGCGCCGAGCGCTTCGGCGGCCGCGCGCCCCGCCTCCTCGTCGACATCCGCGAGGACGACCGCCCCGCCTCCGTCGACGATCCGCTGCGCCTCGCGCAGCCCCAGCCCCTTCGCCCCGCCGGTGACGACGACGCGCTTTCCTGCCAGATCCATGGACATCGGTGTCCGTTCCTTTCGCCGGTGAAAGTGATGCGTACAGCAGAACAGAGAACTTGACAGTTGGCAAGGAAATTCTTGACACTTGTCAAGACACGCGTTGCCGACCGCCCCGATCCGACCTGGCGGGACGACGACGCGCGTAGAATCACGGCAGACCGGAGGAGGCGATCATGGGCGATGTGGCCGTCCGCGCCGAGCGCGCGAGCACCGACAAGTTCGCGGCACGGCGTCGCGAGCTCGCCGACTCCGCGCTCTCCGCCATCGCCGAGCGCGGCTACGCGCGCACCGGGATGCGCGACGTCGCCGCCCATTCCGACCTCTCGCACGGTGCGCTGCACTACTACTTCGAGGACAAGGACGACCTCATCCGCCAGGCGATCTGGCAGTACAAGTCGGAGTGCGCCCGGCGCTACGATCCGATCGTCGAGACCTCCGAGACCGCGCAGGAGCTGGCACGCCGCTTCGGCGACGAGATGGCCGCGACGCTGCGGGACGAGTCCGACATGCACCGGCTCTGGTACGATCTGCGCAACCAGGCGCTCTTCGACGAGGGCTTCCGCGAGACCATCGTCGCGATCGACGACCTGCTGCGCGAGATGGTCTGGAACGTGGTCGTCCGGTACGGCGAGCTGAGCGGCACGGCCCCCGCCGTCGATCCGCTCGAGGCGTACGCGCTCTTCGACGGGCTGTTCCTGAACTGCCTCATCGCCTACCTCCGCGGTGACCTCACAGCGCTCGACCGCATCCGCGAGAGCAGCCCCCGCCTGCTCGCCGCCGCGATCTGAGCACACGCGCCCGCCTGCTCCCCCCTGCGCCGCGGGCCTGCTCGTGTACGGATGCAGGATCCGGGTACGGACGCACGACCGTTCCGGCGGATCCGTCCTGCATCCGTGCCGGGATCCGGCATCCGTACACGAGACCAGCCCCCAACGAACGCGAGAACGGCCGCCCCCAGGGGGACGGCCGTTCTGCAGTGCGCTTCCGGGGAAGCGTCAGATCATCTTGGTGACCTGGTCGAACGACAGCTCGACCGGGGTCTCGCGCTCGAACAGCGAGACGAGCACGGTGAGCTTGCCGCTCTCCGGCTTGATCTCGGAGATCGAACCGGGAAGACCCGCGAAC
>NZ_NCKN01000069.1 GCF_002257455.1 Microbacterium sp. 13-71-7
GAAGCTCCACTCCAGGTCGAAGTCGTAGGTCGCGGAGCCGTCCTCGCCGATCCGCGCGAGGGCGGTCGAGGTCCGGCGGTCCCGGTCCGCCGTCCGCGCGATCGTGACGCCCGCGGCGGCGAGGTGGGCGGCGATCGCCGCACCGTCCGCGTCCTCGCCGAACTCGCTCGCGAAGGTCGTCGCGATCCCGAGCCGGGCGAGGCCGAACGCGACGTTCAACGGGCTGCCGCCGACGTGCCGCACGGGTTCGCCGGTGCGATCCACGATGTCGATCAGGGCTTCGCCGATCACCAGGATCCGGCCGGCGAAGGCGTTCACGACGCGTCCCCGCGGGGCACGGCCGAGACGGCCGAGGCGTCGCCGAGCTCGTCCAGCCAGGTCAGCGCCGACGCGCCGCCGACGATGAGCGGAGCGAGCGCCGCATTGAACACGGCGTTGGCCGTGGCGCCGAGGTGCGCCTCGAACGCCGCATCGTCGACGTACTCCTCGTACACGAAGAAGCGATCCCGCGCCTCCTGCAGTCGGTGGGCGTCGAAGCGCACGGTGCCGGGCTCGGCCGCCACCTCCCGGCGGTACCCGGCGACGAGCGATGCGACCGCATCGCCCGCCCCCGGCATCGCCCGGAACTCGGCGTACAGGTGCTTCGCCCTCACAGCGTCTGCGCACCGGTCATGATCGCGACCGCCTCGCTCATGGTGTGCGAGGACGGCGTGATGGTGCCGGCCCGCTTCCCGAGGCGCTGGATGTGGATCCGGTCGGCGACCTCGAACACGTGCGGCATGTTGTGACTGATCAGGATCACCGGCACGCCGGTGTCGCGCAGCCTCTTGATGAGTTCGAGGACCTGCTTCCCCTCGCGCACGCCCAGCGCGGCGGTCGGCTCGTCGAGCACGACGACCTTGGATCCGAAGGCCGCGGCCCGCGCCACGGCGACGGCCTGCCGCTGCCCGCCGGACAGGTTCTCGATCGGGACCGTGACGTCCTGCAGGGTCGAGATCCCGAGCCGGGTCAGCTCGTCGCGGGCGTTGCTGCGCATGCTCTTGGTGTCGAGCATGCGCAGGACAGATCCGAGGAACCCGGGACGTCGCATCTCGCGCCCGAGGTACATGTTGGCGGCCACGTCGAGCGCGGGGGAGACGGCGAGCGATTGGTAGACCGTCTCGATCCCCGCATCGCGCGCATCCTGCGGGCGGCGGAAGTGCACGGGCCTGCCGTCCAGGCTCAGCTCGCCCTCGTCGGGGATCTCCGCGCCCGTGAGGCACTTGATGAGCGTGGTCTTGCCGGCGCCGTTGTCGCCGATGATCGCGAGCACCTCGCCGGCGTAGAGGTCGAGGCTGACGCCGTCGAGTCCGACGACGTGACCGTAGGTCTTGACGAGCCGCTTCGCCGACAGGACGGGCGTGCGGGTCTCGGTTGCCGTGGCGTTCACTTGCGCACCTTCCGAATCCACTGATCGATGGAGACCGCGACGATCACGAGGATGCCGACGGCGAGGGTCTGGTAGAGCACGTCCAGCCCGGCGAGCGCCAGGCCGTTGCGGAACACGCCGACGATCAGGGCGCCGAGCAGGGTGCCCCACACGTTGCCGCGTCCGCCGAAGAGGCTGGTGCCGCCGATGACCACGGCCGTGATGGCGTTCAGGTTCGCGTCGACGGCCGCGTTGGGGCTGGAGCCGAAGTCGCGGCCGATCTGGATCCAGGCGGCCAGCGCCACGACGGCGCCCGCGACCACGTACACGCTCAGCAGCACCCGGTTCACGCGGATGCCGCTCAGGCGGGCGGCCTCCTTGTCGTCGCCGACCGCGTACACGTGCCGGCCCCAGGAGGTGCGCCCGAGCGCGAACGCCACGACGACGTAGAGCAGGATCATCATCAGCACGCCGTAGGTGACGTCGACGCCGAGGTGGAATGTGCTGCCGGTCCAGGTGATGAGGTCGGGCAGCTTGAGACCCTGCACGGTCGCGCCGTTGGAGATCAGCAGCGTGAGCGCGGTGAAGATGCTGAGCGTGCCCAGGGTGACGATGAACGGCGGCAGGTTCAGCCGGGTGACCAGGAGGCCGTTGACGACGCCGGTCGCGACGCCGGCGACGAGGCCGACGAGGAGCGCGAGGATCCCCGGCAGTCCGAGGCCGGCGGCCGCGTTGCCGATCACGATCGAGCTCAGGACCATGGCGGCGCCGACGGAGAGGTCGATGCCGGCGGTGAGGATCACGAGCGTCTGCGCGACGCCCAGGGTGCCGATCACCGCGACCTGCTGGGTGATGAGCGACAGATTGGTCGGGGCCAGGAACCGGGGGTTGATGACGCCGAAGATCACGACCGCGACGACCAGCACGATCGCGGGGCTGATGGCGGGGTAGCGGTAGAGGATCGCGCGGATCCGCTGCACCGGCGTCTGCCGGGCGAGGAATTCGTCGGCGAGATGCAGCGCCGACGTCGGCGGTCCTGCCTGCGCGGTGGTGGACGTGGGGTCTGACATGGTGTGCTCCCGGGATCGGAGGGAAGGGGTGCGGGGCGCCGGCGGCCGTGCCGGCGCCCCAGGAGTCACTTGCCCCAGCAGGTGCTGGTGGCGTCGGCGGAGGTGACGCTGTCGATGCCGGTCATCGCCTGGTCGGTGACGAGGGTCTGGCCGGTGCTGAAGAAGTCCAGCCCGTCGCTGGGCTTGGGCGCCTGGCCACCGCGCGCGATCTTGGCGATCGCCTCCATGCCGAGCGACGCCATCTTCGACGGGAACTGCTGCGAGGTCGCGCCGATGATGCCGTCCTTGACGTAGCCGACCCCGGCGCAGCCGCCGTCGATCGAGACGATCAGCACGTCCTTCTCCTTGCCGGCCGCCTTGAGCGCCTGGTACGCGCCGTAGGCCGCGGGTTCGTTGATCGTGTACACGACGTTGATGTCGGGGTTCTTCGAGAGGAGCGTCTCCATGGCCGAGCGGCCGCCGTCCTCGGCGCCCTGGGTCGGCTGGTGGCCGACGACGGTGTAGTCGCCGCCCTTCCCGCCGGTGTAGGTGCCGCTCGCGGCCTCGGATCCGTTCTTGCTCTTGTCCGGCACCGCGATGCCCATGCCCTTGAGGAAGCCCTGGTCGCGGTTCGTGTCGACCGAGACGATCTGGTCGCTGAACAGGTCGAGCATCGCGATCGTGGCCTTCTTGCCGTCGAGCTTGGCGGCCGTCCACTTCCCGATCAGCTCGCCCGCGGCGAAGTTGTCCGTCGCGAAGGTGATGTCGACGGTGCTGGCGGGATCCGGCACCGTGTCCAGGGCGATCACGTAGAGCCCGGCCTTGCGGGCCTTCGCGATCTCGTTGTTGACCGCGGTGCCGTTCGGGGTGATCAGGATCCCCTTGTCGCCGCGGGAGATCGCGTTCTCGATCGCCTGGATCTGGCTGTCGGTGTCGCCGTCCTTCTTGCCCGCGGCGAGGGTCAGGGAGACGTTCGCCTTGGCGGCGTCGGCCTTGGCCGCGTCCTCCATGGACACGAAGTAGGGGTTGGTCGTGGTCTTCACGATCAGGGTCACGCCGACCTTGTCGTTCGCGCCGGCGGGGGATCCCGACGTTCCGCCGGAGGAGCAGGCGGAGAGCGAGAGGGCGGCGACGGCCGCGAGGGACGCGGCGGCGATCAGGGTGCCGCGGCGGGTCAGGGAAAGGGGCATCTTTGCTGTCCTTAGGGATCGGAGGTTCACATCGTGGTGCGCCACCGTCGGATGACAACGGTGTCAGATGTATGTTTAGCCCATCGGATCCGATCTCGCAAGATCTGAGACAAAGCAGGATGGTCGCCGTATGACACCGTTATCAGCATCGAAGCCGCCCCGGGTCACGATCCGTGAGGTCGCGCAGCATGCCGGTGTCGGCATCAAGACGGTGTCGCGCGTGGTCAACAACGAGCCGAACGTGGCTCCCGCCACGGCGGCCCGCGTGCGCGCCTCGATCGAGGAGCTGCGCTGGGAGCCCGACGCGCACGCCTCGAACCTGCGGCGCACGACCACGCGGACGCGGTCGGTCGGCCTGCTCCTGGGCAGCGTGGCGAACCCGTTCTCCGCGACGATCCACCGTGCGATCGAGGACGTCGCGGTCCACCGCGACGTCGCCGTGTTCGCGTCGAGCCTCGACGACGACCCCGAACGCGAGATCGCGGCCGTCGAGGCGTTCGTGCGCCGCAAGGTCGACGGGCTGATCCTCACCTGCGTGGCCGAGAGCCAGGCCTATCTCGCCGAGCTCGTGCCGCCCGAGATGCCCGTGGTCTTCATCGACCGCGAGCCGACCGGCTACGCCGCCGACACCGTGCACTCCGACAACGTCGGGGGTGCCAGGCTCGCCGCACGGCATCTGCTCGGGTTCGGGCACCGCCGCCTCGCGCTGCTCATCGACCGCCGCGGCATCTGGACGGCCCGCGAGCGCGAGCGCGGGTTCCTCGCCGCGCTCGACGAGTTCGGAGTGCCGGCGGAAGACGCCACGATCGTCGCGGACCTCTCGGATCAGGACGCCGCCGAGCGCGCCGTGATGACCCTGCTCGGCGCCCCGGACGCCCCCACCGCGATCGTCAGCGGGCAGAACCTCATCACGGTCGGCGCCGTGCACGCGCTGCGCAAGCTCGGGCACCATCGGGACGTGGCTCTGATCGGCTTCGACGACGTCGAGCTCGCCGACCTCATGGATCCGGGCGTCAGCGTGGTGGCGCAGCGCCCGCAGGAGCTCGGCCGGCTCGCGGCGGACCGGCTGTTCGCGCTGCTCGACGCCGGGGAGCGCCCCGATCCCGCGCCCGTCGTGGTGCCGGTGGACCTGATCCCGCGCGGATCCGGCGAGATCCGGCCCGACGCCCGCGACGGCCGCTGAGACCTGCGGAGCGCGTCGGGCGACGCAGCACGGCGTCCGGCGGACGGGGCTCGGCTGAGGGTCTGGTTCGGTGGACCTGGCTCGGCCTCAGGCGACGGGGACGATCAGATCCGCGCGTTCCCTGCGCGCCCGGATCCGCTCCGCGTTCGGCTCGTCGACCGCGGCGACCCAGGCCTCCGCCTCCGCGCGCGTCTTGCCGAATGCGACGTGCCGGGCGATGAGGCGGGAGCGCCGCAGATCCTGCGGGACGTCGGCGTACCAGATCTCGGCGGCGGCCTCGCGGACGAGCCCCCACGGCGAGGCTTCGTCGAGCAGGTAGTTGCCCTCGGTGAGCACGAGCGCCGGACCCGGCGGGATCACCCGGTCGGCCGCGATCGGCTGCTCGAGCGTGCGCTCGAAGCCCGGCACGTAGACGGGGTTGCCGACCTCGGTCAGCACCCGGCGCAGCGCGGCGAGGTAGCCCCAGCCGTCGAACGTCTCGACGGCGCCCTTGCGGCTGCGCAGCCCGAGCGCGTCGAGGCTCGCGTCGCCCAGGTGGAAGCCGTCCATCGGCAGCCACGCGACCGGGACGCCCCGGCTCTCGAGGGCCGCCTTCAGCGCCAGGGTGAGCGTGGTCTTGCCGGATCCGGGCTCGCCCACGATGCCCAGCACCACGCGATCGCCGCGCGTGGCGAGCGCCGTGGCGCGGTCGACGAGGGCGGGTTCGAGCTCGAGCATCCTCGCACTCTAGCGGCGGGCGCGCCTTCCGCCGTGCGGGTCGCCGTGTTCCTGCCCTGGTCGCCCGTCTTCCGTTCAGATCGCATTTTCGGTTGCTACCGGAGGGTTTTGGCGACGGAAAGTGCGACCTGAACGCGATGGCGGGTGCGTGCCGCGTCAGCCGACGAGCAGCTCCAGCGTCTGGGTGCGGCCGGGGGTGCGGTCGGGATCCTCGGCGGAGAAGGATCCGGCGACGGGGGAGACCATGATCTCGTCGACGCCGTGCTTCTCCGCGAAGGCCGCGAGCTCGGCGCGGACGGTCGCACCGTCGCCGACGAACCAGTTCGCGAGGGCGGCCGCGTGGATCTGCTCTTCCTGCGCATCGGGGCTCGCGGCGAGAGCGGCCCTGGCCTGCTCGACGGTCTCGAGCGGGGTCAGCGGGCGGTTCAGCCGCAGGCGCGCCATCATGCGCAGCTGCGGGATCGCGCGGTCCGAGGCCTCCTCGGCGGTGGGGGCGGCGACGACGTTCGCGGTGAGGAAGGTGCGCGGTTCCGGGTGCGCCTCGGAGGGGCGGAAGCCCTCCCGGTAGAGCGAGAGGGCGCGATCGAGGCCCTGGCCGGAGAAGTGGTTCGCGAACACGTACGGCAGGCCGAGCGACGCCGCGAGCTGCGCCGAGTAGTCGCTGGATCCGAGCAGCCACACCTCGGGGGCGCCCGTCGCCGCGGGCGTGGAGCGCACGGCGTACTCGCCGCCGGAGGTGAACTGCACGGTGGCGCCGTCGGGCTGCAGCATGAGCGCGATGTCCTGCACGTGGTCGGGGAAGCGCTCGACGTCGCCCGCGGTCCCTGCGGCGCGCAGCAGCTGGGTGATCACCGGGTCGCTGCCCGGGGCGCGGCCGATGCCGAGGTCGATCCGGCCGGGCGCGATGGCCTCGAGCGCGGCGAACTGCTCCGCGACGATGAGCGGGGCGTGGTTCGGCAGCATGACCCCGCCGGATCCGACCCGGATGCGCTGCGTGCGCGCGGCGGCCGCGGCGATCAGCACGGGCGGGGCGGTCGAGGCGACGGCCGGCATGTTGTGGTGCTCGGCGAACCAGTACCGCCGGTAGCCGAGTTCGTCGGCGCGCGCGGCGAGCGCGAGCGACGACGACACCGCCTGGGCGCTGGTCTGCCCGGTGCGCACCGGGACGAGGTCGAGGACGGAGAGCGCGAGAGAAGACATCCCCTTCGACAACGCGAGCGTACGGGGGAGCATTCCGGATCCGCCTGATTTCGGTTCCGCCCCGGGGGGGCCTCGGCGGAGCCTCCCCGTGGGAGCGCCCCGTTTCGTCTCACTCCGGCTGCGCCGGTGTTCGCTCGACGACCAGTAGGGGAGTGCGCCTTGACCGCGTGGCCGCACCGGCGTAGTCCGGAGGCATGCATGGGTTCGCGGATCGCGCCGACGCCGGGCGCCGGCTCGCCGCGCTGCTGGAGGCGGATCCGCCGGCGGACGCGGT
This sequence comes from Microbacterium sp. 13-71-7, assembly GCF_002257455.1. Taxonomy (GTDB): domain Bacteria; phylum Actinomycetota; class Actinomycetes; order Actinomycetales; family Microbacteriaceae; genus Microbacterium. The sequence goes on from NZ_NCKN01000069.1 coordinate 7,022, forward strand.
CGTGCTCGGTCTGCCCCGCGGCGGCGTTCCGGTGGCGGCCGAGGTGGCGAGGGCGCTCGGCGCGCCGCTCGACGTGCTCGTCGTGCGCAAGGTCGGGGTGCCGTGGCAGCCCGAGCTCGCGACGGGCGCCGTGGGCGAGGAGGGTGCCGTCGTGCGCAACCCCGACGTCGTGCGCGCCGCGGGCGTGGACGCGCAGACCCTGCGTGCGGCCGAGCGCCGTGAGCGGGTCGAGGTGGAGCGCAGGGCGGGGCTGTTCCGCGGCGGCCGCGCGCCGGAGCCGCTCGCCGGGCGCACCGCGGTCATCGTCGACGACGGGATCGCCACGGGCGCGACCGTCCGCGCGGCCTGCGCGATCGCGCGTGCCAGGGGCGCGGCGCGGGTCGTCGTCGCCGTGCCGGTCGCGCCGCCGGAGACGCTCGAGGAGCTGCGAGCCGGAGCGGATCCGGACGCCGACGAGGTCGTCTGCCTGGAAGCGCCCGAAGGCTTCATGGCGGTCGGCATGCACTACGTCGACTTCCGGCAGACCCCCGACGACGAGGTCGTGCGCCTGCTCGCCGCCGCCCGCTGAGCGCACCGGGATCGCCCTCGACAGCGTTCGGAAAGAGGCGCGACAGCGGCGCCCCGCTAGCCTGGCGACATGGATCCCGAGATCTTCTACGTGCTGGTCGGATCGGTGGTCGTCGCGGCGTTCGCGCGCTGGAGGGGCTGGCCCGCGCCGCTGCTCGTGACGGTCGTCGCGCTCGCCGTGTCCTTCATCCCGGCCGTGCCCAACCTGCGCATCGACGGGCACGTGCTGCTGAACCTGGTGCTGCCGCCGCTGCTGTACTCCGCATCGCTGGACGTCTCGTTCGTGAGCTTCCGCCGCAGCATGCCGCAGATCCGCCGGCTCGGCGTCGGCCTGGTCGTCGTGACCACCGTCGTCGTGGGGCTGATCGCGTGGCTCATCATGCCGTCGCTGACCCTGCCGGGTGCGCTGCTGCTCGGCGCGATCGTCGCGCCGCCGGATGCGGTCTCCGCCGCGGCGATCGGCCGCAGACTCGGCCTGCCGCGCCGCGTGATGACGGTGCTGTCGGGGGAGAGCCTGATCAACGACGCGACCTCCCTGACGCTCTACCGCGTGTTCGCGGCGATCGTGGCCGGCGCGACGATCAGTCTCGGCGGGGGCGTCTGGCAGTTCGTCGTGGCGGTCGTCGTCGGCGTCGCGATCGGCGTCGTCGCGGGCCTCGGCATGCACCAGCTGCGCATGCGTATCTCGGATCCGGTCGTCATCGGCACCTTCGGACTGCTCGCGCCGTTCGGCGTGTACGCGATCACGGAGCACCTGGGCGGATCCGGGGTCCTCGGCGTCGTGGCGATGGGCCTCCTGGTCGGCTACAACGCGCCGCGCACGAGCTACGCCACGCGCATGCAGGAGGCGCCGATCTGGCTCTCGGCCGACTTCCTGCTGGAGGCCTTCGTCTTCGCGTACATCGGACTGCAGCTGCCGCCGGTGATCGCCGAGCTGGGGGCGACGCAGGTCGCCGGCGTGCTGTGGCTGTCGGTAGCGGTGCTCGCGGCCGTGCTCCTCGTGCGACCGCTGTTCGTGTACCCGGCGTCGGCGTGGGGCGCGTTCTGGTCGAAGCTGCGGCTGCGGCAGTTCGAGCGTGCGCTGGAATCGGGCCAGCTCGAGCAGCGGATGCAGGCGGTCGAGGAGAAGCGGGCGCGGAGGGGCTGGTCGAGCCGCCGGCGACCCAGCGAGGAGCAGCTGCGCGAGCGCTTCCGCGAGTCGCAGCTGAGCTGGCGGGACAACGCGGTGATCTCCTGGGCGGGCATGCGCGGCGTGGTCACCCTGGCGACGGCGCTCGCCGCCGCGGATCTGGCCGGGCTCGACTCCGGCGCCGCGCACGCGATCGTCGTGGTCGCGTTCGTGGTGACCGTGGGCACCCTGCTGCTGCAGGGACTCACCCTGCCGCTGCTGATCAACGGGCTCGGGGTCGCCGACGTGAGCGACGAGGAGGGCGAGGATCGGCGACAGCTCGCCCAGGTCCGAGCCAGGACGCGCGAGGCGGGCAAGGTCTTCCTCGACGCCAAGCGCAAGGCCTGGGAGGCGGAGCACGGACCGGAGGCGCTCGCCGGATTCGACCGTTTCGCGCAGCGCTTCACGCGCGTGGAGCGCGACACCGAGAAGGGCCAGCGCGAGGAGGACCGGATGCCGCGTCCGAGCCGCGACGAGCTCGTCGGGCTGTCCAAGGGCTGGCTGCAGGTGCGCCGCGACGTTCTCATCGCCGAGCGCGACGCCGGAGAGCTGAACGAGGAGGTGATGCGCGAGCTCATCACCGCGATGGACGCCGAGGAGCTCGCCCTCGACACCCGTCTCGCGAGCCCCACCGCGGAGCGCTGACGTCGGATCCTCACCCTCAGGGGTGCATCCCACTTCGGGATTCACAGGGGTAAGATCATGGAATGAGCACCCAGATCGCAGTTCGCCTGCCGGATCCTGTCGTGGAATTCCTCGATCGCGAGGTCTCCGCCGGGCGGGCGAGCAGCCGCGCCGCGGTCGTGGCATCCGCACTCGAACGCGAGATGCGTCGGCTCCTCGCCGAGCGCGACGTCGAGATCCTGCAGCGCGAGGGGGCGGCGGACGACCTCGATGGACTCGTCGACTGGACGACCGGACGCGTGGAGCTCGACGACTGATGCGCGAGATCTGCCTCGCACGGCTCGACAAGACCCGTCCCATGCTGGTGCTGACGCGCGAGGTGGCGCGGGCGGCGATGACCAAGGTCACGGTCGCGCCCATCACCACGACCGTGAAGGGGCTCAGCAGCGAGGTGCTCCTCGGGGCGCAGAACGGGCTCGACCATGCCTGTGCGGCATCGATCGACAACGTCCTGACGATCCCCGTTGCGAGCCTCGGGCGCACGATCGGATTCCTGTCCGAAGAGCAGGAGCGCCGGCTGGCTCATGCGATCGTGCTCGCCTTCGATCTCGAACTGCCGCTGATGGAGTCGTGATCCGCGCGTAGCGGAGGACGCACGCGAAAGGCCCCCGGACCCGAAAGGGGATCCGAGGGCCTTCATGCACGTGGCGATCAGCGCACCGAAGCGGTCTCCTCAGCGTCAGCGGATCCTGCCGCCGCAGCGGCGTCCTCCGGCGAGCCGGCGTCCGCGGTCGAAGCCGAAGCGGTCTCCTCGTCGTCGATGTCCTCGGCGAACGGCAGCCCGTTGCGGGGCGCATTGTAGAGGTCGAGGTCGAGGATGCCCTCGCGCTTCGCGACGATCGTCGGGACCAGCGCCTGTCCTGCGACGTTCACCGCGGTGCGGCCCATGTCCAGGATCGGGTCGATCGCGAGCAGCAGGCCGACGCCCTCGAGCGGCAGGCCCAGGGTCGACAGGGTGAGCGTGAGCATCACGATCGCGCCGGTGGTGCCGGCGGTCGCGGCGGATCCGACCACCGAGACGATGACGATCAGGATGTACTGCATGATGCTCAGGTCGATGTGGAAGAACTGGGCGACGAAGATCGCGGCGAGGGCCGGGTAGATCGCGGCGCAGCCGTCCATCTTCGTGGTGGCGCCGAGCGGCACGGCGAAGGACGCGTAGCCGCGGGGCACGCCGAGGTTGCGCTCGGTCACGCGCTCGGTGAGGGGGAGCGTGCCGATCGAGCTGCGGCTCACGAAGCCCAGCTGCACGGCGGGCCACACGCCCGTGAAGTACTGCTTGACCGAGAGGCCGTGGGTCTTCACGAGGATCGGGTAGACCACGAACAGCACGAGCGCGAGGCCGAGGTAGATCGCGCCGGCGAACCAGGCGAGCGAGGTCAGCTTGTCCCAGCCGTAGTTGATGACGGCGGATCCGATGAGGCCGAAGGTGCCGATCGGGGCGATGCGGATGATCCACCACAGCACGCGCTGGATGACCTTGAGCAGCGACTCCGTGAAGACGAGGAACGGCTCGGCCTTGCGGCCCGCCTTGAGCGCGGCGATGCCGACGACCGCGGCGACCACGATGACCTGCAGGATGTTGAAGTTCACTCCGGAGACGAACGTGCCCTCCGTGGGGCCGGTGGTCGTGTTGACGGCGAGGCCGAGGAAGTTCTGCGGGATCAGGCCGAGGAGGAAGTTCCACCAGGTGCCCTGGGTCGGGACGGTGCCCTTCACCAGGTCGGTGCCCGCGTGCGCGCCGGGCTGGATCGTGATGCCGAGCACGATCCCGATCGAGACCGCGATGAACGCGGTGATCGCGAACCAGAGGATGGTCTGGCCGGCGAGGCGGGCGGCGTTCTGCACGCGGCGCAGGTTGGAGATGCTCGCGACGATCGCGGTGAAGATGAGGGGCACCACGGCCGCGCGCAGCAGCGTGACGTACGAGCCGCCGATCCTGTCGAGCGTGTCGGACAGCACCGTGTGCGTGTCGTGCGTCGCTCCCAGCTGGCGGCCGATGAGGCCGGCCGCGATGCCGAGCACGAGCGCGGCGAGGATCTGGAAGCCGAACGAGGTCAGCAGCTTGCGGACGGGACCGCGCGTGTCCGGCGCCTTCGGGCGTCGTGCGGTCGGAGTAGAGGTGCTCATGGAGACTCCAAGTGGGAGCGCGGGATGCGCGGGAGACGGGGCGGCGCGTGGACGGCGCCGGATGTCTGCAACGCTATGGGTCTCCTGATATTCCGGACTCGGGTGTGACGAACGATGACACGCCCCGGATTCCCCCGGGGTCGTTGAGCGAGCGCAGCGAGACGAAACGCGGCCCACTCGCGGCCCGCCCGGATCCCCCCCCGGGGTCGTTGAGCGAGCGGAGCGAGACGAAACGCGGCGCGCTCGCGGCCCGCCCGGATCCGCTCCCCGACCTCGTCGCAGGCCCCGGATCCGGACGGTCGCCCCGCCCGTCACCCCGCGCTGACGGTGCTCTCCGCGGCGAGCCACGCGTACCCGTCGGGGTCGGTGAAGGTCCCGTCCGCGACGACCGCGAGGCGGTGCGCCCCGCTGCCGTTCGGATCGATGCCGACCTGCTTGGCGAGGGAGGCGCGCTTGTAGAGGGCGAGCTTCACGTCGCCGGAGTCGAACTCGACGTATGAGGGGAAGCTCTTCGCGACGGTCAGGCCCTGCTCCTGGTAGAAGCGCTTGCTGGCCTTGACGCTCTCGACGCCGAGCAGCAGGACCAGCCGCTCGATCTCTCCGGTGGCGGGCGCGGTGGCCGTCTTGTTCGCGCTCGCGATCTGCCACGCCGTGCCGTCGGGGGCGAGGAACGAGCCGCCGTAGCCCCAGAGGCTCTTCGCGACCGGTTTGATGACCTTCGCGCCGGCGGCCAGCGCCCGCTCGACGGCCGCGTCGACATCGCCCGGCTGGACGAAGATCAGCGAGGGTGCGAAGCCGCGGAAGCCGGTGCTCGGCGCGGAGGTCGCGCGCACGGCGACGCGGTCCGCAAGGCCCAGGGCGTCCCGGTAGAAGGTCTCGGCCGCCGGTACGGCGTCGGAGGTGGTCTCGATGGTGATGCGGTGAATGTTCATGCTTCGAGTCTGGAATCCGGCCTGCAAGGGCGCTTCTCGATTCCTGCTCGATGCGCCAATGGAGCGTCCGCGAACTACGGCCGGGTGCCCGTGTATGCGAAGCCGCGCTCGATTCGATCTCGACCGGATGCGGCGGCGGAATCGGCTACGGTGGTCCGCACAGGACGGATCCGTCCGTCACAGACATGGAGATCGCGATGGGAAGTTTCAGCAACCGGCCGGGACCCGTCGCCGACGTCACCCTGGTTGATCACCACGTTCCGCTCGCCACTGGACGGCGCGTCCCGCAAGCCGAGGGTCGAGGCGCGACACCGTGAGCGACCCCGTTTCGAGCCTTCTCGCTCATGGTGCCGATCAAGTGGCCGCACGGGTCTTCGCGGACGTGTTCAGCGCCCGCGCACCGTCGCCTCAGCCGTTCAGCGAGGTCCTCGCACGACTGACCGCGCTCGCTGGAGCGAACGACAGACGTCAGTTCTTCTCGACGAGCGCGATGGACGACCCGGAATACGCCGGTGGGCTGGAGATCGTGCTGCTCTGGGAACGCGCACTTCTCGCGGCACGCACGGTGGTGGGAGAACACGGGCTGTTCGTCGTCGCGCTCCGCGAGGGCGAGGCGGCACGAGCCAGCGGCGATCCGTACACGGCCGCGCTTTCACGGCTGCTGGAGTCGCGGAGAAGCTGAGCTGTGATGCTGGCGGGCGTTTCGTCTCGCTACGCTCGCTCAACGACCGGCGGGGGCGCTCGCCGAGCGACCCGATCGGGGCCCTTTACGGGAACAACTGCTCCAGCACCGGCCAGTCGCCGTCGTCGAGCGCCCTGGTAGCGGCGGCCTGGGCAGCCGGCGAGACGTGCCCGGAGAGAGACCTGGCCCAGAGCGCCCGAGCGGTGTCCAGATCGTGCGTGCGCACGGCGGCGCCCATCTCGTAGATCGTGCTGTTGTAGTCGACGGTGTTCGTTCCCGGGACCGCGTCGAACGGCAGGTAAGGATGGATCCAGGGGATGGTCGGGTCGGGGCGGAGGATCAGCTGCGCACCGGGCTGGATCGCGTCGCTGAGCACGTGATCGAAAAGCGCGACGGACTGGTACTGAATGCACAGACGCTGTTCGATCGAGCTCAGGTTGTCGTTCGGAGCGACGACATAGGAGTAGATGCCCTGGGCGTCGGTGATCACCTCGCCGCGCGCGCCGGGCCTCGCCCCTCTGTCCGTCAGCGCATCTGCCTTCACCAGAGCCGGGATGAGGGGAGCGTCGCCGTGGGTGCTGAAGTTGATCCACGCTTCGGCCGGGCAATCGCCGGATCCATTGTCCTTGCTCGGCGTGGGCGTCGGTGTGGGAGCCGGCATGGTCGTCCGACGGGTTGCGGTCGCCGCACTCGGCGCGGGGTGCTCCAACCCGGCGAGCGCGGCGAAGGCCGGATAGGCCAGCACGACCAGCCCCGCGATGACGGCGGCGGCCGCGATACCGGTGGCGACCTTGGCTGCGCGGCTCACGAGGATCACCGTAGTGCGGTCGGGCGTGTCGACACCATAGGATGCTGCGTGCGCCGGAACCCGACGGTCGCAGCCCGCCGTCGCAGTGAAGGACTCCGATGACCGACGCCCCCGCACCCCCTTCCCACAGCACGCTCTCTCGGCGCACGGTGCTCCGTGCCGCAGCGTGGAGCACCCCCGTCGTGGTCGCTGCTGTCGCAGTCCCGTTCAGCGCGGCGAGTGTCGCCGCGATCGATGCTTCCGGCGTCGCGCTCACGTTCACCGGACCGCAGTGGAGTTCGGAGTTCCGCCTGAGCGGCATGCTCCAACTGCCGCAGGCGGCTGCGACGGCGACGACCGTGTCGGCGACCGTCACCTGGCAGGGCACCGGATCCAACGCCGCCGCCCAGGGGCTCTACCTCTACAAGGGCAACATCCCGGGCGGAGACGCCGGCATCGTGGGTTGGACGACCGTGACAGGCGCGGCCGACGATCAGCTCCACCAGACGTTCGTGTTCGAGACGATCGTTCCCGCCGGCTCGGCGCAGACGCCGGTCGTCTCCAGCTACGACGGATCCACCGCGAACGGCTTCATGTACGGCGCGGAGACCCCGAACAACGGCACCGCCTTCTGGGACGGCGTGATCACGATCCGCTTCTCGGCCCCGGGGTTCGCGGACGCGGTGCTGACCGTGCCGTACGTCCAATAAGACCGGCGTTCACCACCCGCAGCGCGCTCAGTTCACGCAGGGCACGTTGCCGGACTGCAGCGGGGACGACGAGTCGGTGTAGACGGGGTGCGGCGCCGGGGTCGAGCCGGATCCCGAGGAACCCGAGGTTCCGGAGGATCCGGAGGACGACGCGGGGGACGACGGCGCGGCGGTCGGCGTCGGCGGGTTCAGCAGGTCGTGCACCTGCGCGCGGATCGCGTCGACGTCGACCATGTTCACGCTCTGCCCGTCGACCGTGTCGAAATGGTCGATCGGCAGCGTCACGAACGAGATGTTCCCGCCGGCCAGGCTCTGCGCCTGCTGGGCGAAGGACAGCAGATCCAGCTTGTCGTCCATCGCCACGTCCTTCTTGGCGACGTCGATGAGCTTCTGCAGCTTGCCGAAATCGGTGAACGTCGAGGCCTGCTTGAGCTTCACGGCCAGCGACACCATGAACGCCTGCTGGCGCCGGGTGCGGTCGAGGTCCGTCATGTCGAAGTCGCTCGAGGTCGTGTCGCGGCGCTGGCGCACGAACGCCATCGACTGCGCCGCGTTCAGCTCCTGCACGCCGGCGGGGAAGTCGGCGCCCGAGTAGGTGTCGGCCGTGGCGTGGTTCAGGCACACCGTGATCGGCTGCACGGCCTGCGCCACCTCGTAGAACGCGGCCATGGTCACCTCGACGAAGTGGTCGATCCGCACCCCGCCGAGGAACGCCGACACCGTCTTGATCGTGCTCTGCCGCGCCGCCGTGCGCGACTGCTGATACGCATCCGCCTCGGCGACGCCCTTGTCCGTGAGCTTCTTCATCGAGGCGTCCATGGCGTCGCCGTAGGCCTCCTTGATCTTGCCCTTGTCGACGCCGTCGGGGGAGTCGGGGAAGTCCACGTAGTCGTCGCGCGGGATCGAGATCCCCACGGCCTTGCCGCCGTTCGCGGGGATGTGGATCAGCATGAGCACGTTGGTGTTGTACCCGCCGACCGACGCGTCCTCCGCGTGGATCTGGTCGTAGATCGCCTGCGAGAACGGCTTTCCGTTCTCGTCCACCCGGCTGTCCAGGCCCATGATCAGGATGTTCGACTCGCCCGTGTTCTGCTCCGGGCCGGTCAGCCCGGCGATCGAGGAACGGTGGATCCCGTTGTTCGCGTCGGTGTAGGTGATCGCGATGAACGCGGCGGCCGCGATCAGTGCGAGCACGACCACGGCGATGATGCCCACGGTCCACCGGCGTCGACGGTACATGCGGCGCCGAGCGGCGTGCTGGGGGCTCATCGTCATCGTGCGGATCCGTTCCTGGGGGATTGACGGCGGACGGGTCGGTGGGCTCGTGCGGCGGTGCGCTGTTCGTACGCGTCGAGGGCCTCGTCGATCCTCCGATGGGGACCTGTGTGGACTCCGGGAATGGTGTGAGAAAGGGCATGCGCGGGTGCGTTCTGGGGTGCTCGATCGTCCTCCACAGTTTGGTCTTCGGTCGGGTTATCCCCTGTTTGAAAATCTGGGTTGATCTGGGGTTCGAATGTCGGTGGTGGCGGGGAGGATTGGGGGTATGAAGACGTTGGATGCGATCGCGGCGCTGATCCCGACCCTGGCCGGGCGGATCAGTGCGGGTGCGGGCGCGTCGGACGTGCAGGCGGTCGTGGAGGGGCTGGGGGATGACGCGGCGGTGGCCGCTCTCGAGGAGATCTCCGAGAACGTTCGGCTGCTGGATCAGTTGCGGTTGATCGTCACGGGTGTGATCGCGGGACGTTCGACGCGCGAGGCCGGCCATGGCGGGCTCGCGCAGTCTCGCGGGTTTCCCTCGGCGGTGTCGTTGGTGCAGCAGGTCACCGGTGTCACGAAGACGGAAGCCGCCCGGCAGGTGCGGGTGGGTGAGGCGCTGCTCGAGGACGCGCCGGTGGAGGGCGTCGATGAGGACCCGCCCGGCGGTGCTGCGCAGGAAGAGGCCGTCGTTCGGGACTGGCGGCAGGTGCTGCGGGAGGGGTTGCGGGCGGGGGTGGTGACGTCAGCGCAGTTCGATGCGATCCGCCGCGGGCTCGGGGATCCGCCCGAGGGTGCGGAGGATGCGTGGGCGCAGGCCGCCGCGCAGCTCATCGAGGAAGCCTCGCGGCGGACGGTGGAAGAACTGGCCGCGGCCGCGCGGACGGTGCGGGATCTGCTCGACCCAGACGGAGCCGAAGCCCGATTCGCGGCCCGGTATGAGAAGCGGGCCTTCCGGACCTGGTTCGACCAGGACGGGGTGCGGCGCGCATCGATCGCGTTCGATGACGAAGGCGGCGCCTACCTCGACACCATCTTCACGGCAGCCTTGCGACCCCGCCGGGGCGGGCCCCGGTTCGTGGACCCGGAAGAGAAGACGACCGCGGCGGACCTCGTCGCCGATCCCCGGACCAACGACCAACTCTCCTACGACCTGCTCCTGGACCTGGTCCGCGCTGGGGCGCTCGCGGACCCGACCGCCGCATTCGGCACCCGCCAGGCCGGACTGCGGCTCGTGCGGCAGATCACAGCGCACGGCACGCTCGCCGGGGTCGCGGTCACCGAAGACGGCCTCACCACCGTCCCCGCGACGGTCGCGGAACGACGGATCTGCGACACCGGAACCCTCCCCGTCACTGTGGATGCGTGCGGGAACCCTCTCGACGTGGGACGGGAATCACGCCTGTTCACCCCGAAACAACGCATCGGGCTCGCGGTCCGTGACGGCGGATGCCGATGGATCGGGTGCGACCGGCCC
>NZ_NCKN01000408.1 GCF_002257455.1 Microbacterium sp. 13-71-7
TGAGCGTGCCGCGCCCGCCCTCCATCTCGGCGGCGAGCGCATCGCTGGCGGCGTCCTCCGGGCTGAACCAGGTCACCTCGAGCGCGTCCTGACGCGGCTCGCACGTGCCGGTCACCGGCACCACGAACGCGAGCGAGACCGCATGCTGCCGGTCGTCGTGATACGCGCTCACCCCGGGGATCGGGAAGTACTCGGCCACCGTGAACGGCGCGGGCGACGGCGGCAGCATCGGGAAGGCCATCGGCCCGAGGTCGTTCTCGAGGTGGCGGAAAAGCGCGTCGCGCACGGTCTCGCCGTACCGCACGCGTCCGGAGACGATCGTCCGCGTCATCTCCCCCAGGGGCGTCGCACGCAGCAGGATCCCGATGTCGGTGACCACACCGGATCCGTCGGTGCGCACCGGCACGGCCTCCACGTAGAGCATCGGCAGCCGTCGTCGCGCCTGGGCGAGCTCGAAGTCGGTCAGCCACCCGGGGTTCGCCCCGCCGGAGGCGCCGAGGCCGTCGAGGCCGCCTGGCAGGCCGGACAGCGCGTCGGGGAGACCGTCGTCGTCGGCCGGATCGGGGTCGGGTGTGCGTACCGCCATGGTCTCTTTCTACCAGCGTCTGCGATGCGCGCCGAGTACGCGCCGCGATCCGGGGGCGGGACTCCACCCGGCTGGGGCAGGATGGAGGCATGGCCGAACCCGTGGAGATCGATCGCGCCGCGGTCCGCTGGACGCGACAGGACGAGGCGCTCCCCCTGCTCGTCCTCCTGCACGGCTACGGATCCGATGAGCGGGATCTGTTCTCCCTCGTGCCGTTCCTGCCCGATGGCGCGACCGTGGCGTCGCTGCCCGCCCCGCTGGACGCCCCCTGGCCGATGCCGGGGCGCTCCTGGTATCCGATCGACGAGCTGGAGCGGCGCGATCCGGCGACCGTGACCGCCGCCGCCGCGGCCGTGCTGCGCTGGCTCGACGCCGAGGCGGCCGACGCCCCGTCCATCGCGCTGCTCGGCTTCTCCCAGGGCGCCTCCGTCGCGCTCCAGGCGGCCCGCGAGGCCCCGGAGCGGATCGCCGCCGTCGTGAACCTGAGCGGCTACGCCGCCCCCGGGGATCTCCCCGGCGACGCCGCGCTGCGCGAGCGCCGCACCCCGGTGTTCTGGGGGCGCGGTTCAAGAGACGACGTCATCCCGCCCGCGCTCGCCGTGCACACCGCGCAATGGCTCCCCGAGCATTCGGAGCTGACCGGGCGCGTGTATCCGGGCCTCACGCACAGCGTGTCGGAGGAGGAGCTGGCCGACGTCCGGCGCTTCCTCGACGGCTGGCTGGAGAGCCTTCAGGCCCCGGTGTCGGAGGGTCCGCTCGGCGACTGATCGGTCCTGGCGTCCCGCGCGTCGTGGCCGGTGGCGTCGGGATCAGGAGCGCCCATCGGCCCCACGCCCATCGGCCCCGCGCCCGTCGCGCCTTCGGCCTCCGCCCTGCGCTGCTG
>NZ_NCKN01000070.1 GCF_002257455.1 Microbacterium sp. 13-71-7
GCTGCGCACGTTCTTCTACCTCGGCGCGATCGTGTCGTCCGTGATCTACGGCAACGTCTACGGCGCGAGGGCGACGACCGAGGGACTGCACGTCCTCGGCTGGGTCGTGGTCGGGATCGCGACCGTGTTCCTGCTCATCACGGTCTTCGACCGGTCCCTCGCACGGATCGGCCGAGAGGACCCGCCGACGAAGGGCTGACGCCCGACGCGACCCGGATCCCCAGTGGCGCGTCACGGGCGGTCAGAGCAGACGGGTGATGCCGCTCCGACGGAGCTGCGCGGTCGCGGCGCGGTCGATGCTCACCCTGACCTGGCCGACCCCGTCGAAGGCCGCCCAGAACAGGAACGGCAGGAAGACGGTGCGGATGAGCATCGCCCATCCGGCCTTCGCGAGCCCGACCGGGCTCCCGTCCTTCATCCGCACCACCTGGGTGCCGGTCAGCAGGCCGCCCAGGGCACGCCCGTCGCGGAAGGCCCAGCCGTAGGCGAAGGGCAGCACGACGATCAGCGCGAGTCCGATCACGACCGCGCCGACCGCACTGTCGGGGTCATCGGCTGTCGTGCCGTAGAGGATCGCCACCGCCACCGCGACGACAGAGAGGACGACGCTGTCGATCAGCCAGGCCAGCAGCGCCCCGGACATGGTCGAGTCGACGTAGAGCGTGCCGTCCTCGAAGGCGCGGACCCGCTTGGCCGCCGCGGCGCCGAGTGCGGGCGCGAGCCGGGCACGGACGTCGGCCAGTGCGACTCCCCGGTCGGCGGGCGCCTCAGCCCCCGGCCGAGGCACGTCCTCGGTCATCGGGTCCCGTCCGCAGCCCGCGGGTTCACGTTCAGGGCCGCGGTGACCGGCGCCGGCTCCGCCCCCGCGAAGGCGGCGGGGGCCTCGGGCAGCGGCGGCAGGGCTTCCGCATCGAGCCAGGCGTCGAAGAGCGCCTCCAGCCGGCGGCCGGCGACGGAGGCCGCGAGCGTGCGGAAGTCCTCGGTCGTGGCCGTGGCGCCCGCGTGGAGCGAGGTCCAGGTCCGCAGGATCCGGAAGAACGCGTCGTCGCCCACCGTCAGCCGCAGCGCGTGCAGGGCGAGCGCGCCGCGCTTGTAGACCCGGTCGTCGAACATGGCCTCGGGTCCCGGATCCGACAGCACGAGATCCTGCGGCTCGCCCGCGAGGGCCGTCCAGTGACCGAGCGCCTTCGCATGCGCGCTGTGCCCGCCGCTGCGCTCGGACCAGATCCACTCCGCGTAGCAGGCGAAGCCCTCGTTCAGCCAGATGTCGCGCCATCGCGCCAGGCCGACGCTGTTGCCGAACCACTGGTGCGCGAGCTCGTGCGCGATGAGGCGCTCGAGGCTGCCCCGGCCGTCGATGTGGTTCGCGCCGAACACGCCCATGCCCTGCGCCTCGAGCGGGATCTCCAGGTCATCCGCCGTCACCACGAGCCGATAGGAGGGCAGCGGGTACGGTCCGAAGGCCTCGGCGAACACGGCCATCATCTGCGGGAGCGGAGCCAGATCGGCCTCCACCCGTGCGGTCAGTGCCGCCGGATGCAGCACCTGCCCCTCGACACCGGAGAGATCCATGCCTCGGGAGACATATCTCCCGATCTGCACGGTCGCGAGGTAGCTGGGCGTCGGCATCGCACGCTCGAAGACCCAGGTCGTGCGGCCGCCCTTGGTCGTCGTGGACACCGGTTCGGCGGCCGCGACCGCGTATCCGGGATCCGTCGTGATCGAGAGCCGGTAGGTCGCCTTGTCGGAGGGGTGGTCATTGCAGGGGAACCACGACGGTGCGCCGATGGGCTGCGAGGCGACGATCGCGCCGTCCTCCAACTCCTCCCAGCCGAGCGTGCCCCAGCGGGTGCGCCGCGGGCGCGGAGCCCCGCCGTAGGAGATCGTGAGCTCGAACGGATCCCCCGCCGCGAGCTCGCGGCCGAGCGCGACCTTGACCTTGCGGTCGGTCTGCGTGAATCCGATGCGCCCGCCGAGGTCGCTGCGCACCTTGGTCGCGCGGAGCCCCGAGAGATCCAGCGAGATCGCCTTGGTCGCCTCGACCGCCCGCCCGCGCACGACGGCGACGCCGTCCAGCCGGTTCGTGCCGAGGCGGTAGTCGATCGTCAGGTCGTAGTGCTCGACGCGGTAGCGGCGATCGCCGGAATGCGGGGTGTAGTCGTCGGGGCTCACGGTTCCATGCTCACAGATCCTGGCGCCCTCTCCGCACGGCGCTCGCTCCGGGCCTGGTCTCTCACTCCGCCGCCTGGTAGCTGCGGACCTTCACCACACGCCAGGGACCGATCGGGTTGCCACTCCAGCGGCTGCCGACCGGCACGCTCTCGCCGCGCATGACCAGCGAGGCCGGGCCGACCGTCGCATCGGATCCGATCGTCGCGGCGGGCAGGATCACGCTGTGCGGGCCGAGGGTCGCACCGGCCTCGAGCGTGACCGTGTCGATGCTCATCACGCGGTCGTGGAAGAGGTGCGTCTGCACCACGCAGCCGCGGTTGACCGTGGCGCCGTCGCCGAGCGTGACCAGATCCGGCTCCGGCAGCCAGTAGCTGTCGGTCCAGACGCCCTTCCCGATCGTCGCGCCGAGCGAGCGGAGCCACACGGCGAGTGCGGGTGTGCCCGCCGCCGCATTGGCGAACCACGGCGCCGCCATCATCTCGGTGAACGTGTCGGCGACCTCCGTGCGCCACACGAAGCTCGACCAGAGCGGGTGCTCCCCGGGACGGATCGGCCCGACGAACGCCCACTTCGCGGCCGTCGCGAACGCGGCGGCGACCGCGCCCGCGGCCAGCAGCACGAGCCCGGACAGCACCACCGTCCACGCCAGCCCGATGGTCGTGGCGAGCGCGGCGAGCGTCAGCAGGACCGCCAGCCCGAGCGCGCAGGAGAGGATGACCGGCACGATGCGGCACAGCTCCCACAGCCCGCGGGCCACCCGCAGCGCCGTGCGAGGGCGGTAGGTGCGCTCGAGATCCGACTCGTTCACCACCCGGCGCAGGCGCACCGGCGGGGATCCGAGCCAGGAGGATCCGGCCTTCGCCTTGTCCGGCGCCACCGAGAGCACGGCGACCAGGCCGTCCTTGGGCACTTTGTGCCCGGCGCCCGCCATGCCGGAGTTCCCGAGGAACGCGCGCTTGCCGATGCGCGCCGCGGCCAGGCGCATCCACCCGCCGCCGAGCTCGTAGGAGGCGACCATGGTGTCATCGGCGAGGAAGGCGCCGTCGTCGATCGTCGTCATCGAGGGGATCAGCAGCACCGTGGAGATCTCCACCTCCTTGCCCACCTTCGCCCCGAGAAGGCGCAGCCAGGTGGGGGTGAACAGGCTCGCGTACAGCGGGAAGAGCAGCGTGCGGGCGGAGTCGAGCAGCCGCTCGGTGGTCCACGCCTGCCACGCGATCCGGCCGCGGACGGGATGGATCCCCTCGCGCAGTCCGATCGACAGCAGCCGGGTCGCCGCCACGACGAGCGCGGCGAACACGAGTCCCGTCACGAGCACGGACGGCACGAGCCAGATCGCCAGCCCCGGGATCGCGGCGGCGAGCGAGGCGGCGCCGCGCGCCCCCTGCACGAGCACGAGCGCACCGAGGGCGAAGGAGAGCACGGGCAGCAGTCCGAGACCCATGCTCGATGCGGCATATGCCCACAGCCAGCGCCGCGGGGCCTGCGGGCGCTCCGGCGCGAGCGGGGCGGACTTGCCGCCGACGCGCACGGCGGGCGATCCGGCCCAGCGCTGCCCGGCACGCACCCGGCCGAACACGGCGGATCCGGGAGCCACCTCGGCGGCGCGGCCGATCCTGGTGCCGGGAGCGAGCGTGCTGCGCGCGCCGACGACCGCCCCCGCCCCGATGCGTATCCCGCCGACGCGCACGGTGTCGCCGTCGATCCAGTAGCCGGAGAGGTCGACCTCTGGCTCGATCGCGGCGCCGGCCCCGATGTCGAGCATGCCGGTCACGGGCGGGAGCGTGTGCAGGTCGACGTCGGGCCCGATCTTCGCCCCGAGCGCCCTGGCGTAATAGCTCACCCAGGGAGCGCCCGCGAAGCCGACGGGGTCGATCTGGTTGCTGACCTGCTCCGCGAGCCAGAGCCGCAGGTGCACGCCGCCGCCGCGGGGATAGTCGCCCGCGCGCACGCCGGCGAGCAGGAGGCGTGCGGCCACCGCGGCGATCGCCATCCGCCCGAACGGCGTCGCGAACACCACGAGCCCCACGATCAGCAGCCACAGCGGCGCGGTCGGCAGCCAGTCGAAGCCGGGGACCAGGTGCAGGATCGCGCTGCCGGTGAGCAGCCACAGCACCCACCGGATGCCGCCGAGGACGAACAGCGGCACTCCCAGGATGGTCTGGATCCACTGCATGCGCCGCGGCGTGGGCCGGGACTCGTGGAAATCCCCCTGCTCCGGCTCCTCGTCGCCCGCCTCGGCCTCGACGGCGTCGGCCATCCGCCGCAGGCGCGGCAGGTCGTACACATCGGCCATCGTGAACTCGGGGGCGCGGGTCCGGATCCGGCTGACCAGCTGCGCGGCCGCGAGGGATCCGCCGCCGAGCTGGAAGAAGTCGGCGTCCTCGTCGAGCGGGCGCGTGCCGAGCACGGCGAACCACTGCTCCGCGAGCCAGGCCGCGGTGCCGGTCAGGGTGGAGTCGTCGGCGTCCGGATCCGTCAGCGGCCACGGCAGCGCCGCCTTGTCGACCTTGCCCGAGGTGCGCACGGGCAGGTCGTCCATGATGGCGAGGAGGGGGATGAGCGGGGCGGGGAGCGTCTCGGCGAGCTCCGCGCGCGCGGTCTGCCGGTCGAAGCCCTCGGTCGGCACCACATAACCGACGAGCAGCGGGATCCCGCCCTCGCTGCGCTGCACGACGACGGTCGCCGCGGCGACCGCGGTGAGGTTCTGCAGCGCGGCTTCCACCTCGCCGAGCTCGATGCGCCGGCCGCCGATCTTGACCTGGTCGTCGGCGCGGCCCTGGAACACGAGGCCCGCCTCCTCGTAGCGCACGAGATCGCCGGAGCGGTAGGCGCGGTCCCAGCCCAGGGACGGCATCGGCGCGTACTTCTCGGCGTCCTTGGCCGGATCGAGATACCGTGCGAGCCCGACGCCTCCGATCACGAGCTCGCCGACCTCGCCCTCGGCGACGCGATTGCCCTCGGCGTCGACCACCGCGAGCTCCCAGCCGTCCAGCGGCAGGCCGATCCGCACCGGTTCCCCCGCCCGCAGCGCCTCGCCGTCCATCTCGGCCGCGCAGGCGACGACCGTGGCCTCCGTGGGTCCGTACGTGTTCCAGACCTCGCGGTCCTCGCCCACCAGCCGCGCGGCGAGCTCGGGCGGCAACGCCTCACCGCCGAAGATGAGCAGGCGCAGGTTCTCGATCGCGTCCTGGGGCCAGAGCGCGGCGAGCGTCGGCACCGTCGACACCGCGGTGATCCCGTGCCCGAGCAGCCAGGGGCCGAGGTCCTCGCCCGAGCGCACGAGCGCGCGCGGGGCCGGCACGAGGCACGCGCCGTAGCGCCAGGCCAGCCACATCTCCTCGCACGAGGCGTCGAAGGCGACGGAGAGCCCCCCCAGCACGCGGTCCCCCGGCCCGAGCGGCGCGTCCTGCAGGAACAGGTTCGCCTCGGCGTCGACGAAGGCCGCGGCGGAGCGATGCGTCACGGCGACGCCCTTGGGCACCCCGGTCGAGCCCGAGGTGAAGATGATCCACGCGTCGTCCAGCGGCATCGGATGCGGCACGGTCGTGATCGAGACCGAGCTCGGGTGCGGATCCTCGCCGTCGAACAGCCCGGATCCGGCTCCCTGGGCCGTCCCGGCGGTCTCAGCCCCCGACGGATCCTCCGCGCCCCGGAACACTCCCCCCGCGCCGATCACTCCGCGCACCTTCGCCTCGCCGAAGACCAGGTCGGCCCGCTCCTGCGGGTCGTCCGCGTCGACGGGGACGTACGCCGCCCCCGCCGCGAGCGTGCCGAGGATCGCGATGTAGAGCTCGCGCCCGCCCGAGGGCATCCTGATGCCGACCCTGTCACCGCGCATGACCCCGTGCTCGCGGAGCCGGGCGGCCGTGCGCCACACCTGAGCCAGCAGCTCGCCGTAGCTGAGCGCTCCCGCCGCGTCCTCGATCGCGGAGGCGTCCGGGTGCCTGCGCGCGGTGTCGACGAGGATGTCGATCAGCGTGCGCGGCGTCGCGGCGAGCGCGGCGCGGTCGAGGATGTCTTGCATCGGGTTCCGTTCGAGCTGCTGTCACGCCGGGGCGCGTGCGCGCTCAGGGTACCGCGGGCGGGGAAACAGCAGGTGAAGCGTCACGGGCACGTACACGGAGGACGAAGCCGGAAAGCGGGAACCCTGAGAGTCGCGAGACCAAGGAGTCGATTCCATGAAGAAAGTGACGCGGAATTCGTGACTGATTTCCCGATTCGCGCACGACGTGCAATCTCGCGGATCCATCCGGTAGCCTGACCAGGTTCTGCGCTTCCCCTGCGCAGAACTGCTGCCGGTGCGCGGGGACGACGCACCGGGATGAGCCCCGTCCCTGGGAGATTTCGTGGTGGACGCACGCACCGACGCCGAGCTGCTGCAGGCCCTCCGCGAGGGAGACCGAAGTGCTTTGGCCGCGCTCTGGGCACGGCACCATCGTGCCGCCCAGCGATACGCACACCGGCTTTCTCCTGCCAGGGCGGAGGACCTGGTCTCGGAGTCGTTTCTCGCGATCTATCAGCAGGTGACCACGACGGATGCGGGGCCGACCTTCGCGTTCCGCTCCTACCTCAAGGCCGTGATCCGCAACACGTCGATCCGCTGGCACAAGGATGCGGAGCGCCTCATCGACGCGGAGGACGTCGACGACGTCGAGCACCGGGACGCGCTGAGCTATGCGGAGCGGGAGTCGGAGTCCGCCGACGTCCTCGCCGCGTTCCAGGAGCTGCCGGAGCGCTGGCAGCGCGTGCTGTGGCTCGCGGAGGTCGCGGAGGCGAGCAGGACCGACATCGCCCGCGAGCTGCGGATCAAGCCCAACGCGGTCTCGGCCCTGCAGCGCCGTGCGCGCTCCGGGCTGAAGTTCCAGTGGCTGAGCCGGCAGATCCCGGTCGCGCTGCGCGAGGAGACGGCCCACGTCGCCCGGCTGCTCCCCCAGTACCTCACCCAGCCCCGCAATGCCATGCTCGCCGCGGAGGTCGGTGCGCACACCTCGGAGTGCGCGGACTGCCGGGAGCTGCTGGGCAGTCTGCGCGGGGGCGCCGCGCGGCTCCAGGGCACGACCCTGGCGGTCCTGCTGGGCTCCGCGGGGCTCACGGTTCCCGCTGCCGCGTCGATGACCACGGGAACGGCGGCCGCCGCCGCGGTCTCCACCGCCGCGGGCATCGGCGCCTCGGGCTGGTTCTTCGTCGGAGGCGGGCTGATCGTCGCGGGCTCCATCGCTCTCGCGCCGCTCGTGGTCGTGGGACCGGCCCTCCCCGCCCCTGCGCCCACATCCGCGCCCGCGGCCATCGACGCGACCCCGCCCGATCTGACGCTCCCCCTCTCCACGCTCGCGCCGCTGACGTCGGCGCTCGAAGAGATCGTCGACACGGTCCCCCTCCCGGTCGAGCCGGTGGGAGTCGGTCGGTGGATCACCGACCCGACGATCGCCCCGATCGAGTTCCTCACCGACCCCGTCGTGCAGTACATCCCCGTCGCACCGCAGCCTGCGGGGCCCGATGTCCCGGGGCCCGGATCCGGTACCGGAGGAACTCCGGGCCTCGACCCCGGGCTCACCACCCCGGCGGATGTCACGGCCTACGTCGCCCCGATGATCACCGGACGGACCGCACCAGGCAACGCCATCGCGATCGACTTCTCCTCGCAGCGCTACGCGGTCGAGGTCGCGCCCGACGGATCCTGGAGCTTCGACACCCGCCCGCTCGCGTTCGATCCAGGGACGTACGACTACTCCGTCTGGGCGCTCACCCCCACGGAGCAGTCCCTCGCGACCACCGGGACCCTCACGCTGCAGGCCCCGACCGTGCAGGGGTTCGAGCAGCTCGACGGACCGATGCTCCTCGACGAGGCGCGCACCACGGGGCTCGTGATCTCGATCACGGGGCCGGCGAACGGCACCGTCTGGGTCTCGACTCCCACCACCGACGCCACCGTCACCCTGGACGACACCGGTCATGCGGTCCGCCGGATCAGGATGCTCGCCGACGGATGGTATCCGTTCGGCTTCTCGGTCATCGATGCCGACTGGTACTCCGGGCCCGGCTTCTCCCAGCCCGTCGACGTCCTGGATCCGAGCAGAGACCCGAACCTGCCGCGCGGCGGCGGAGGCGTGTTCGAGATCGTCGACCCCTGACCAGCCCCGCGGACTCGACAGGCCGTGGACTCGACCGCCCCGCGGACGCGTGGATCAGCCCGCGCCGGGCGGGGTGCGCTTCGAGTCGGCGAGCTCGTCGACCACGAGGGAGCGCTCGTCGATCGTGCCGTTGCGATAGGCCTGACGACCGACCATGTGCGCGGACAGCGGCGCGGTCGCGAACTGCATGAGCACGACGGGCGCCACGAGCAGCAGCCCCAGCGCGACGCCGATCACGGAGCGCTGCGAGAGCGCGATCGCCAGGCAGATCAGCAGCAGGCCGAGGACCTGGGGCTTGGTGGCGGCGTGCAGCCGGTTCGGCACGTCGCGCAGGCGCAGCAGGCCGATCCCGGCGATGAGGCACAGCAGCGCGCCGATCAGCACGAGCACCCAGACGGCGGTGTCGACGACGACATCGGGGATCCGCAGCTCGAAGACGTTCATCGCTCTCCCCCGTCCCCGCGGCTCGGGAGGGCGGGGGTCCGATGCATGGTGACGGCGTTCATGACGGTGTGTTGTCCCTCCGCGCGACGTAGCGGGCGACCGAGATGGACCCGAACACGCCGACCGCCGCGACGACGATCAGCACCGGCAGCGTGCGGGTGTGGTGATTGATCGCCATGTCGGCGCCGAGCACGCACATGACCTCGGTGAGGAGCACGTCGGCGGCCACGGCCCTGTCCAGGATCGAGGGCCCGATGACGATGCGGATCACCGCGAGCACGGCGGCGACCGCGAACACGATCATGATGACGAGCAGCAGCGGATTCATCGGCGACCCTCCTCGGATCCCTGCGCCGGGCCGGATCCCTTCGGACGGTGCGGCTTCGGCGAGCTCCCGGCCACCGTACCCCCGAGACGGTCCTCCTCGGCGCGCTCGTCCGCGCGCAGCCGCGCCGCCTGCGCGGGCGATCCGAGCGCGCGCACGATGCGGCGCTCCCAGCGCAGGACGCCGGCGCGCTGGCGCTCCACGTCCTCCAGCGAGCGCACGCCGATCACGTGCAGGTACAGGGTGCGGGTGTCGCGCTCGGCCTCGACCACGAGGGATCCGGGGATGAGCGACGACGTCACCGCGACGTGCGTCATGACGAGGTCGTCAGCGTAGCGCAGCGGCACTGCGATGATCGCGGCCCCCGGTGCGCGCCGGGGGTTCAGCACCTGCACGGCGACGCTGAGCGAGCCGTGCACGACCGCCGCCAGGAACTGCACCACCAGCAGCGCGGCCCACCACAGGTTGATCCGCCCGGAGAGCTCGATCGTGGGCAGCCGGAACACGCGGGTCACGAACAGCGCCACCCCGATGCCGGTCACGGCCGACAGCACCGTGAACTGGCCCCAGAGCAGCATCCACAGCACGACGAGCCACAGCAGGAACGGCAGCTGCAGGCCGATCTCGCGCCAGAGTCCGCGCTTCGCTTCCGTGCTCATGAGGAGGCCTCCTCCCCGTCGAGCATGTCGAGGTGCACGGGCTGCAGCAGGTTCGCGCCGATCCGCTCGCAGAGTCCGTAGATGGGACCGGCGAACACCGTCAGGGCGAGGGTGACCGCGACCATGCCCCCGGTCGCGAGGGTCATGATGGTCGGGATCCGGCGCCGCTCCTGCTGCTCGTCGGCGGCCGGCGCGCTGCCGAGATGGGCGATGCGCTCGTTATCCATCTCCTCGGGCGTCTCGTCCTTGCTGCGCCAGAACGCGAGGTTCCACGCGCGCATGAGGGCGTAGAGCGTGAGCAGGGAGGTGAGCACGCCGCCGACGATCAGCACCCAGATGAGCGGCGTCGCCACCTGCGCCGCCGCCTGGAACAGCGCGAACTTGCCGATGAAGCCCGAGAACGGCGGCAGGCCGCCGAGGTTGATCGCCGGCACGAAGTAGAGCACGGCGATGAGCGGCGCGGCCTTCATGAGCCCGCGCACCTTGAGGATCGACGTGCTGCCCGCCCGGCGCTCGACGAGCCCGACCGCGAGGAACAGGGTCGTCTGCACGATGATGTGGTGCACGATGTAGTACACCGTGGCGCCGATTGCGGCGGGGGTCGCGATCGCCAGACCGAACACCATGTAGCCGACGTGGCTCACCAGCGTGAACGACAGGATCCTCTTCAGCTCCGCCTGCGCGACCGCGCCGAGTATTCCGATCAGCATCGTCGCGAGCGCCACGATCATGAGCAGCGTGTTGATGCTCGACACGTTGAACAGTTGGGTCTCGGTGCGGATCAGCGCGTACACGCCGACCTTCGTGAGCAGTCCGGCGAACACCGCCGTGACCGGCGCCGGCGCGGTCGGATACGAGTCCGGCAGCCAGAACGACATCGGGAACACGGCCGCCTTGATCCCGAACGCGACCACGAGCATGAGGTGCAGCACGAGCTGCGTGCTGGGTGGGATCTCGCCGATCCGCTCCGCGATCTGGGCCATGTTCACGGTGCCGAGCGCCGCGTAGATGAGCGCGATCGCGACGAGGAACAGGACGGAGGACACGAGCGAGACGACGATGTAGACCGCGCCGGTGCGGATCCGCGACTCGGTGCTCCCCAGCGTGATGAGCACGTAGGACGCGACCAGCAGGATCTCGAAGCCGACGTAGAGGTTGAACAGGTCGCCCGCGATGAAGGCGTTGAAGATGCCCGCGGCCAGGATCAGGTAGGACGGGTTGAAGATCGAGATCGGGGTCTCCTCGGCCCCGTCCGCCGCCCCCTGGCCCACCGAGAAGAGCAGGACCGCGACCAGCACGATGCTCGACACGAGCACGAGCAGCGCGGCGAGCCGGTCGACGTAGAGCACGATGCCGAACGGCGCGGGCCAGCCGCCCACCATGACGGCGATCGGCTTGGTCTGATCCACCACGACGAGCAGGGTCGCGGCGATCACCGAGACGGCGGCGAGCGTGGCGACCGTGACGATGACCTGCACGCGCGTGTTGCGGCCGAACACCAGGGTGATCGCGGCGCCCAGCAGTGGCAGGGCGACGAGCAGCGGGACGAGGGCGTTCATCGCGTCTCCTCCCCCGGCTCGCGGTTGTCGTCGTTCTCAGCCGGGCGCGGTCCCCCTGGTTCGTCGAGCGAGGACGCCGATGGCGACCGAGACGAAACGCCGTCCGCCGAGGCGGGCCGCGGATCCGGCCGGTCCACGGGGGCGTCGTCGACGAGGCCGTCCAGATCCTTCGCGTGCAGCACGCGGATCGGGGAGGTCGCGACCCCCACGAAGTCTGTCGTGGCGTCCTCGTCCTCGAGATCGACCTCGTCGTCCATGAGGTCTTCCTCGATCTCCGTGCGCTCGCGCAGGGCGATGTCGGTCTCGTCGTCCTCGACCGTGTCGGCCTTGCCCAGCTGCCAGGAGCGGTAGATGAGCGCGAGCAGGAAGGCGGAGACGGCGAACGTGATCACGATCGCCGTGAGGGTCAGCGCCTGCGGCAGCGGATCGCTCATGTCGCCTTCCGTGCCGTAGAACGGCGCGCGTCCCGGCCGGCCCATCACGATCAGCAGCAGCAGGTTCACGGCGTTGCCGAGCAGCAGGAAGCCGATCAGCACGCGGGTCAGGCTGCGTTCGAGCATCGCGTACACGCCGCAGCCGAAGAGCACCGCCATGACGATGATCAGCACGAGGGAGACGTCCATCAGATGTCCACCCCCCGCGCGCGCATCTCGAGCGTCTGCCGGTCGACCTCGGCGCCGAGGCTGCGCAGCACGTCGAGCACGAGCCCGATCACGACGAGGTAGACGCCGATGTCGAAGAAGGTCGAACTGACGAACTCGATGTGTCCGACGACGGGGATCTCGGCCTCCCACACGGCGCTGGAGAGCGGAGCGAGCCCGAAGAACAGCGGCACCACGGCCGCGCCGACGGCGAGGATGAGCCCCGCCCCGAGCAGGCGTCCCGCATCGGTGGGCGCGGCGGCGCCGAGCTCCCAGCGCCCTCCCGCGATGTAGCGCATGACCAGGGCCATGCCCGCGACGAGACCGCCCGCGAAGCCGCCGCCGGGGGCGTTGTGGCCTGCGAAGAGCAGGTAGATCGACACCACGATGATCGTGTGGAACAGGATCCGCACGATCACCTCGAGCAGGATCGAGCGGTTCTCCGGCTTGACGTTGCCGCCGGCGACGAGCCATGCGCGCGGCGCCGTGTCGCCGGCCGTCTGCACGCGCACGCCCTCGGTCGTCTCCACGAGCGGCCGGCGGCGCGCCTTGCGCGGCCCCTCGGGCAGGGCCCTCGTGGCGGAGAGCCGGTCGGCGCGATGCGTGACGAACACGAGCGAGGCGACGCCGGTGGCCGCCAGCACGAGCACGGACAGCTCCCCCATCGTGTCCCAGCCGCGCAGGTCGACCAGGGCGACGTTCACGACGTTCTTGCCGTGGCCCAGCTCGTAGGCGAGCTTCGGGAACGCCTCGGAGATGGGATCGGCGACCCGGGATCCGGTCGCGACGATCGCCACCAGGGCCATCATCACGCCCGCTGCGATGCCGAGGATCGCGCGCGGCACCCGCCCGACCGAGGCGTTGTGCTCCCCCATCCGGGCCGGCAGACGCCGCAGCACCAGGGCGAACGTGACGAGCGTCACGGTCTCGACGAGGATCTGGGTGAGAGCGAGGTCCGGGGCGCCGCTCGTGCCGAACAGCACGACCATGCCGAGGCCGGTGACGGAGACCAGCACGACGCCGGTGTAGCGCTTCTGCGCCCGGATCGCGAGCAGGCCCGCGAAGATCATGATCGGCGCGACGACGAGCTGCACGGGCGTGTGCCAGGCGCTCAGCTGCGCGTTCGCGGGGCCGCCCGCGATGAGCGCGGTGCCCTCTGCCGCGATCACGACGACGAAGATCGTGCCGACGTAGACCGGCAGCGAGCCGCGCTGGGTGAGCGAGGTCGTGAACACCGAGAGCCGGTCGACGCTGCGCATCGCGAGGTAGTACGCGTCCTGCGCGGTGAACGGCAGCAGGCGCGGGCGGCGGTCCCAGCCGAGGCGCCGCGTGAGCGGGAACAGGGCGAGGCCGAGCAGCACCGCCCCGAGTGACAGGAACAGGGCGGGCGCCAGGCCGTGCCAGAGCGCGAGATACCCCGGATCCAGGGAGGAACCGTCGTAGCCGGGAGCCTTCGCGTCATCCGCATAGCCGTAGAGCACCACGGTGACCGCGGACGCGAGCGGGCCGAGCACGAGCGCGGCGAAGGCGAGGACCACCGGTGACACCAGGAAGCCGAAGGGCGGCGAGGGCCATTCCGTGTCGGGCATATATGCGCCCGCGGCGTCCTTCTTCCGCCAGAACGCGCCCCAGAGGAACCTCGCCCCATATGCCGCGGTGAGTATGGATCCCAGGATCACGCCCACCAGGGCGACGATCCCCCACGGGGATCCCCGCTGGGACTCGTCGAAGAGCGCCGCGAGCGTGGACTCCTTCGCCGCGAATCCGATGGTCGGCGGGATCCCCATCATGGAGCCGACCGCGAGGAATCCCGAGATCGCGAGCAGCGGGGCCTGACGCCCGACGCCGCTGATCTCGGTGACGTCGCGGGTGGAGAGCTGACGGTCGATGACGCCGACGATGAGGAACAGCGACGACTTGAACAGGGCATGGCTGATCACGAGCGCGAGCCCCGCGAGCATCGCATCCGGCGTGCCGTAGCCCAGCACGACCGTGAAGAAGCCGAGCTGGCTCACGGTGCCGAACGCGAGGATGCGCTTGAGGTCGGTCTCGCGCAGCGCCTGCACGCCGCCGAGCAGCATCGTGAACACACCCAGTGCGATCGTGATCGGACGCCACGGCCCGGAGAGGGCGAACACGGGTGCGAACCGCGCGATGAGGTAGATGCCCGCCTTCACCATGGCCGCGGCATGCAGGTAGGCGCTCACCGGGGTGGGCGCCGCCATGGCGCCGGGCAGCCAGAAGTGGAACGGGAAGATCGCGGACTTGCTGAGCGCTCCGACCAGCAGCAGCACGATCGCGGCGTCGACCAGCGGACCGGTCGGCGCGAGGTCCAGGATCCGCGACATGCTCGAGGTGCCGGCCTCGACGGCGAGGAACACCACGCCGATGAACATCGCGAGGCCCCCGAGCGTGGTCACCAGCAGCGCCTGCAGCGCCGCTCGACGGCTCGCGCCGCGGCGGTGATAATGCCCGATCAGCAGGTAGGAAAGGATGCTGGTCAGCTCCCAGAACATGACCAGCAGCACGAGGTCGTCGGTGGTCACCAGGCCGTACATCGCGCCGGCGAAGGCCAGCAGCACCGCCGCGAACTGCCCGATGCCCTCCTTGGACCCGCGGAAGTACCACCGGCAGTAGAGCAGCACGAGCGCGCCCACCCCGGTGACGATGAGGGCGAGCAGCCAGCTCAGCTCGTCGAGCCGGAAGGAGAGCGACAGGCCGAGCTGCGGGATCCAGTCGATCGACTCCCGTGGGACGAGGGCGGAATCCGTGGATCCGGCCAGCACCTGCGGCGTGAGCACCACCAGATGCACGAAGGCGGCGGCGGGCACGAGCGCGGCGACGGCGAACGCGCGTGCGCCGATCCAGGAGACCAGCAGCGGCAGCAGCAGAGACGCGAGGGCGAACACGGCGAGGAGTGTCAGCACGGCGGTCTCCTCTGGCTCGTCGGTCTCTGCGGACTCAGCGCGTGAGCGTGCAGGTCGACACAGGCGGGCGGGTTCGGATCCAGTTTACGTGCCGGAACCGGCATCCACCGTCGCGATCGTCACGGAGCGGGCTGCGCGACGGGGACCGGGCCCGTCGTCGTGCCCTCGCGGAAGGTGCACGTGAAGCGGATCGAGGCGGCCTGCTCCCCCGCCAGCATCCGCGCGACGGCGTCGCCGGCGGCGCGGCCCTTCTCGACCGCGGGCTGCACCGCGGTGGTGAGCACGTGCTCGCCCAGGCCGTCCACGGCGATGCCGTCGAAGCCCGCCACGCTGACGTCCTCCGGCACGCGCAGTCCCGCCTCCTCCGCCGCCCGGATCACACCCGCGGCGAGGAGGTCGCTCTGCGCGATGACGGCGGTGGGGCGGGTCTGCGGATCTGCGAACAGCGTGCGCCCCGCGATGAGCCCTTCGTCGATGAGGCTGCCGGCGGCGGACACCACGCGCGCGTACGGGAACACCGACAGCGTGCCGTCCAGGCGTGCACTCGTGACGGGCGTCGTGATGGCCGCGATGCGCTCGGGCGTCGCGTCGCCGCGCACCTTCGCGCCGTCGAAGGGCAGCGTCACCACGGCGACGCGCCTGTGGCCGAGCGCGCGCACGTGGTGCGCGATCTGCGCCGCCGCCTCGCCGTTGTCGAGCTCCATCCGGGGCACGTCGTCGCCGGCATCCCCCTCGATCACGACCACGGGCAGACCCCGATTGCGCACGGCCTGCAGCGTCTCGCGCATGCGTCCGCTGCAGCCGATCAGCACCGCCGCGTCGATGGGCGCCGTGGCGAGCGTCGGCGCGTCGGATCCGGCCTCCGGATCGTCCCGCAGCAGCAGCACGCCGGCGCCGAGCTGGGCGAGGCCGTCGGTGAGCCCGTCCATGGTCGCGGTCTTGATCGGATCCAGGAACGCCGTGCGCAGGTGCTCCTCGAGCGCGACCGCGACGATGCCGCTGCGCCCCCGCCGCAGCGAGGCGGCGCGCGGATCGGGACCGGTGTAGCCGAGCTCGGCCGCGACGGCGAGCACCCGCTGCCGGGTGGCGTCGGCGACGGGCGCCTTCCCGCTGAACACGACGGAAGCCGTGGAGGGGCTGACCCCCGCCGCGCGCGCCACATCCGCGATCGTGGCGCGGCGCCGCACGGCCGAAGGATCCGGATCCGAGCTCATGTCTCGACAATAACATCGCGGGGAACACAGAGATCGAATCGATTCGATAGGCTGTCCGGATGGACACCGCCCTCACCCGCTCCCAGTTCGTGCGCTGGCGTGCCGCGATCTTCGCGATCTTCCTCGCCAGCGGCCTGTCCATCGCCACGTGGGCCTCGCGCGTGCCCGATATCAAGGCCGCCCTGCACATCGAGAACGGTCAGATGGGCCTGCTGCTGCTCGGCATGGGGGTCTCGTCGATCATCGGCATCTCGACGAGCCCGGCGGTCATGGCGCGCACCGGCGCGCGCCTCGGCATGCTCGTCACGATGCTGAGCTTCGCGGTCGGCGTCGGGCTCGTGGGCCTCGGCACCAACGTGCTCGGATCCCTCCCCGTCGTGGTCGCGGGGCTCGTGCTGTTCGGCTTCGGCAACGGATCCCTCGACGTGATGATGAACGTCGAGGCGACCGCGATCGAGCAGCAGATGGGCAGGACGATCCTGCCCGTGTTCCACGCCTTCTTCAGCTTCGGCACGGTGATCGGCGCCGGGATCGGCGCCCTCGTGGTGCACCTCGGCCTGGACGTCGCCACGCACACCCTGCTCGTCGCCGTGATCATCGCGGTGCTCGCGGTCGCGTGCTGGATCAATGTGCCGAACCGCGAGGCGACGCTCGACCCGCAGCCTCCGGAGACGCCGCACTGGCGCGAGCGCATGCACATCGCGCTCGAGGCGTGGCGCGAGCCGCGCACGTACTTCCTCGGCATCGTGATGCTGGGCATGTCCTTCGCCGAGGGCGGCGCGAACGACTGGCTCGCGCTCGGCGTCTCCGAGGACCACCAGGCGGGCCCCGCCCTGGGCGCCGCGGCACTCGCGACGTTCTCCGTCGCGATGACCGTCGTGCGGCTCTTCGGCGGCCCGCTCGTCGACCGCTTCGGCCGCGTCATCGTGCTGCGCGTGCTCGCGATCACCGCCGCGGCCGGCATCCTGCTGTTCATCC
>NZ_NCKN01000409.1 GCF_002257455.1 Microbacterium sp. 13-71-7
TATGGACTTGCTGCACTCCCCCGGCAGAAGGTCGAGCAGACGCTCATGAGGTGGCTCACCGGCGAACGTGACTACACCCCTGGCGGCAGAGGATTCATGGCTCAGGCGTGGGACCGCTTCGTACCCCCGCCGGCACTCTGGGATGAGGCGCTCCGCGTCCTCAAACCGGGCGGCTTCCTGGTGTCGTTCGCAGGGGCACGCACCGTGGACCTGATGGGCCTGTCCATCCGACTTGCCGGCTTCGAAGTCCGAGACATCCTCGCGTGGATTCGCGCGGACGCCTTCGCGAAGGCCCCTGGCATCCTGAAATCCGGCCATGAGCCCATCGTCATGGCCCGCAAACCCCTGCGAGGCACCCTCGCCGCCAACGAAGCGCGCTGGGGCACAGGGAGCCTCAACATCGAAGGCTCACGCACCCCGTACCGCTCAGCCGCCGACGAGGACGAGACGAAGACGAAGAACGCTCACGGCCAGTTCGGCACACGCCATGGCGGCAATGCCGTCTTCGGCGACTTCGGGGACGGCCTGCGCGAGGACTACAACCCGCCTGGGCGCTGGCCGACGAACGTACTCTTGGACGAAGCCGCCGCCATCATGCTCGACGATGCGAGCCCCGTCACCCGCTCTCGCAAGAGCAGCCCACGGCGTGCATCCGCCCCGGGCGCCGGCGGTTTCCGCACCACCCACACCGGCGCCGAGCACGACGACGTTGGCGGCCCCTCCCGCTTCTACCCCGTCGTCGAACCCGCAGGCCTCAGCCCCCAAGACCTGCTCCTCGCGGGCCAGGCAGGCTTCCACTACGCCGGCCGCGCAACCGCCAAGGAACGCCCGGTCGCGCCCGACGGCACGAAGCACTCGACCGTGAAGCCACTAACGGTGATGCACTGGCTGGTGAATCTGGTGAGCATGCCGGGGCAAGTCATCCTGGACCCGTTCGGCGGGTCAGGAACGACCGCGGAGGCCGCCATCGACTTGGGGCGTGAGGTCACCATCATCGAAGCTGAGAGCGAGTTCATCCCGCTCATCGAGCAGCGCGTCGAACGCGCGCTGTCGCGCCGCTCGGACACACCCCGCGCATAATGGGACCATGACCAGTGAGCAGCCCAGGCAACGCAATGGGCAGTTCGCCGAGACCGCTCACAGTGAACCAGAGGTCGCCTTGCCGGACGAGTACAGAATCGACTCCGCCGTGTTCGCCGAGACCCTGCAGCAGCAGCGACTGGCGAAGATGAAAGGCGGCATCTATCACCTCACGCAGGTGCAGCTGGCATACAACTCGAACCGCATCGAAGGCTCCCAGCTGACCGAGGAGCAGACCCGCTACCTCTACGAGACCCGCACGGTCTCCGGTGATGCGCTCGTCGACGACGTCATCGAGACGGACAATCAC
This sequence comes from Microbacterium sp. 13-71-7, assembly GCF_002257455.1. Lineage (GTDB taxonomy): Bacteria > Actinomycetota > Actinomycetes > Actinomycetales > Microbacteriaceae > Microbacterium. Next base: position 1,391 of record NZ_NCKN01000409.1, read on the forward strand.
TTCCGCGCTTTCGATGACATGCTCACCCACGTGGGCCAGCCCATCACGGCGGACACGATGAAGG